>USAI01000015.1 GCA_900552675.1 uncultured Prevotella sp.
CATTTTCTTCGTCCTTCTTGCGTATTTGATGATTCAGAGCTTCTATGTTACGGTTAAGTTTGGCTATCTCAGCATATTGCTGATCGATGGTTTTACGCATCAACCGCATCTCTGCCGTCATGTCTTGCAGCACTTTTGATATGTCCGTAACTTGCTCCTTCATAGGTGTAAAGATACGAAAAACATCCCACATACGCAAGAAATTGAGACACTTTGTTTTGTCTTTTTATAGGTCTTTTTGCAGTATATTTCAATCGTGGATTAAGGGCGCAGCGCTACCGCTGAATAGTTACTTAAATCACGTGCGCTTATCTCTCCTATATTTTGAGGCACGATGTCTTCCAATGTAACAGAACAGAAGAATCCTTTGGCTGTAGGATCCTGAAGGAACTCGCCGAAGTTTGCATTCTCACAGAAATAAGGATTTATTGACCATGCATCCAAATCATCTGTACCTCTGTTAAGATTGCGTATCCTTGCAACTACTTGTGACAACTTGAACATATATCCTCTTGCAAGTTCTTTTGACAAATGGAGCCATTTGTCTTCGTCAATAAAATAATCTCCTATCAAGTCGAGATAAGGATATAACCTGCTGTCAATTTTTCCAGGGTGAATTCTTTCTTCATCCGAGGGAATAAGACCCGCAGGCATATGATTCTCTATTTTATCACAGAGTTTTAGGAATTCGTCACATGTATCTTCTCTATCTTTATCATCCAACTTAATGTTCCTAACCAAGTCTTCATCAACCAATGCTTTGATATCATCACTATCATTGGGAACATAACCTTCTGGGACAATTCGATATACATGGTTCCAAAGTAACAAGCTGGACTTAACCCACGCTTCATTTTGGAATTCAATATGAGGATAATATAATATAGAATCTGGTTTCATATATTTACTATATCTTTATTTTTATGCCGTGTTATTGTCATTCTTGCTTTGCCCCCTCTTCCGTTTCAGTTCGAAGAGGAAGTTCCTTACCAAAAGCTTCCATTTCTTCTGCTACTACTTTCTTTAATTCTTCTTGTGGCACAATCAGTTGATAATCTGCCACCCCAATGGGTTTGCCCATATCCTCCAATGCTAACTCCACCTCCACACGATCTTTCTCAGCACAAAGAATAATGCCGATAGAGCGATTTTCATCTTCTCTGCGTTCCAGACGGTCAAGCAAAGACAAGTAATAATTCATTTTGCCTGCATATTCTGGTCTGAATTCTCCAATCTTCAGATCAATGGCCACAAGACAATGCAGTCCACGATGGAAGAAAAGCATGTCAACCTTGTTCCGCTTTCCATTGTATTCGAGTACGTGTTGATTACCAATATATGTGAATCCTTTGCCAAGTTCCAAGAGGAACTGCTTAACCTTCTCCACAAGTCGTGCTTCAAGCTCTGTTTCCAAGATGGGGTCTTTTACACCAAGGAATCCCAAATTGTAACCGCTTCTAAACACCTCATTGGCAAACATCGCCTGTGTAGCAGGTAGAGTCTGCTCGAAGTTGTTATCCAATGGTTCATTCTTCCTTTTGTGCATTTGCAAAGAAATGGCACTAGTTAGAAGTTCACGATTCCAACCTTTTGACGTAGTTTCTTGCGTGTAATATAATATGGCGTTATCATCCTCGCCGAACTTGCGCATCAAAGTCAAAGTATGTCCCCATGGTAAAACTGCGACAGCCTGTCGCAGTTTTGGCTCACTATTACAGAATCGTTCATAAAATTTCTTCATGTCCCACAGGTTTCTTGGAGAAACTCCCATCTGTGGATAACGTTGCTTCAAGTCAAAAGACAAGCGATTTACTACGCCGCTTCCATGCTTACTTTCAATCTTCTTGTCGTGAAGCAATTTTCCGATCTCCCAATGAGCGGTACCGATGGCAGAACATACCGTTGTTGCCACCATAGCTCTTGTCCTGTCGATAACTGCGACAGCCTGTCGCAGAATTGCATCATACTCTGATTTTTGAATCTGTACAATATCTGTCATAGCTTTAATCTTTACCTGTTATAAGCTCTCGTTTGTCAATATCAAGCAGAATGGCTATCTTATCTAATGTGTATAGGTCTGGTTGAGACACATTGGTACACCACTTGCTCACAGTTGCAGGGTTCTTGCCTAGTTCCTCTGCGAGCCACTTAGCTGTTCGCTTCTTTTCAACTAGAACAACTTTAATACGATTCAAATCTTTCATTTGCAAATATCTTTAATTTGAACGCAAAAATATACAAAACAATCGACAATATAAGAACTTTTATTCAAAAATAATAACTTATAAATGTGTTTTTTTAGATTATTAAGAGTTTTTGTGCCTTGTAGGCAACAAAAGAGCGGAGATAGCCAGAGTTGTTCCTTGCGAGAATAACTTCTGCACAAAATATGCACACCATCTCCATTTTTGTGGCTTACAAAAGTTAAATACGTTAAATCTTCGTCATTTTCATCCTCCATTAAATCCATGCAATCACTTTTCTACCGTTTTAATCAAAATAAATTGGTACACAATAAGTTGCAAATATAAGTTAAGTCTATTCTATCTACATGGTGGAATCTCGTTAGAATAATAGGTGCAGAAAAGCGAAAATAAAAAATAGTGGTACCTTGATACGGTGTTTACATGTCTCGCTATCTATTCTACAGAAAACGTTTTAGAGATAGATACCTCCCATATTCAGTAATTTAGCCCCGCCCTCTCACTTGCGATATGACAAAAAACGAGGGGTGTGGGTGAGAAAAAATGGGATAGCGTTGCTAGATTAGCAGATTTTTTTTAATTTCGCGCTCGGAAACAGTAAACTCACAATATATTAAGATACAAATTTAGTAAATTCTATGGGAGGTATTTTCGGAACTATTTCCAAAAAGAGCTGTGTGGCCGACTTGTTTTATGGCACCGACTATAATTCGCACTTGGGCACACGTCGAGGAGGTATGGCCGCTTTTGAGAGAGAGAAAGGCTTTGTTCGTTCTATTCATAACTTGGAGAACGCTTATTTCCGTTCAAAGTTTGAGCCGTCGTTAGGAAAGTTTGATGGCTGCACAGCGGGCATAGGCGCTATTAGCGACACCGATGCTCAGCCGTTGGTGATGAATTCGCACCTTGGTAGCTTTGCCATTTGCACCGTAGCCAAGATTGTGAACATTGACGAGCTGTCACGCAAACTTTTAGAAAAGAATATGCACTTTGCCGAGATGTCGTCGGGCAAGACCAACCCTACCGAGCTGGTGGCCTTGCTGCTGATACAGGGCAAGACCTTTCGTGATGGCATAGAAAATGTCTTCCGCCACATCAAGGGCTCGTGCAGCATGCTTATCCTTACTGATAATGGCATTATCTGTGCACGAGATAGTTGGGGACGCACGCCGCTGGTGATAGGAAAAAAAGACGGTGCTTACGCCGTCAGCAGCGAGTCGACCTCGTTCCCTAACCTCGATTATGAGATAGAATATAATGTGGGTCCTGGCGAGATTGTGAAGATTACGGCCGATGGTATGGAGCAAATTCGCCCTGCCAACAAGAAGATGCAGATATGCTCGTTCCTTTGGGTATATTATGGTTTCCCCACCTCTACGTATGAGGGTCGCAATGTCGAAGAGGCTCGTTTTGCTAATGGTTACAGCTTGGCCAAGGTAGATGATGTTGAGATCGACTGTGTGAGTGGCATCCCCGACTCGGGTACAGGTATGGCCATGGGCTATGCTGCCGGAAAATGTGTGCCCTATCAGCGCTGCATTGCCAAGTACACTCCCACTTGGCCCCGCTCGTTTACCCCTTCCAACCAGGCCATGCGCTCGCTGGTGGCAAAGATGAAACTTATCCCGAACAAGGCCATGCTTAAAGGCAAGCGAGTGCTGTTTTGCGACGACTCGATTGTGCGTGGTACCCAGCTTCGCGATAATGTGAAGGTGTTGTTTGATGCTGGACTGAAAGAGTGCCATATGCGCATTGCCTGTCCGCCGCTGGTGTATGGTTGCCCCTTCATCAATTTCACCTCGTCGAAGAGCGATATGGAGCTCATCACCCGTCGCATTATTGAGGGCTTTGAGGGCGATGCCAATAAAGACTTAGACAAGTATGCCACTACCAACTCGCCCCAGTATCAGCGCATGGTAGAGGCTATACGCAAGCAGTTGGGGCTCACGTCGTTGAAATTTAATACCGTTGAGCAACTGATTGAGGCCATTGGTTTGCCCAAATGCCAGGTTTGCACCCACTGCTTTGATGGCAGCAGCGCCTATACACTGAACGAGCAGGCCGACGAGTAATTGTTTTTTCAAAATGACAATAATGTTTTTAAAAGACGAGTGATTGTTTTTTTAGAAACAGAAAACGAAACAATATACAACAACAAAAGAACAGCAAAAGCAACGTTTTTATGCGCAAATAATAGGGTGCATAAAGGTTGTTTTTGATGTTCTTTTGTTGTTTTTTTATGTTTTATATCAAGGTCCAAACCCAGTCTCAATAATTGCATAAATATACAGTTTCGCTTTCAGGTTGAGAAAGGCATCAAATTACAATCTGAAAGCATGGGTTTCAGGTTGTAAAACCAAGGGTTTCACAGCGTAAAACCAAGGCTTTTAGGACCTGAAACCAAGGGTTTCGCATTTCAAAGGTATCAATAAAATTTTCTGTAAGCAAACAGTCTGAATTCTTAAGCGATTGTTACTTTTTTAACCAATCTTATGTTAATAAAAGCAAAACGTATGTTTTGCATAAATATTCATTTCTCCTTTGATTTTGCATAAATATACATTAATATGTATAAATATGCATAAATGGTTGTGGCTCATTTATTTTTTTCGTCTTGCCATAACCACTTTCTTCAGAAAATTAGTATCTTTACAGCACAAAAACCGAATATAAATAAAAAAGATAAGATATGGTAAAGATGAAGAAAATGATGCTTGCCATGCTGCTGATTGTTGCATGGCTGATGCCGACATCAATACTTGCCGACAGCTATTCGTCATTATGGAAACAGCTGGCAAGGGCTATTGATAAAGACCAGCCAAAGACCGAGTTGGCCATCTTGCAGAAGATAGCCCATAAGGCCACCATAGAGCGTGCCTATGGCCATTTGCTAAAAGCACAAATAAAGGCTGTGAGTGTGCGCCAAAGCCTATCGCCCGACTCGCTACGCCCCTCAGTCATACGCCTTGAGGGCGAGCAACTGAAGGCCGAGAAGGCTGGCAACAAGGTGCTGGCCGCCGTGTATGCCGCCGTGCTGGGCAGAGCCTACGACCTGTTTCCTAAACTGTGCGAAGATGCGGCCGATGCCGAGGCTGCCAGTAAGCAGTGGTATGACAAGTCGCTTCGTCATCCTGATGCTTTGGCCAAAGCCTTTGCTACAAGCTACGTGCCGTTTGTGTTTGATGGCGTCGACAGCCGTATCTTTGGCGACGACCTCTTGCACATCATTGGTTTTCAAGCTGGTCGCACGCAGTTTTTGCACGACTATTATGAGAAGGCTGGCAACCGTCAGGCCTCTTGCATCACGGCCCTCAGCCTGTTGCGCGAAGGTAAGAAAGAACAGGTGGCAGCGTTGCGCAAGTCGAAATATCTGCTGGCCGTCGACTCGCTCTTAAACGAATATAAAGACCTGATGGTGGCTGGCGAGGTGGCCATTGAGCGCTACAATGTGATGGCCGAAGCCGACGACGTGCAACCCAAGGATATGATGAACTTTATCGACTATTCGTTGGTGCACTGGGGGGCATGGCCACGCATGAACATTTTGCGCAATGCCCAAAGCCGACTCACATTGCCCAGCTTTCATGTAGCCATTGGCGACGATGTGTTGCTGCCTGGTGTGCCGCGCAAGGTGAACCTGCTATCAGTGGTAAACGTTAACGAACTGACCATGACTGTGCGCCGCGTAAATATTGATGGCGACACCACGCTCGACCCCGCTTACGACAAAGAATATGCTAAACTGAAGGCTCATTTCACCGCCGACGAACCTTATACCCAAACGCGCCGTTATATAGGTATGCCTGCTTATAAGGCCACGCGCGATTCGATGACGATTAATCCGCTGAAGGTGGGCGTATATGTGGTAGAATTTAGCACCAACAATGCTGCCGTGCGCCCCGAGCGTGTGCTCTTGCGTGTAAGCAATCTGAAGGTGGTGTGCCAGTCGTTGCCCAACCACAAACAGCGCTTTGCTGTGCTCAATGCTACTACGGGTCAGCCTGTGCCAGGCGCCAAATTGCGCATTAGCACGCGGCGTTTTAACGTAAAAACTAATCTGAGAGACGTCTCTACCCACGTATTTGATGCTAAGGGCGAGGTGATTATTGATTTAAAAGGTAAAGAAAATTATATTACCTATTATGCTTACACCGATGACGACAAGGCTTCGATGGAAGGCGAATGTTATTATGGTTACCACTTTTATGGCAACGACCGCACGGCCGAACCGCAACTGAAGCTCTTCACCGACCGCGCCCTCTATCGTCCAGGGCAAACCGTACAGCTGTCGGCCATCGCTTTCAGCAAGAGCCGCAATGGGGCATCGACCATGCCCAATGAGAAGGTGGTGTTTAAGCTACGCAACGCCAGTGGCAAGGTGGTGAGCACCGCCGAGGCCATGACCGATAAGTATGGCACGGCCACCACATCGTTTGTGCTGCCTACCAGCGGCTTGAACGGAACCTTCTCTATACGAGCTTCGGTTGACGGACAACGCAGGGTAGTAGCTTGGAACAGCATACGCGTTGAAGAATATAAACGTCCTACCTTCGACATCACTTTCGCTAAGCCCAGCACCAGCTACCAGGCTGGCGACACCGTAAGCCTCAGTGCCACGGCTCGCACCTATAGTGGCGTGGCTGTGCAGGGGGCAAAGGTACTCTATCGCGTGGTGCGTCGCCCCGCTTTATGGTGGGGACGCTTCGGCGTGCGCGACCGTACCACACTGCTGTATGCTGACACGGCTGTTACTGATGGCAGCGGTCGATTCGTAGCCCGTGTGCCCATGACAATGCCCGAACGCGAAGAAGGCTTTGAAAAGGTGGCTCGCTTTTATTCGTTCGACGTTACGGCCACTGTGACCGATGCGGGTGGCGAGAGTCATGATGCTTCTGCCACCGTGCCCTTGGGCGATAAGTCTACCGCTCTTTCATGCACTATGCCCGACAAGATAGAGCGCGACAGCCTGCATACCATTCGCTTCAACTATACCAATGCGGCGGGCGAGCCCCTTGATGGCGAGGTGACCTATTATATTGACGACCAGCGCTTCACGGCTCGCACCAATAGCAACCAGCCGTTGTCGGCCGCTACGCTTACCTCGGCTTCGCATCTGCTCACGGCCTATTGTGGGACCGATACCATACAGCAGCATTTTGTGCTGTTCTCAATGCAAGATAAGAAGGTGGCCACGCACACCCACGACTGGTTCTATACCATCGCCAACCGCTTCCCGGCCAATGGGCAACCTGTTTATGTTCAGGTGGGCTCGTCAGATAGTGTTCAGCATGTGCTCTACACCATCTTCTCGGGCGAGAAAGTGCTCGAAAGCGATGTGCTGAACCTGAAAGATGGCGAGGTGATGACGCGCTGCTTCACTTATAAACCCGAATATGGCGATGGCTTGCTGCTTACCTATGTTTGGGTGAAAGAGGGCGAGGTATATCGACATGAGGTAAAGATTGCATGCCCCAAGCCCGACAATCGTCTCACCACCACTTGGACCACCTTCCGCGACCGACTTACCCCTGGGCAGAAAGAAGAGTGGACCCTGCATATTGCCACCCCCGATGGCAGCGCTGCCAAGGCTCAGACCATGCTTACCATGTATGATAAATCGCTTGACCAACTGCTGAAGCACCGCTGGACGCTCAGTGCCGACTGGGTAAACCTTCTGCCTTCTACTCGCTGGGACTATCGCGATGCTCAAACCCTAAGCCGTTATGGCGAGATGGCCTTCCGCCCATTGGGCGAGCGCGCACTCGACTTTAGCTCTTTCTACATGCCATGGATTGTGGCTAAGATAGAAAAACATGGTGAGGTGATGGTAAGAGGCTCAAAGAAACAGCTCTTGCGTACATCCTCGTTATTAAACGATAAGGTGTTCGACTATGTGCCTAACGAAGAAATGGAAATATCCAACTCTATGTTGGCCAAGATGGAAAAACGTACCATTACGGGCGCTGTTAAAGAAGATAGTGACGAGTGTGGCGATGCGGGCGAGCATGTCACTGCCGATATGGTGAACGTGCGAGAGAACCTTACCGAAACTGCCTTCTTTATGCCTACGCTTGAAACCGATGATAAGGGTAACGTGAAGGTGAAATTTACGTTGCCCGAGAGTGTTACCACATGGCGCTTGATGGGCATTGCTCACGATACCAACATGCGTATAGGACAGCTGGAGGCCGAGGCTGTGGCACAGAAAAAACTGATGATTGAACCTAACCTGCCGCGCTTTGTGCGTCCGGCTGATAAGGGTAGCATCGTGGCCCGTCTCAGTAACCTGTCTGAACGCCGATTGGGTGGTACGGCTCGTCTTGAACTGCTGAACCCCGAGACAAACAAGACGGTGTATGCCAAAGACCTGAAATTTAAAATTGAAAAAGATACTACCATCGCTCTCAGCTTTGCCCTGGATATGGCCCATGTGAAGAACGACGGACTGCTGATATGCCGCGTATCGGCTCAGGCAGCGGGCTTCAGCGATGGCGAACAGCACTATCTGCCCGTGCTTTCGGCCAGCGAACAGGTCACTACAGCTGTGCCCTTTACGCAGCAAGGGGCGGGCACCAAGACCATTGACCTGAAGCCACTGTTCAGTGGAAAGACGGTAGATGAGGGTAAACTGACGGTAGAATATACGAACAACCCCGCATGGCTGATGGTGCAAACGCTGCCTTCGGTTTCAACACGTGGCAACGAAGATGCCATATCATTGGCCACAGCCTATTATACCAATGTGGTGGGCCGCAAACTAATGACGCTGTCGCCTGCCATACAGCAAACGGTAGAGCAGTGGAAGCTGAATGCCGACAAACACCTGAAGAGCACGTTGACCGACAATGAAGAGGTGAAGAACATCTTGCTAAGCGAAACACCGTGGGTAGACGATGCCGAGACCGAAACCGACAATATGCGTCGCTTGGCCTCGTTCTACGATGCTAACACGCTTGATATGCGCCAAGCAGGATGGCTGGCCAAGCTGAAAAACTTGCAGAAGTATGACGGTTCGTTCAGTTGGTGGCCTGGCATGATGGGCAGCAAGCACGTTACCGTGTCGGTGGCCGAAACATTGGCACGCCTCGCATCAATGGATATGCTCGATAACGAGGGATGCAGCATCTTGATGATGGCTGTAAACTGGCTCGGCGGCGAGGCTTCGCGCGAGTGTAACGATATGCGCAAACGCGAGCAGAAGGGCGAGAAGCATGTGCGCCCCTCTGAGTTTGCCTGCGAGTATATGTATGTGTGCGCACTGACAGGTGCCAAAAAGTCGATGACATTGAAACGTCAAACCGACTATGATTATCTTATCGCTCATCTTGCAAAGCAAAACGCTGACCTCAGCATTGAAGGCAAGGCTCGTGCTGCTGTGGTGCTGGCCGAGGCTAACCACAAGACCGAGGCTAACACGCTGATTGAAAGTATGCGACAATATCTGGTGAGCAAACCCGACATGGGCAGCTACTATGATACGCAAAAGGCGGGCTACTCGTGGCGCAACTATCGCATACCCACACAGGTGGCGGCTATTGAGGCTTTGCAGCGCCTGCAGCCTTCTGACCAAAAGACCATTGCCGATATGCAACTGTGGCTGTTACAGTGCAAGCGCACACAGGGATGGGACACACCGCTCTGCACCGTTGATGCTGTGTCGGCCTTCTTGGGTGGCAACGCGAAGGCGCTTACTGCTAATGAGGGCAAACCCACGGTGTTGAAGGTTGATGGCAAGCAGCTGACCATGCCTAAGCAGATGGCGGGCCTGGGCTATGTTAAGACCACGAAAGAGGGTAACCATATGCGCACCTTTACGGCTGAAAAGTCGACCGATGGCACATCGTGGGGCGCCGTGTATGCTCAGTATGTGCAGCCGCTTGAAGAGGTAGAGAAGGCCTCGGCTGGCATTGCCATCAAGCGCACTTTCTATAAAGATGGTAAGCGCATTGACGTTACCAATACGGCCGAAGGTAACAAGGTGTTGAACGACCTGAAGGTGGGCGACCGCCTGACGGTGCGCCTCACCATTGATGCTGATCGCGACTACGACTTTGTGCAGGTTTCTGACCATCGTGCTGCCAACATGGAGCCTACCTCGCAGCTCAGCGGTTATCGCAATGGCAGCTATATGGTTACGCGCGATAATGCTACTTATTTCTTCTTCGACCGCTTGGCCAAGGGCCGTCACACCATTGAGGCGTCTTACTACATCGACCGCGCGGGAGCTTATCGCACGGGGCTCTGCACCGCACAGTGTGCTTACAGTCCTGAGTTTATGGCTCGCGACGTGGCTGTAGAAGTGGAAAGCAAGTAGCGCAAAACTTATGGCGACAAAAATGATAATAATATTTAAACGTCATTGAATAATTGTCGTAAAAACTTGGCCTTGTCGGCATAAAGTGATATATTTGCATATAGTTACTGGGCTTGCAGAGTGTAAGCTCAGTGCTTGCATAATATAACGTCAGTGCTTGCTTGAGATAAGCCTCAGTGCTTGCTTGAGATAAGCCTCAGTGCTTGCATGATGATGTTCTGACAGTGAGCAATGTTTAAACCTTTTATATCGCGATAAATATGAAAATGATCAAGATAATGTTGGCCTCGTTATGGTTGATGCCTGCCTCGATGTGGGCTCAGAAACTGGTGGTGGCCAACGAAACCATCGATTGCGGACAGGTGACCTATCAGGCTCCTGTAGTGGCCGAATATGAAATTAGCAACCGAAGCAATCAGCCTATGCACATTGAAAAGGTGCGTATGAGCTGTGGATGCACTGAGGTTGACTATCCGAAAGATGAGATTGTGGCTGGCGAAACCTTCTCGGTAAAGGTGACGTATGATGCCATGACTATGGGACATTTTGATAAGTTTGTCGACCTATACCTTGATAATGCCGACAAACCTTTGGCACTGCGCATGAAAGGTGTGGTGGTGCCCGAGGTTATCGACTATGCCGGAACCTATCCCTTCATGCTGGGACAAATTTTGGCCGACAGAAACGATATCGAATTTGACGATGTAAATCGTGGCGAGCAACCCCAACAGAAAATACATATTCGTAACACCACTGACCAAACGCTTCGTCCGCAGGTGATGCACTTGCCCAACTATCTGAAGGCCGATGTGGCGCCTACAAAGGTGAAACCTGGCCATTCTGGTGTTATCACCCTTACGCTCGACTCGCGTTCGCTGCCCGAGATGGGCTTGAACCAAACCAGCGTGTTCTTGGGTGGCTTCCCTGGCGACAAGGTAAGTGCTGATAAAGAAATTACTATTTCGGCTGTACTGTTGCCCAACTTTGAGAAGTTGTCGGCACATCAGTTGGCTATCGCTCCAAAGATTGAACTTTCTGAGATGGAGGTCAACTTTCCGCCATTTGGTAAAAAGAAAAAGCAGCGTGCCGTCATACGTCTACGCAATGTGGGTAAAAGTGTGTTAGATATTCGCAGCTTGCGTATGTTTACATCGGCTTTACAGGTGTCGCTGAACACAACGCATCTGGCTCCGGGAGCCGAGGCTAAACTGAAGATAACGGTTGATGCCGCTAAACTGAAAGAGGCTCGCAACAAACCTCGTGTGCTGATGATAACCAACGATCCTGACAACGCAAAGGTTACCATTAATATTAATGTGCATGACAAATAGCACAATACACACGGTTGTATACTGTAAAAGATATCAAAATTAATAGCAAAACAAAATGCTACAAATAGAGATTGATAATGGCAGTGGCTTCTGCTTCGGCGTTACCACAGCCATTAAGAAGGCTGAAGAAGAGTTGGCCGATGGCAAGACATTATATTGCTTGGGCGACATTGTGCATAATGGCATGGAGGTAGAACGTTTGCATGGACATGGCTTGCTAACCATTAACCATGACGAACTGATGCGTTTGCACAATGTAAAGGTGCTGTTGCGGGCTCATGGCGAACCCCCAGCAACCTATACCATGGCCGAGGCTAACCATATACAGATTATTGATGCCACCTGCCCAGTGGTGTTGCAACTGCAACGACGTATCAAACGACAGTATGATGCCGACCCGAATGCTCAGATTGTGATTTTCGGAAAGAGCGGACACGCCGAGGTGTTGGGATTGGTGGGCCAAACGCAAGGCCATGCCGTGGTGGTTGAAAGTCTTGAAGATGTGAAGCAGCTTGACCTCTCGCGCAACACGTATCTCTACTCGCAAACCACAAAAAGTTTGGACGAGTTTCATCGTATCATCGAATATATTCAAGAACATATTGCACCTACAGCTACCTTCCGTAGCTTCGACACCATTTGCCGACAGGTGGCCAACCGTATGCCCAATATAGCCAATTTTGCTTCGCGTCACGATATTATTTTGTTTGTATGCGGACATAAAAGCAGTAACGGCAAGGTGTTGTTTAACGAGTGTAAGCGTGTGAATGAACATAGCTTCTTGGTAGAGAAACCTGAAGAGATTGACCTCTCGTGGTTTAAGGGCAAGCAGTCGGTGGGCATCTGTGGTGCTACCAGCACACCCAAATGGCTGATGGAACAATGTCGCGATTATATAGAGAAATATCTTTAATGTTTTTACTGGTATTAATAGAAAGTAGTTGTATCTAAATAGAAATGGTTTGTATATAAATAGAAACTGTTTGCATATAAATAGAAACTGTTTGCATTGAAAATAGATATTGTAGTAAATTGAAAATGAAGGAAATGTTTAGAAACAAGATATTTGCATTTAATAATAGGGTAGCACAATTGTTGCTTGCTATCTTCTTTGTATGCACCTATTGCTTGGGCGCGTCGGCACAAACGGTTGAGCCCTCAGGGTGGCATGAGGTGCTGAAGGTAAAGTTTATTGAAGGCGATGCTGCCTTTATGTCGTTAGTGGCTTTTGCTTTAGTGCTGGGTTTAGCCTTCTGCATAGAGCGCATTATCTATCTCAGCATGTCTGAAATAGATACCGATGCTTTTCAGCGTTCGCTCGACGAAAAGATTAGTAACAATGATATTGAAGGCGCCAAGGAGTTGTGTCGTAACACGCGTGGCCCCGTGGCCTCTATTTGTTATCAGGGGTTGGTGCGCTGCGACGCTCCTGCCGAAGATATTGAACGTTCTATCTCGTCTTACGGCACGGTGCAGGTGGCACTGCTTGAGAAAGGTTGCTCGTGGATAAAACTGTTTATTGCTATGGCTCCCTCGTTAGGCTTTTTGGGCACAGTAATAGGTATGGTGATGGCTTTTGAACAGATACAACAGGTGGGCGATATCAATCCTACTATTGTGGCTGCTGGCATGAAGGTGGCGCTTATCACCACCATCTTCGGCATTATTGTAGCATTGGTGCTACAGCTGTTTTATAATTATATCATGTCGAAGATTGACCACCTGACGGCACGGATGGAGGAAAGTGCCATTGTGCTGTTAGATGCACTGATAAAGCGCCGTAACAATCAATAACAGGAAAGGAGAAATTGCCATGATGCTACAACGCAAATTAGGTATGACAAGTGACCATACGGGGTTGACGGCGGCCTGGACTCAATATGTTCTTTACGTATTGATAGCCTTGATTGTATTGCTTTTTGCTCTGTTTTATTTGGTGGGCTTCGATATTCCTTATGATGAGAACCCCGACTACAACGCTCCGTTGCTCACGGGTGTGCTCATCTCTTTTGCAATACTGTTGTTGCTGGTCACCACTGTTTTGGCTATCGTTTCAGGTGTGCGCTCGATGTATAAATATCGCAGCAAGCATAAGAAAGAAAATGGTATACGTTCGGCACGCATCATTATGGCAGTGTCGGCTGGCACCCTGTGCATGCTTTTGCTTTCGTTTCTTTTGGCGCCCATGGGCGCAATAAAGGTGAATGGTGCGCTGTTTACTGATGGCTTTTGGTTGCGTGTGGCCGAGATGTTTGTCGACACGTCGCTCTTCTTGCTGTTGGCTGCCTTTGCAACAGTGGGCATTGGCTATGCAATACGTGTGAAACGGCATAATGAAAAGATGAAACGGAGGAACCAAACATGCTGATAAAACGTAGGCGACGCGATGTGCCGACGCTGAACACCACCTCAACGGCCGACATCTCTTTCATGTTGCTCATCTTCTTTCTCGTCACCACATCAATGGATGTTGACCGTGGTATCACGCGCCAACTGCCACCCGTAGATAAGACCGAAGATGTGCAACCACTTGACATTGCTCGCAGCAAACTAATGACAATTGAGGTGCTGGCGGGTGGTGTGATACATATTGATGGCAAACCTGCGCCAGTGAAGGGCTTGCGAAACCGTATTGCCAGTTTTGTGATGCGCGACAAAGAACAGCATCTCATAAATATTCAGACGGCCGACGATGCCTGCTATGACACTTATTTTGCACTGCAAAACGAACTGGTAGCAGCCTATGCCGCTGTGCGTGACAAAGAGGCTATGCGCCGATATGGGCATGTGTTGTCGTTATGTACAGCCCAGCAACGACAGACGGTACTGGAGGCTTGCCCACAACATGTGGCCGAAAACTATGATAGCATACAGAAAGGAGGGAAACCATGATACGCCGAAACCGTCGATTGCGCGAGGTGCCGATGCTCAACACGGCTTCGTTGCCCGATCTTATCTTTACCGTGCTCTTCTTTTTCATGATTGTTACGCACATGCGCACCACCACCAGCAAGGTGAAATATGCCTTACCACAAGGCACCGAACTAAAACGATTGGTGAAGAAGTCGGCAGTTACCTATATATATATAGGACGTGACATGCCCGAAACCACGCGTGAAACCTCTACGGTAGCATCGCCCAACACCTCTTCTGCAGTATCGCCCAACACCTCTTCTGCTTCATCGATGGATGTGTCGGCTTATAAGGTGCAACTGAATAACAGGGTGGGTACCATCGGCGAGGTGGCCAGTTTTGTAGCAAACGAGAAAAAACGCATGAACCCCGACGACCAAGTAAAGATGACGGTATCGATAAAGGCCGACCGTTCAACACCTATGTATGTTATCAACGCCGTAAAAAGGGCTGTAAGGGCTGGCGGTGCTACCCGCATTAATTATTCGGCAGAACGGGAAAGTGACAAATTAAAACAAAAATAGGTTAATTTGTTGTGATTTTCGTTATTTTGCATTATCTTTGCAAGCAAATTATATAATTTATAAGAATGTCACATCATAATTTAGACTCATTAGACAAGAAAATTCTGCACCTTATTGCTGAGGATGCACGAATTCCGTTTCTTGAAGTGGCACGCGCATGTAATGTGAGCGGTGCAGCTATTCATCAGCGTATTCAGAAGCTTACCAGTTTAGGTATTCTTAAAGGCTCACAGTTTGTTATCGATCCTGAGAAGATTGGTTATGAAACATGTGCTTACATAGGCTTGTTCTTGAAGAACCCCGAGAAGTTTGATGAGGTGGTTGAGGCATTGCGTCAGATACCTGAGGTGGTAGAGTGTCATTACACCACTGGAGGCTTTGATATGTTTATCAAGATATATGCTTTCAATAACCATCATTTGCTCAATATCATTCACGATAAGCTTCAGCCGTTAGGCCTTTCGCGTAGCGAGACCATCATTTCGTTCAATGCGGCCATCAACCGCCAGCTGCCTCTCGTGAATTTGCCTGAAGATTAAGCATTAGCATTGGTTTATACGAATACGGCTGTATGGGTAAGATATACAGCTGGCATCGTTAGCCCACTATATACATGAAAATCCGCAATACCCGTAATATAGGTGTTGCGGATTTTTCGTTGTATGTGTTTCTGTATGATGTTACGTTTATTACATTACATGATGTTACGTTTATTACATTACATTACATGATGTTACGTTCATCATTCTCTTACATAATCGGCGAAACAAAAGTTGAAGTGGTGGCGCTCGTCAGTGCCATGTTCTTCTTTCTGTGCCAACTTCCAATCATCGTAGGGAGGAAAAAAAGCATCGGCCTGTGCGGGTGTGTCGTGCACCTCGGTTAGGCACAGGCGGTGCGCCAAAGGCATTGCTTGTTCGTACACGCTGGCACCGCCTATGATGTATATGTCTTCATCGTTGGCGCAATGGCGCAATGCCTCTTCAAGCGAAGCGTAGGTATCGCATCCTGGAAACTCGCTTTGTGTGCGGCTGAGCACAATGTTGCGGCGGTTGGGCAATGCGCCTTTCGGCAACGACTCGAAGGTGCGGCGTCCCATGATAATGGTGTGTCCTGTGGTAAGGGCTTTAAAGCGTTTCAGGTCGTCGGGCAACCAATAGATAAGTTTGTTGTCATTGCCTATGGCACGATTGGCGGCCACGGCAGCTATGATGGATATCATTGTTTGAGAATTGTTTTTATTGAGTGCTTATTCTACAATTATTACTTATGGTAGCACAGGGGCTTATACGCTCACTTCGGCCTTGATGTGATCGTAAGGGTTGTAACCCTCCAGTTCAAAGTCTTCATATTTAAAGTCGAAGAGGTTCTTCACATCAGGGTTAATCTTCATGGTGGGTAAGGGGCGAGGGGTGCGTGTGAGCTGCAGTCGGGCCTGCTCTAAGTGGTTGAGGTATAGGTGCGTGTCGCCAGTGGTATGCACAAATTCGCCTGGCTTCAGTCCTGTTACCTGAGCCATCATTTGCAGCAGCAGTGCGTATGATGCAATGTTGAATGGCACGCCCAGGAATGTGTCGGCCGAGCGCTGATACAGTTGCAGCGACAGACGGTCGTCGGCCACATAAAACTGGAACAGACAATGGCACGGGGGAAGCGCCATTTGTTCTACCTCGGCGGGGTTCCATGCGCTCACCATCATGCGGCGCGAGTCGGGGTGGTTTTTGATAAGGTCAATTACATTTTGTATCTGGTCAATGGTGCCACCGTTATAGTCGGGCCACGAACGCCACTGGTGCCCATATACGGGGCCCAGTTCGCCATTCTCATCGGCCCATTCATTCCATATTCTTACACCATGCTCTTGCAGCCATCGCACATTGGTATCGCCACGCAAGAACCATAGCAGTTCGTATATAATCGATTTAAGATGTAGCTTCTTTGTGGTGAGCAAAGGAAAGCCATCTTCAAGATTAAAGCGCATTTGGTTTCCAAACACACTTAAGGTTCCTGTTCCTGTGCGGTCGGTCTTTTTATGGCCTTCAGTCAGGATGCGGTCAAGCAGGTCGAGATATTGTTTCATTTTATATTTATTGTTTTAATGTTCTATTCTTTTTTTAGTTTCGCATGTTTTCCGCTCGGCTTTTTCGCTTGCCAAGCAAGCACTATCGGTATGCTGTAGACGTGCGAAACGTAAGTTAACTACCTTGATACAAAGAAAAGCCTTAGCCTATGTGCTGACTCCTGATGCGCCACTCGTTGGGGTAGAGGTTGTTGCTGCGGTTGCCAATGTTTTTGACAAAGCCCAGTGGCAACCCTTCGTAGGCTACGAGCACAAAGCCTGTGGGCGACCCCTCAGGCAGCGTGATGGCTTCGCGTCGAAGATAAGTGAGCGCTGTGCTAAGGTCGATGTTGACGATGGGGTAGGCCGATGTGTTGAGCATTGCCGATAGCGCCAATGATTGATCGGGTATGAGTGCTTTGCCTTTTTGTGTGCCCACCATTACGCCTGCCAGCATCACCTTCAGCGTTTTCAGTGCTTCGCGCACCACGGGTATGAAAGATTTCCGCACGGCCATTAGGCGGTCGGCATCTATCAGCCAGTCAAACGATTCGGCCTGAAGCAGTGGTATCTCTTTAGGCAGCGCCATGCAGGGTGCTGTGCTGTCGCCTTTGCGTTTTTTGTCTTTACGCTTTTCTTTTTCAGGCTTGCGTTTTTCTTCAATGCGGATGCCAGGCTTGCGTATGGCTGCCATAAATAGCCCTTCGCCTTGGCTGAAGCCTGGTATAAATCGGCAGCAAGGTAGGTCTCCCCATAGTGCTGGCGTAATGTTCCAATCGGGTAGGGTGTTGATGGGCAGCACTTCGCCCCCCAACTCTTCTGTTATCCACAATAGGTTCTTCTCGTCTTCCTCGGCATTGAAGGTGCAAGTAGAGTAGATGAGCAGTCCGCCTGGTTGCAAACATTGCCATGCATCGGCCACAATGTCGCGTTGCAGTGTAGCACACTCGGTTACCTTTCGTGTGCTCCAGTCGGCCACCGCTCCTTCATCTTTTCTGAACATGCCTTCGCCCGAGCACGGCACGTCGGCCAAAATAACGTCGAACAAGATGCCTGAGCGAGCATAGTCGCGTGGATAATTATTGGTAACCACCACGTCGGTATGTCCATATTTCTGTATGTTCTCGCACAGCACGTTAGCACGTGCACGCATAGGCTCATTGGCAAATAGCAGGCTGCCTTCGGGCAACACGCTACGTGCCGCCGTGCTCTTTCCGCCAGGTGCTGCACACAGGTCGAGCATACGCACAGGCTCGTGTACATACTGTTTCAGCACGTGCGTAACAAACATTGATGATGCCTCTTGAACATAGTAGGCACCAGCATGCAATAGTGGGTCGGCCGTAAAGTTGGGCCGATGGCTTAAATATCGTCCTTCTTCACACCAAGGCACGGGTTGCGTGGCTGCTGCCGCTGGCACACCGTGTAGATGTTTCAGTGGGTTGAGGCGTATGCTCACGGGTGCCTCTTGTTCCAGCGCCTGTACAAAGGTGTTATAGCGTGCGTCGCCCATCAGTTGGGCGGTATATTGTGCGAAATCTACGGGCAGATGCATGTCTTATCGTTATTGCTTATTTGTGGTATATAGCCCTGTTTTATAGGGCTACGGTTTGTAAAAAAAGCCTTGTTACAGTGCAAAAGTAAGAAAAATTTTGTTTCTTTGCAACAAAATTATATGCTGTTGCGTCAAATGGTCAGAAAAAGAAACAAAACGTTTAACACAACAAACAAAAAACTCTGCATTATGAAAATGAAACATCTGTTGGGCCTTGTAGCCCTCTTTTGTGTGATAACATTGTCGCCCGTGATGGCGCAAGGAAAACATCGCCACCATGCGGCCATCGAGCAAAAGGCTGATGCCCAAGACGATAAGGATGAAAATGTGGCTTACTCTGACACTACCTCAACAGCTTTTGGCAATGCTGCCGATACCGATGTTGCCGACGACGACAATGATACAGCGGGCTACACCTATACCATGAGCTCCAACCCATTGAACATGGATCACTTTGACAACCCCTTGGCTTTCTTTGTAGCTCTGTTTGGTGCGGGCTTCGGAGGCATCATGCTGGCCTTGTTAATTTTGCTCGTCATCTTGCTCGTCTTCTTATCGCCCCTTATCGTGGTGTATCTTATTTATCGCTTACTGAAAAGCTTGCATAATGATAAGGTGCGCCTCACTGAAAAAGCTATCGCATCGGGCCGCCCCATTGCCAAATCGTCGAGCACAACCGTTTATGGTTCGACCGACCAAGAATTGTGGAACAAAGGCGTGAAGAATGTGGCATTAGGATTAGGCTTGATTATGCTGTTTGGCTTTTGGGGTGCATACGCTCTTTGTGGTATTGGTGCCCTTATAATGTGTTTGGGTATAGGAAAAATGGTGATAGCACGCACCAGCGTAAAGGTAGAAACCACAGAACCTTCCGACTCGGTTGCCGACATATATACTGCTGAACAAACCAGTAAAACAGCCACCTCTGAAGCTCCCACTTCTGAAACGTCTACCTCTGAAGCTCCTACTTCTGAAACGTCTGTTTCTGAAGCTCCCACTGCTGACCAGCCCTCAGAAACTAATGCCTCTAACAAGCAGGAAGAAGCATCTGACGAAAAACAGAACTAACGTAAAGAGATTATACCGTGTCAAGTATCTCTGAAATCTCTCTCATCACCCGAGCGAAGGTGTTTCATGACCAAAAGGCTTTCGGCCAATTGGTTATGAAATACCAGCCGGCCATTAGGCGCTTCTTTCTTGCCCAAACGTTGGGCGACGGGTCGTTGAGCGACGATCTTGCCCAAGACACGTTTGTGAAAGCCTATACAGCGCTGGCGCAATATCGCGGACAGGCGCGCTTTTCAACATGGCTGTACCGCATTGCCTATAATGTGCATTGCGACTATGTGCGACGCTATCGGCCCACTGCCGACATTGATGCCTTGCCTCAGGTCAGCGCACAAGCCACATGTTCGACCAACGAAACGCTACACATTGACCTGTATGATGCCCTGGCCCGACTGGGCGATGCCGAGCGCACCTGTATAACATTGCAGCTGATTGATGGCTATTCGATAGACAAAATCAGCAATATCATGGGGCTGGCCGAAGGCACCGTAAAGTCGCACCTCTCACGTGGAAAATCAAAACTCGCTATATTTTTGAAAAAGAATGGTTATGACAGATAATGATAATAAACTGGTAGAACAGTTTTTTCAAACCCATCAGTTGCCGTTACCCGACGTTGATAACGCTTTTACGCAACGTGTTATGTATCAGTTGCCTAAACAGCGCACATACCTGCTGAATAGGTTGTGGACAGTGGCTTGTGTGGTAGCCATTGTTGTGGCCTTTGTGTGGATGCATGGCCTTACGTTGTTGAAAACGGGCATTGGCAATATGTTGGGCGACTTGTTGGGCTTTTGGGCCTGTGTGCATACCAACCCTTCTTCGCCCATATTGCTGGTGGTATGCCTTGTGTTGATGGGGGGTGCTGGCGTGTATAAACTCTTTAACAAAACAAATAGCCTATACCTTCAGTTCTGACGAGAAACGATGGTTAAAAACGTCGGTATCAGTAGCTGGTTTCCAACTTTTATTGTACCTTTGCAAGTAGATATGAATATAAATTTACTTACAGAGGCCGAGTTGGCCTCGTTGCAGCAGCTGATAGCCGACGCCAATAATATAATAGTGTGTTGTCATAAGTCGCCCGATGGCGATGCCATAGGTTCATCGTTAGGATGGGCCGAGTATTTGCGCACCCTGGGCAAGAACCCAACGGTGGTGGTGCCCGATGCCTATCCCGACTTTTTGCAATGGTTGCCCGGAACCGAAAAAATTGTACGTTATGACAAGCACCCCGACACGGCCGACGGCCTTTTTGCCGACGCCGATCTCGTGTTCTGTCTCGATTTTAATACAGCCAGTCGTGTGGCCGCCATGCAGCCCACGCTTGAGCAGACGGCTGCTAAGCGAGTGCTTATCGACCACCATCTGGGCCCCGATATCTCTACCGCCCTCACCATCTCACATTCAGAGATGAGCAGTACCAGCGAGATGATTTTCCGCATTATATGGCAGGCTGGAGGCTTTGCTGCTATGGAAAAGAAATGTGCTGTGCCCCTTTATTGTGGTATGATGACCGATACGGGTGGCTTTACCTATAACAGCAATTCGCCCGAATTGTTCTTTATCATCAGTCAATTGCTGACAAAAGGCTTTGATAAAGATAAAATATACCGTAACGTTTTCAATAATTACAGCCAGTGGGCCATACGTCTGCGAGGCTACTTGATGAACGAGCGTCTGTTTGTAATGCCCCAACAACACGCCAGCTTCTTCTCGATATCGCGCACCGATATGAAGCGCTATCATTTTATAAAAGGCGATGTTGAGGGACTGGTTAATGAGCCGTTGCGCATTAAAGGCATGAAACTGTCAATATCGCTACGCGAAGACGACCGTCACGACAATTTGATATGGATAAGCCTACGCTCGGTCGACGACTTTCCCTGTAACAAGATGGCGGCCGAATTTTTTAATGGTGGAGGTCACCTTAATGCCAGTGGTGGGCATCTCGACTGCTCGTTGCAAGAGGCCATCAGCATTACTAAAAAGGCCATCATGCAATATGAGGCTCTACTGTCGTAACTGAAAATGTGTTTATTTCGGCCCCCTTTTTATGTATAAAGATTAAAAAGCGGGCAAAGTGGTGACAAAATCGCCAAAAATCATTACCTTTGCATAACTTTATTGCCATAAAAGGCATAAGGAAAATGAAAAGATACATAAAGAATATTTATTACACGCAAATGAAAATGAGAAAACTGGGCTTGATGATGGTCGCACTGGCAGCGTTGATGGTGTTTGCATCGTGCAGCGATCAAGAAACCTATGCCGACCAGAAGAAGAAAGAAAGGGCCGCCATATCAAGCTACATCGTAAAAAATGGAATAAAGGTTATCGACGAAGAACAGTTCTTCGCACAAGATTCTACCACCGATGTGTCGAAAAACGAATACGTGTTGTTCCAAAGCTCGGGCGTTTATATGCAGATTATACGTAAGGGATGCGGACAGCCCATTAAAGATGGCGAAACTACTACCGTGCTGTGCCGTTTCAGCGAGCGCAATCTGCTTACCGATAGCTTGCAGTTGGCTAACACCTCACTCAGCACCGCCACATTGGTTGATAAGTTGTCAGTAAAACGTAGCTCGGGCACGTTCACGGGCTCGTTTATCGCGGGCTCAAGTCTTATGTATTCAATCTATGGCAAGGCATCAGTGCCTTCGGGCTGGCTCGTGCCTTTCTTGTATATTAAGGTAGGACGCCCATCAACCGCCGATGAAAAAATTGCAAAGGTGAAGCTTATTGTGCCTCACTCGCAAGGACAAAGTTATGCCGTGCAGAGCGTTTATCCTTGCCTGTATGAGATAACATACCAGCGCGGACGTTAAACCCTATCATCCCACATTTGCCCCTGCCATGATGGTAGGGGCAAATCAGTAAAAAACCAAAGAAATTATATTATTAAACCGTTTATCCTATGACGTTAATCAAATCAATTTCTGGTATCCGCGGAACCATTGGCGGACCTACCGGCGACACCCTGAACCCACTTGACATTGTTAAGTTTACATCGGCGTATGCCACTTTCATTAAGAAAAGCAGCAAGAGCAACAAGATCGTAGTGGGACGTGATGCACGTATCTCAGGCGAGATGGTAAAGAACGTAGTGTGTGGCACCCTTATGGGTATGGGCTTCGATGTGATAAATATCGGTCTGGCTACAACACCTACCACCGAATTGGCTGTACGCATGTCGGGCGCCGATGGTGGTATCATCATTACAGCAAGCCACAACCCCCGTCAGTGGAACGCGTTGAAGCTGCTGAACAGCGAGGGCGAATTCTTAACAAAAGACAATGGCAATGAGGTGCTTGACATTGCTGAGCGCGAGGCGTTCGACTATGCCGACGTTGACCATCTCGGACATTATACCGAGGACGACACCTTTGATGCACGTCATATCGAAAGCGTACTGGCACTGAAGCTGGTTGACGTTGAGGCCATTCGTAACGCACACTTCAAGGTGTGTGTTGATGCTATCAACAGCGTGGGTGGCGTTATCCTGCCTAAGTTGCTCGACGAGTTAGGCGTAAGCTACAAGTTCTTGAACGCTGAGCCCACTGGCGACTTTGCACACAATCCCGAGCCTCTGGAGAAGAACCTGGGTGGCATTATGGGCGAGATGGCAAAGGGCGAGTTTGACCTGGGCGTTGTGGTTGACCCCGATGTTGATCGCTTGGCCTTTATCTGCGAAAACGGAAAGATGTTTGGCGAGGAATATACGCTGGTGAGCGTGGCCGACTATGTGCTGAGCCACACCGCTGGAAACACGGTTTCAAACCTCAGCTCTACACGCGCTCTGCGTGATGTTACCGAGCGTCATGGCGGCATCTACACTGCTTCGGCTGTAGGCGAAGTAAATGTTACCACCAAGATGAAAGAGGTGGGCGCTGTGATTGGTGGCGAAGGCAACGGCGGCGTAATCTACCCCGAAAGCCACTACGGTCGCGACGCGCTGGTAGGCATTGCACTGTTCCTCTCATCACTGGCTCACAAAAAGTGTACCGCCAGCGAGCTACGCGCTACCTTCCCCAACTATTTCATTGCAAAGAACCGTATCGACCTCACTCCCTCTACCGATATCGATGCCATCTTGCTCAAGGTAAAGGAGATGTATAGCAATGAAAAAATTACCGACATCGACGGCGTGAAAATCGACTTCCCCGACAAGTGGGTACATCTGCGCAAGTCGAACACCGAGCCTATCATCCGCGTTTACAGCGAGGCTCACACCATGGAAGAGGCCGATGCTCTGGGCAAAGAGCTCATGCAGGTGGTGTATGACATGCAGTAATAAATAGCTTGCCAAACGCATAATGTGGCAACAACTGAAACATTATTGATAAAACATATCTTAAATAGGTGTCATTATTAATTTTAAACACCTACTTAATATAAAAAGGTCTGGCATATAGAAGAAGGGTGCCAGACCTTTTTTTATACCGTTTCTTCTCTGCCCATTCTTTCTTATCTAACCGTATGTGCCCACCTTGTAGGACGGTGGTCTCCGCGCCCCGTCCTCCAGCCCCCAACCTAAGTAGCACTTCCTGTTGATAACTTCACATGTTTATTGCCCATTCCTAATGTCGGGAGGACGGGGCACAGAGACCACCGTCCTACTTGAATAATTCATAGATTAATTCATGGATAAATTTATGGATAATTTATGGAAATTCGTGTTCAAACCAAACGCGCGAAGCGCGAAATAGATTATTAAAAACGCAACAATATTATTCGTTCTCCAAATCATAGTAATAATAGCCTGAAAGCCAGGCAAATGTCGTGTGAAAACCAATTAAAAATCGGGCAAAACCATTGAGAAAGTCATCTCACACCGACCGTTCTCCATGTTCATAACGGTCGGTGTGAACACGAGCATCGACCGTTCTCCATGTTCATAACGGTCGATACGAGATGACTTTCTCAAGGCTTTCGCCCAATTTTTCGGTCAATAGTAACATAAGAAATAGAGCTTGATGCATGGTTTAATCGTATATTTCTTCACTTTGTCAAAAGGTTTATGAGTATTAAGGAATACGAAGCGTAGCGTTTTTTATATAATTAAAGCTCATTATTCGGGATTTTTTATCTACTTTTGCATAAACAACAGAAAACCATAACGTTATGATTATACATGTAGCCAATCCTATTTACGACTCTGTGTTCAAATATATCATGGAGGACGAGCGCATAGCCAAGACCATGCTGTCGGCTTTGTTGAAGAAAGAAGTGGTTCATGTGACGGTGCGTCCGCATGAATACAGCAACACCACACGCGACACGTTATCAATGTTTCGCATCGACTTTGCTGCAACTGTACGTGAGCGCGAAGGCGATGTCATAAAAGACCGCATTGTGCTTATTGAGCTGCAAAAGACGTGGCTCAACACCGAGACGCTGCGTTTCCGACAATATCTTGGTGCGCAGTATAGCAACAAGAACAATATACGTGAGTCTGATAAAAAAGGCTTTGCCTACCCCATGGTTGCTGTATATCTGCTCGGCCACAAGGTGGGCAACATCAAGGAGCCGATAGTATATGTCAATCATGACGTGTTCGACTATAACGGAAACATCGTAGTCGACGGCCATGAAGAGCCTTTCGTGGAGAGTCTTACCCACAACAGCATCATTGTGCAGATACCTCTTCTGCATGGCAACGTGAACAACAGGCTTGAGAAGGTGCTCAGCGTGTTTGACCAAACACAGGTTGAGGGCGATACCCAACAGGTGCTTAAGATAGATGAGGACAAGTATGCCGATGACAACGACATGATGTATATGCTGCATAAACTCACAGCGGCAGCCGCCAATTCGGAGATGCGACAAGACATGAATGTGGAAGACGAATACTACAAAGCCATTGAAGATCGTGACACTGCCATAATGCAGCGCGACAAAATACTGAAGGAGCAAAAAAAGCAACTGTCACAGCAAAGCGAGCAGTTGTCACAGCAAAGCGAGCAGTTGTCACAACAAAGCGAGCAGTTGTCACAGCAAAGCGAGCAGTTGTCACAGAAGGATGAGCAGCTACGCAATATGGCAAAGGCGTTGCTCGCAAAAGGTATGACCGAAGAACAAATTTCGGCAATGACTGGTATTGATATTGCTAACGTAGTAAAACTTCTACACTAAAACAAAGGAGGAAACGGCTTGCGTTTCCTTCTTTATTTAGTTGTTTATTATTTATTCTTTCTATGTTGAACGGAAGTGCCATCCAAGTAGGACGGTGGCCTCCGTGCCCCGTCCTCCAGCACCCAACACTTCTAAATAGATATTCTAACATATTTATTGCCCATTTCTATTATTGGGAGGACGGGGCACAGAGACCACCGTCCTACTTGGATAATTCATGATAATTCGTGTTCAAGCAAAACGCGTGTAGCAGGGAAATAGATTGTCAAAAACACAGCAATATTATTTGTACTCCGAAATCATAGTAATAATAGCCTGAAAACAAGGCTATTGTCGTGTAAAAACCAGCCAAAAATCACGCAAAACCATTGAGAAAGTCATGCCGCATCGGCCCTGTCAAGGGTATTAGATGAAATTCTCAATGGTTTTAGGAAACCCTCTCAATGGCTTTAGGGGACGTTTTGCTCTAAATCGCCCCATTTTTCATTGCCAATCATCCTTTATTTGTGTACCAATATCAATACTATTGTACAACAACCTTTTTTACACTACCATCGTTGTACCTAATGATATTGAAACCTTTAGAAGGAGCGGAGATTTTCTGACCATTTATAGTATAGCGAGTGAGCTCCTTTGTATTTGTATTGATTGTGGTTGGTGCATCGTCAATACCAGTGTCTAAACGGCTGTCTTCTTTTAAATTCCAAAAGTTTTTCCAAGGCTCGGACTTTTGATATAATGTCAAACAACCTGGCGGTACGTTAACGGTTGTGTTTATATATTGTTGGGATGAAAAACCTGTCGAATATGATGGGGGATTGGGTGAATGAATATTTATAGTTAAAAGCTTGTCACATCCTGTAAAAGAATCTTTTCCGATGCTTTCCAAAGAATATCCTAAATCTATGGTATGAAGTGATGTGCAATCTTTGTATCTATTATTAGTTGATTATCAGTATTATACGCTCTAAACGGTAGAAAAGTGGCAATATGGATTCTGTTTAGATACAAAAAAGGTGAAGATTTAACGTATTTAACCTCCATTTACATCATTTGCAGTGTCTGAGTATAGTATTTCTATCATTTCGTTGGCTATTTTGTGGTCAGCGATTCGTGTAACATTGTTTGTCTCCGAATTGTAACCAAAGAAGTTTATGTTCCCATACCAGACAATAGATTTGTCTATGATGGCGCATTGCAGAGTTTGTTCCTTGTTGCACACCACATCCATTCCTGTATTTTTAAGTTCTATCTCATTAGCCCCTTCCTCTTTGATATGTACAGCCACAGTAACACCATTATGAATAATGTTTGCAAGTGTTGACATTATAACGGGCTTGTATTTAAACTTTATTTTGGGGACAGCGATGATGACAGAGTACTGGGCTTTTGCCAAATCATTCCGAAATGTCGCTTCGTAATTGTTTCGTTCATATATCAGTTCTTGAGGATTTTTGTCAAGTGTGGATGATGTCACATACTTTCCGTATCCTGCTCTTAAATACCCTTTCAGCCGTTTACGATACATAGAGTCACAAAGTGGGACATGAACATCCACATAATCATAAATACGCACTTCGTTCTTTCCTGCGTATTCCCTATGCAAACGCCCAGCATATTGCTCCACGTTTCCTTTCCAAGCTATAGGCATATAAAGGTCTTCACGTCCTGCTTCGTTGGAATCGTAAAAGTTCCGCTTCTCGTAAGTGCTCAGCTTGTCCCAACAGGAAGGCAGTTTCGTCTCCAGAAACTCCTGCAAGTCATCAAGCAAAGGGTCAATCTGGTTGTGCTGCTCCTGAAGTTCCATCATCTGATGACCTGTATCGATAACCAGCTGGTCGATTTCACTCATCCTGGTGAAGTAAATAACAACAGCTTCAGCCCACAGCTGGTCGGCAATACTCTCCAGCCACTTGATACGCTTAACGGCATCAATGGCGGTAGCCTTTGTTTCAATAGGCCAGAAACGACGGTTGCCCGTAGGGTCGTTCAGGAATACCTCTTCATTGGTGGTGCCGATGAAGACACATTGCCGCTGGATTACCACGTTTGAGCGAGCGTATGGAGGACGATAGGTGTCGGATGTACTCGATATAAACTTCTTGACCGCACTGGCTTCCTTCTTGTTGAATGAGTCACCTTCGGCAATCTCGATAAGCCATGAGTTGGCCAACGCCATATAACCATCCTTGGAACCTACGTCAATATCTGAGTCATTGAACCACTTGTTCCCTACCAGAGCCTTACCGAAAGCGCTCTTGCCAGTTCCCTGAGGCCCTAAAAACTCCAGCATGAACTGCAAGTCACAGCCCGGTTCGTAGATGCGCTGCACCGCCTTGGCGAAGAAGCAGATGGACGCGTTACGATAGAGGGGTATGTCATCGGTATGGAAATAGTCTATGAAGAGTGTTTCAATACGAGGGATGTCATCCCACTCCAAAGCGTCCAGATACTCCCGTATCGGATGATACCTGTGCTTCTTGGCAACGATAGCCAGAGCATCCATCACCTTGTCCTTCTGGAATCCCGAACGACGAAAGTCCTCAAGCAGGAAGCGGAGTTCGGCATTGTCATCATCAACCCATTCCCCTTTACCATTCCATGGGAGCTCGTCATGCTCGATGATAGAAGAGAAATCATTGTAACGAATCTTGCCCCTCAGTCTTTCGTCGTTCTCCAGAATGGTGACCAGATTGCCGACATTGTTTACCGGGCACGGATTGCCATCACGATCCTTGGTGTACTCCAAAGCCTCAGTCCACTCACGATTAGTCTTAGTTCCTGGCATAGAACCTCCTTTCTGTTAGAAACGACCTCCGCCTCTTTTTATCGCACGTTCAACCATATAGGATTGCGCCTGCGAGTCAAGCTCGGCCTGGGTGCAGATTCTATTGCTGCACTTCCATGCATCGAGGTCATCGGTATCGAAGTAACACACTTTGCCATTCGGCTTGTAGTAAGCGATGGCACGATTCATCATCAGCTTATAAAGGTAGCTCACCTTGAGACCCAAGTACTCAGCAGCCTGCTGGGTCGTCAACATTTCCTTCTTAGGGGTCATATAATCTTGTATTAAAAGTTAGACTTGAATCGAAAGTCCGAAAGCATGTTCGAACTTTCGACAGCAAAGGTAATACAACTTAAAATATTGGGTATCAATGGAAATGTTGTCACTTGTTGTCGACAATAAGAGACAACAAACGACAATCTGAGACAACAAGAAAACGTTAGACAACCAACGAACAAGCGAAAATTTAAGGACACAAAAAAGGCCGAATATCCTACCTCTATGATAGTGATATACGACCCTAAAACAGTCTTGTTTGAAGTTTTTTTCGACTGGGAGCCATTGCATGGCCCAATACCATTATAATGCTTTTGCTCTTTGACTGGATTAGCTTCCGCATTAAGAACACAGACGATAGTAGCCTCTGTGTTAACCTTTCTAAAATAGAACCCCATCCATTTTACTTTTCATCTATTCTAGTATCTAACAAGTAAACTTCAAATAGAATAAATATGAGCATTCAATTCGTAAAATCTTTGTTTTTTTGTCTGGCTGTGTTATCTCCATACGGTTTGGCTTATTCCCAAATATCGTCAGAAGAAATTTTCAAGAGTATTGATAGAGAAAATATCAGTTCTTCTCCTGCCATTTTCTGGCAACAATTTGGTCCTGGCATGAGTGGTAACACAAAGGCGGCGTTTTGGCACCCTTACGACCCTAATGTGCTATACATATCTCCTAATATGGGCAATTCATATTGTTCTATAGATAAAGGACATACCTATCAAACGATACTCGATGCTGACGGTGCTAGTATCAAGACGGGGCTTCGCGGACCGAGAGAGATTCTCGATATTGATTTTTCCAAACAGGACCCGAACTTCGGATGGTGTACCGACCGTGGTATGGCAGGGTTGTTTGTTACGCACGATAAAGGCGCAACGTGGCAGTTGTATGCCCCAAAGGATAACGCCTTCGCCGGAATATTCTTATCTTGTATAGAATCAGATCCATTCAATCCTGATGTATGGTATTTGGGCACTGGCAGAATAAGAGATGTGGCTCGCATATTATTCACTGAGAAGCAACCTCATGGAGTGTTTACCGACAAGAATAGTATGGGAAAGATATGGAAAAGTACAGATGCCGGCAAGTCGTGGCTGCTTTGCAACAAGGGAATCGATGCTCGTGCAGAGATTGAATCCATATTGGTTGACCCCAGAAACAGCCAGGTGGTGTATGCTTCGACCACTTATGGGTTCTACAAGAGCATGGACGGCGGCAAGTCGTGGAGCCCTAAGAACAAAGGCTTGGATCACGGCGTGTTGCGCTCTTTTGATTACAATTATGATGCTAAGAACAAGAAGCTCACATTCTATGTGATTGACAATACAGCATGGCACATAGCCGGCAGCTCTATTGAGAATCATGGGGGCGGCATATTCAAAAGCACCGATGGAGGCGACTCATGGACCAATGTTACGGACAATCTGAATATTGACATGCAACAGTTAGCTTCCGATTATAGTTTGAAGAAAAGTTATTACAATGTCCTTTCCTATTATTTCGACATTCCTGCCAAAGAAGCGCAAAAGCAGTTCAAGGTACTCCCTACAAAGATTCTTCAGCGATTCAATGCTATCGAAGTGGATCCGACAGATGCTGATAATGTGTATATAACCAACGATTACTCTAATGGTTTCAGAAATACGTTTATGCCTGCTCAAATGTGGCGCAGCAAGGATGGTGGAAAGAATTGGTATGTATGCTTCCGCAACGGGAAGAACTGGGAAGATGGTAAGGATGTGAAATACTGGGTTGAGCGAGGCAATCCGATGCACAACAATGTTTCGCTGCGATACCTGAAGGCGTGGATGAATCGCGATCCCTACGAACGTAAGGCATGCAACTACATCAAATTCAATTGCGACGGGACAGTGCTTCATACTGAAATGGATAAGATTTCGCTGATGTCGTACGACAAAGGTGACACATGGGTGGATATTGACGATGAATATGTGGAACCCGGAACGGAGAACTATGTGGGTGCAGGCAACAGTAATTTGCCAGGGCATGGATTCTATCAGGATATAAGATTCCCCAACACAATTTTCTGTATGGCTGGCGAAAACAGCTTATGGACGACCAACGAGGGTGGCGAAAAAGTCCGTCCGGGAGCACAGGCGGCTACGGCTCATAAGTTTTTCCCTACCGAACAGTCCTTAAGCACTTATGCCATTCATCCTCAGGATAAGAATATCCGTTTTGCATTGTTCTTCCGACAGGATGCTAAAGGCAAACTGTTGCGTTCTACCGATGGCGGCAAGTCTTGGAAAATACATGGTACAGCCATCTCCAATTGGGAAACAAAGCCTCATGCAGGCGACCAGTCCGTACATCAGCTTCATTTGACCATCAATCCTGACAATCCCGATAATATGTACTTCTGTGTACCGAAGCGTAGTAAAGACCGTGAGTTTGTAGGCAACTCTGTGTCTGGATTCGGCGTACATGCTTCTTACGATGGTGGAAAGACATGGACAGAGTCTAATGTAGGACTTCCAAGACCCTACGACATTATAGCCATAAAGTTAGATCCTGCCAATACTAATATAATATACGCCTGTGCTCAGGGACGAAATGGCGGACTGTTTAAAAGTGAGAACAACGGACGTTCTTGGAGCAGTATTCCTTCTACCGAGTCAATAAGTGGTCAGTGGGGTATCAATGATATACATTTCGCACAAAACGGATATGTGTACATTACGGCAGGCGACAAAAATGCAGAGAAGGGAGCCGGAGGACTCTGGGTGAGCAAGGACAAAATGAAGACATGGACCAGGTTATTCAATTATCCCAATACTTTCCGTGTGGAAACGGCTCGCTACGACCCCAATGTCATCATGCTTTCCACCCAGACAAATAAAAACATCAATTTCATGAATGCCGGTATCTATATCTCAAAAGATGGAGGAACAACATGGGTCAAGGCCAATCGGGGGTGCGGTCAGTCCGACAGAGTGAACGACATTGCGATAGACTATACCGTGCCTGGCAGATACTACATCTCCACTTATGGCAGCGGATGGTATGTGGCATCAGAAACAAATTAAACAAGTCATGAAACGTATACTGATAACAATTGTCGGATTCATATGCTGCATTCTTAATGCAGTTTCCGCAGAAAAACTTGTGTCGCATTTTCAGGACACTTCAGCACAATGCGCCTTGCAAAAGAATCTAGTTGCAGATTATGGAGCAAAGCCAGACAGTCACGAAGACCAGTCGGCAATTTGGCAAAATGCCATTGAGGAATTGTCGGCTTCTGGTGGCGGCAGGCTTATTGTGCCTAAAGGAAACTATCACATAGCTGAGATACGAATGTGCTCTAATGTGCATCTGATGATAGAGGCTGGCACAGTGCTCACGCTTTCAAGTTTAAAGAAGAAAAACAGAAATACCGCCATGTTCTACTTTTCCGGTTCTACCGACGATTCGGCCATTGAGAATTGCTCTATTCGCGGTGACGGTGGGCGATATTATGTTGACTACTCGTTTCTCGATTCTGGCAATGCCAGTCCTGTCCGTTTCGCTTTGTTGAGAAGAGTGCGTAATTTCTCGATAGCCGATGCATTTATAAAGGACAACTTTACAAAGTTCTGCGGCATCTCTTTAACACCGATGAAATCAAAGAATGGTAACCGTTTGGACACATCGGAAGAGTTGCCTTCCAGACCAACTTGTGGGGAGATTCGTAATTGCTATATCGACAATGCGCATTCAGGATACGGACTGTGCCAACTTCATGGAGCAAGAGATGTTTTCTATCATGACATTTCTGCAAAAGGTGGTGTTACACTTCGACTTGAAAGTGGGGCTGGTGGACTATATGAAGGTGTGTATGACATCCGTGCAGTGAATGTCCGCAATAGCAATGGTCGGGCGGCTGTATTGATGCAACCGCATTGCTCATTCAACGGGAAAGTGGCCATTGACAGCGTCTATTCCAACAGTTCCTCTTTCGCCGTACTCATACATGCTGGTTTTATAGACAGAAATCATAAGGATGACCATGATGCACGTCCAGGCGTTTATGCTTCCGACAGTTATATCAATCATGTACATGCCGTGTACGGTGACAAGGCGCAAGTGGATTGCAAGGAAGTCTATCTGGCTGACGAACGTAACTATGGCAAATATAAGCCAAACGAATTTGCACCCCATGAAAGTATGACGGGGCCATCGCTTGCTGCAGTCTATGATACTACGGATGGTAGTTATCGGGTGTCTGTCAATGATGTCACGTCCGAAGGCTTTTCACCCACCCGGTCATCTATATTATACCTCAATGAGGTAAGAGAAAAGAAGGATCGCCGATGGAAGATTTACAAATCGTTACCATACGTCAAAGCGACTTCTGGTAAACAAATAAAATAGATAATCACAAGAATGAAAAGTTATTTTATTGGTTTTGTTTTGTCATTAAGTAGCATGTCCTGTTTTGCTCAGCAAATACCATCTTATAGGATGACACCCTATAATTCGAATGTATTCACAAAGAATGACGCCTTTTCCGACGAGTTCAATGACACTGCCGTGGACAAGAAGAAATGGAGAACACCTTACGATGATTCTTTTGCTACTTGGACTTTTGTGTCTGAAAACGTAAGACAACAGAATGGCATTCTGCAACTGATGATGTCTTATGATAGGCACACAAGGAAAAGGGGCAAGAAACAGATTGACCTGTACTTTAATTCAGGTATGTTAAGATCGATAGACAAGGTTGGTTATGGTTATTACGAAGCAAGAGTGAAGGGCTCTCCTGTTTGGCCGGGTACCTGTTCTGCATTTTGGATGTACACTATCCCTAACGAGTCAAAGAAAATGGCGAAACAGGCTCCAAATACCATCATATACAATGAGATTGATGCGATTGAACTGCAGCAGGAGCCGAAGAGCAAGGATATTTTGAGCTGCAATATGCACGTTTGGGTTTTCGACGATAACTTGAAGACAAAACGATTGATGGCTAGTCAATATCCGCAGTTGGGTAAAAATGAGATAACTATCAAAGATTGGAATGGAGAAAAGAGTTTTCACACGTATGCTGTGGAAAACAGACCTGATTCAGTGGTGTTTTATATCGATAACAAGCGTGTGGCTGCCAAACCCAATTATTTCTGGCACAAGGATATGCACCTCATACTTTCATTGGGACTTCGTACTCCTTTTGAGAAATATGCTAATGGGGCCAGAATGACAGTGCCGACTACTCAAGAACAAGCTGCGTCATCAGGCTTCCCATGCACTATGGAGGTGGACTATATACGCTCATGGACAAGAGACTACAGTAAGTTTCCCAGCTCGCAAATAGATTATAGTGATGATGTAATTCAAAAAATAACGAGAAACAACCAATAATAACAAAGCAAGATGAAAAGTATTCCCGAATCACTTAAGCAGTATATTGACACTTGTATATTGCCCATGTACGACAACTTTGATGCCGCACACCGCAGAGACCATGCTCAGATGGTCATCGACCAAAGTCAACAGATTGCACAACACTATCAGGTGGATGAAGCCATGGTTTATGTCATTGCCGTTTACCACGACACAGGGCTCTCGCACGATCGCAAGACTCATCATCTGGTGTCGGGGCAAATCATTCGCAACGATGCCAAACTTAGAGAGTTTTTCGACGATGCTCAGATTGAGATTATGGCAGAAGCAGTGGAAGACCATCGTGCATCGAGCGATCATGAGCCTCGAAGCATTTATGGCAAAATCGTGGCCGAAGCTGATCGTTTTATAGAACCGCATAAAATCATTGAACGCACCATACAGTATGGGCTAGACCACTATCCGGAGTTGGACAAACAAGGACAATATCAACGCCTACTGGAACATGTCCATAAGAAATATGCCGATGGTGGTTATCTCAAACTATGGTTTCCTGAATCGCCGAACGTGCAACGTCTGGAGAACCTTCGTGCCATCATTCGCAATGAGGCCAAGTTGCAATCTGTGTTCGACGAGGTGTACGAAGGTTTGATGGCAGGACAATAGTCTGCATCGTTATAACGAGGTCTCCTTCTTCTTTGACTGGAAAGCCTTGCGGTCTTTTATGATGTCGGAAAATCGTTTTCCGAGCCGAAGTTTTCGGCAGCCCAGATTTGTGGTTTATTGTCTTTCAAGAATACGGGTAGGCCGCGAGTATGGTCGCCATGTCCGTGTGTGAGGATAACGCCAGTGATGGGTTTGTCGGTGATATTTCGGAATTCACGATATACTTCTTCGGAGTTGTTTGTAAACTTACCAGCGTCGATAAGTATGACACCATTATCGCCGATGATCATCGTTATGTTTGAGGCATCATATCCCGAAGCGATGTATACGTTCGGAGCGATTTTGATTATCTCCTTGCGGAACTCCTTGTTTCTCTCGATAAGCAGTTTGGTCTCTTCGGTGAGAGTCTGTGCTGTGGCTCCACATAATGTAAGCGCAGCAGCGATTGTGAAAATGATTCGTTTTATTTTCATTGTTGTGAACAAATCTTGTCAGTGTGAGTGCAAAGATAAAGGCTATTTGCAATGCCGGCAAGAAGGCACATATATGTCTACTACTTACCATAAAGAAACTATTGCTGATAATCAGCAAAATAGAGAGAAATAATTTAAATCAAATTAACTAACGTAATGGAAACAGTAACTACTCAGCACCCCAATGGGCATGAGTAGTTACCTTACTGTTGTACGACAAGTACAAGAACTTGCTTTGTCTAATTTCAAACAAAGCAAGTTCTTATACTCATTATTTTA
>USAI01000016.1 GCA_900552675.1 uncultured Prevotella sp.
TGCCGTATTCCATGGCTTCTTTCAAGGAGGTCATGGCAAGCACATACATCGCTAAATTAATTTTCGACAAGTGTCGGAGAATACCGAACCGAAAGTTAATTAGTCATACTGTCAAAGAACTCTTTGGCTGGGCAGCGTAAAGCCGCTTAGCCATTGTCTCAAATTTTAACGAACTATTGAGTATGAAGAATAAGATATTAATATTTTTGATGATGTTTTTGTGCATACAGGTCAATGCGCAGCAACGCAGAAAAGCCGTAACCCAACGTCGGACGACAACATCTGTAAAGAAGAATAATCCGCAAGCAATAAAAAAGACGCGAAAAGTTGGAGAAGATGGATTCATTTGGTATGAACTTCGGAAAGGAGGCCTTTATGGGGCAGCAGATATAGATGGGAAGACTATAATTCCGATAAAGTATACAGGTCTTGACTATTGGTGCAATTCTCATAACGGAACTCATTATTTCAAAGTTAAAAATGGTGACTACAAAGGAGTATATACCCGTAGAGGCAGTTGCATAATGTCACCTGACAAACATTTTACAGATGTAACTATATATTCTGAAGAACAAAGTGGCAAGGTCTATCTTTATGCAACATGCGAAAACAATTTCGGAGAAAAAGGACTTTACGACATAAGAGGAAATGAAGTTATAGCACCAGGAAACTATGAATACCCACATATAATGAAATATTCAGATGATGATTTAGCATTTATTCTTTATGCTAAGGGCGGATTGTATGGTGCTTACGACTTGAATGGTAACTTGTTAACCAAGCCTGTGGCAACTGCTTATATTGAAGTCTATAAAGACAAGATTGAGATTGTAAACCATAAAGGAAAAGATGATTATGACTCGAAATATATCTACGGCTCCTATTCTGAAGACACAAGATTTGATTATGACAATTATGACGGGTTATATAGTCCATTCAAAAGCTACAAATCAAGTTCGTCAAGCAGTTCGTCCTCGTCATCAAGTTCCTCATCAAGCAATTCGTCCTCGTCTTCAAGTTCCTCATCAAGCAATTCGTCCTCGTCTTCAAGTTCCTCTTCTGCGCCAACAGTTACAACACGTCAGTTACAGCCAGTACAAGAATGGAATCCATGTTTAGGATGTGGTGGAACGGGATTGTGCACATATTGCCAAGGAAAAGGTAAAAGATGGTATGGTAATAGCTATGAGAATTGTATAACTTGCCATGGTAGTATGTATTGTCAACAATGCTATGGAAGAAAGGGTTATTATACGACAGTTTATAGATGATGCATCGGCCCTGTAAAAGTTTTATTGCGGGTCACTATTAAGGCTGTTCTCATATTTCATACGGATCTCATTCGTCTCATATTCAAGGTATAACTACGATGATAGTTCTTAAGAATATTTGCGAGATGTAAAAGTATTTGGGAGGTGACGCATCAAGGTTTGCGTCCCTCCCTTAATATTTTATCTACTCAAGCCTTTCCTCTTCATTGGTTTCATCATCTTTGTAGCTTGCCGCAAACACCGTCTTATCCATTCTATCTCATCTTCGTCCTTCTCACGTCCCCCGTCTTTGGTGTCGATACCATAAGGTTAAACATTCATTATACATTGGTAGGCGCTTTGTGCGAACGATTTTTTTTTGTAAGTTTGCAGCATGAAACACATTCTTCATATTATTTGTCTCGCTTTTTGCCTCACCGCTATGGCCGCCTACGGCACCGAGGGCAAGAAGCCGAGCGCCACAGCAAGAAAAATGGAGCGGGCGGGGTATGTAAACATACAGAAAGCCAACCCCACGATACACGTATCACTGATGTATGCTCGCGCCGACAACTTCACAGGGCGCGTGCTATACACCGACCTACGTGAAGCCTATCTGCACCCCAAGGCGGCAGCCGCCCTGGTGAAAGCTCAAAAACGACTGAAGCAACTGCGCCCCGACCTCAGCCTAAAGGTGTATGACGCGGCACGACCCATGCACATACAGCAAACCATGTGGAACGTGGTGCGTGGCACAAAGAAAGACATCTATGTAAGCAACCCCGCCCATGGGGGCGGTATGCACAACTATGGCTTGGCGGTAGATATCACGCTGTGCGACGCCAAGGGCGACACGCTCGACATGGGCACAAAAATCGACTATATGGGCAAGGCGGCACACATCAACCAAGAAGACCTGTTGGTGCGCCAGCACCGCATCAGCAAGCAGGCACAACGCAACCGCCAACTGCTGCGCCAGGTGATGCGCTACGGGGGCTTCATGCCGCTGCGCACTGAGTGGTGGCACTTCAACCTGGTGTCGCGCGCCACAGCAAAGAGATATTATAAACCCATACCCTAACCCCCACCCCACACACGCCGCATGACCAACGATAACACCTTATTATATATAAAGGAGCATCGAAACGACGATGTGCGCCAACTGGCCCTACAGGCGCCACGCAACACCGACATCGACCTACCTTTCGCCCTCGACCAGATAGCTGGATGGCAGACGGCGCGACATAAGTTGCCCACATGGGCGACCACCGACGGCCTTATCTATCCGCCCCATCTATCAATGGAGCAATGCTCGTCAGAACAAATGGCACAATATAAGGTAGAGGTGCTGCGACACATTTTTTCATCGGCAGCGCCGCAAGCCACTGAAGAGGCAGCACAAGCCACAGAAGCGCAACAGACAGAAGGCAGCGAGCAGATGACGAGCATGGTAGACCTCACGGGCGGCTTCGGTGTCGACTTCTCTTACCTCGCCCCGCATTTTGCCCATGCCACGTATGTAGAGCGTAACGCTCGCCTCTGCCAAGGGGCCGAGCACAACTTTGCGTTGCTGGGCCTGAGCCACGCACGGGTGGTGTGTGCCGAGGCCGAACAGTATATCGACGAGATGCAACCCGTAAGCCTCATCTACCTCGACCCCGCCCGACGCGACGCACAAGGCGGCAAGACGGTGGCCATAGCGCAATGCACCCCCGACGTGGCGGCACTACTGCCACTACTGCTGAAAAAGGCTCAGGCGGTAATGGTGAAGTTGTCGCCCATGCTCGACTGGCACAAAGCCATCGTTGACCTAAACAACCACATTGCCTCTATCGACATTGTGGCCACACATGGCGAGTGTAAAGAGCTGCTGCTGGTGCTGCGCCCACAGCAAAGCCAAGAGGTGAGGGTAACGTGTGTGAACGATGCGCAACGCTTCAGTTTCAGCACCGCCACGCCCTATGCCTTGCCCGTGCCCTTGGCTCAGCCACTGCTACAGGCCGACGAGAAGTGGCGCAACACGCAAGGCACACTATACCTTTTCGAGCCTAACGCCGCCATCATGAAGGCGGGATGCTTTGCCGCTCTGGCACAAACCTATGGTGTGCGAGCAGTAGGCGCAAACAGCCACCTCTTTGTGGCCGACCACGACATCAGCCATTTCCCTGGCCGACGCTTTGCCGTTACGGCCTTATCAACGCTAAACAAACAGGCACTAAAGACGGTATTGGCGGGCGTAACACAGGCCAACGTGGCGGTGCGCAACTTTCCGCTCACAGCCGAGGCGCTACGCAAAAAACTGAAGTTGCGCGACGGCTCTGACCGCTATCTCTTTGCCACCACCGACACGGCGGGCACGCGCCTGCTGTTCTGCTGCCAGCAAGCCGTAAAACAAGGCTAACTGTCGGGTTACTTGGCAGTTGACGGGTTTTTCGCCCTTTTTGTTTGCGTTTTTGCTACATTATTGTTAATTTTGCAGTTTCAGAACAATACTTACTACACATAATGTCATCAGTACAAATTAAAAAAGTGGAAACAAAAGCCGACCTGCGTCGCTTCATCGACTTCCACTACGACCTTTATAAAGGCAACGCCTACGATGCACCCAACCTCTTCAGCGACGATATGAACACGCTGAGCAAAGACCGCAATGCAGCATTCGACTTCTGCACGGCCGAATATTTCTTGGCCTACAAAGACAATAAGATTGTGGGACGCGTGGCCGCCATCATCAACAACAGTGCTAACACAAAGTGGGACCGCAAGGCGGTGCGCTTCGGATGGATCGACTTCGTGGATGACATCGAGGTGTCGACAGCGCTGCTAAACGCTGTAGAAGACTATGGCCGACAGAACGGAATGACAGAGGTGATAGGCCCGCTCGGCTTCACCGACATGGATCCTGAAGGTATGCTCACCGCTGGCTTCGACCAGCTGGGCACACAGGCCACCATCTACAACTATCCCTACTACCCCGAGCACATGGAGCGCATGGGGGGCTGGGAGAAAGATAACGACTATGTAGAATATAAGCTGTTTGTGCCCGAACAGATACCCGAAAAGTATACCAAGGTGGCCGAGATGATACAGAAGCGCTACAACCTGCGGGTAAAGAAACTGAAGCGCAACGAGATTTTCGGCAAAGACGGATACGGACAGAAAATTTTCGACATCATCAACGCCACGTTTAAAGACCTCTACGGATATTCTACCCTCACACAGCGACAGATTGACCAGTATGTGAAGATGTATCTACCCATGATCGACCTGGACTTGGTGACACTGATAGAAGACTGGAGCACACCCGAACATCCACTCGTCGGTGTGGGCATCACGCTGCCGTCGCTCACACGCGCACTGCAGAAGTGTCGTCGTGGCCGACTGTTCCCCTTCGGATGGATACATATATTGAAGGCGCTGAAGTGTCATAAAACAAACATTGTCGACCTGCTGCTGGTGGGCGTCTTGCCCGAATATCGCTCGAAGGGTGCCAACGCGCTGCTGTTCTACGACCTCATACCGCGCTATCAGGCATACGGCTTTGAGTGGGGCGAGACACACGTAGAGATGGAAACCAACGAAAAGGTGCAAGGACAATGGCAATATCTGGAGCGCGAATGTCATAAGCGTCGCAGATGCTATAAAAAGAGCATCGGCCTATAAAAAAGAACTATAAGAGAAGGGCTATTAACTATGGAAGAGCAAAATAATCAACCTACGGCACAGTATACCGACGACAACATTCGACACCTCTCTGACATGGAGCACGTGCGCACCCGACCCGGCATGTATATCGGCCGACTGGGCGACGGCAACCTGCCTGAGGATGGCATCTATGTGCTGCTGAAAGAGGTGATTGACAACTCGATTGACGAGTTTAAGATGAACGCCGGAAAACGTATCGAGGTAGACATCGACGATAACATGGCCGTGAGCGTGCGCGACTACGGACGCGGTATTCCGCAAGGCAAACTGGTGGAAGCCGTGAGCGTGCTCAACACTGGCGGCAAGTACGACTCGAAAGCCTTTAAGAAAAGCGTGGGCCTAAACGGCGTGGGCGTAAAGGCCGTGAACGCGCTGAGCGAACGTTTCGAGGTGAAATCGTATCGCGATGGCAAGGTGCGCTCGCTGGTGTTTGAACGGGGCATCTTACAGAAAGATACCACCAAGAAGACCGACGACGAGAACGGCACCTACATCTACTTCCGCCCCGACGCAACGCTCTTCACGGGCTACCGTTTCCACGATGACATTGTGGAAACCATGCTGCGCAACTATACTTACCTCAACTCGGGCCTCACCATCATGTATAATGGCCGACGCATCCTCTCGCGCAATGGCTTGGAAGACTTGCTCAACGACACCATGACCAACGAGGGCCTCTACCCCATCATACACATCAAGGGCGAAGATATTGAGATAGCCTTCACACATACTAACCAGTATGGCGAAGAGTATCACTCGTTTGTAAACGGACAGCACACCACACAGGGCGGCACACACCAAAGCGCCTTTAAAGAGCATATAGCACGCACCATCAAAGAGTTTTTCGGCAAAAACTATGAGTATGGCGACATACGCAACGGACTGGTGGCGGCCATCGCCCTGAACGTTGAAGAGCCTATGTTTGAAAGTCAAACAAAAATTAAGTTGGGCTCGCTACAAATGGCACCTGGCGGCGACAGCATCAACAAATATGTGGGCGACTTTGTGAAACGCGAGGTTGACAACTATCTGCATATTCATGCCGATGTGGCCGAGGTGATGAAACAGAAGATTGAAGAAAGCGAAAAGGAACGCAAGGCAATGGCTGGCGTAACAAAACTGGCGCGCGAACGTGCTAAGAAGGCCAACCTGCACAACCGCAAACTGCGCGACTGCCGCATACACTATTCTGACACAAAGAACGACCGCAAAGAGGAAAGTTCGATATTTATCACCGAGGGCGACTCGGCCAGCGGTTCTATCACCAAGAGTCGCGACGTAAACACACAGGCCGTGTTCTCGCTGCGTGGAAAGCCCCTCAACTCGTTCGGACTCACCAAAAAGGTGGTGTATGAGAACGAGGAGTTTAACCTCTTACAGGCGGCACTCGACATTGAAGAGGGCCTCGACACGCTGCGCTACAACAAGGTGATTGTGGCCACCGATGCCGATGTTGATGGCATGCACATTCGTTTGCTCATCATCACCTTCTTCTTACAGTTCTTCCCCGAACTTATCAAGAAAGGGCACGTATATGTATTGCAAACGCCGCTGTTCCGCGTGCGCAACCGTCGCACCAAGATTAAGAACAAAAAGGCCATAGCCGAGGCCGATGCCAAGATGGGTAAAAAGGAGCGTAAGGGCGACTTCATCACCCACTACTGTTATAGCGACGAAGAACGACAGAAGGCTATCAAGGCACTGGGCCCCGACCCAGAGATTACACGATTTAAAGGTCTGGGCGAAATCTCGCCCGACGAGTTTGTTCACTTCATCGGTCCCGATATGCGTTTGGAACAGGTTACGCTGCACAAAACTGACCAGGTGCAGAAGTTGCTGGCCTACTATATGGGCAAGAACACACCCGAACGCCAAAACTTCATCATCGACAACCTGGTGGTAGAGGAAGACCTGCCCGAGGAAGATAAAGAAAACCGCGACGACGATTAATTGTTTTTCATTATGCACAAAAACAGTAACAAACACTTACACCCCACAACACCATGCACCCTCAAGGTGCGTGTGGCAATGCTGCTGGCGCTGCTGGTGGCTTGCCTGAACTTACAGGCTCAGCTGCGCATCAACACGGGCGACGACAGCCCCATGCGCAAACTGCAAATTGCTGAGATGGCTATCAACAACCTGTATGTCGACTCGGTAGACGAGCAAAAGCTGGTTGAGGATGGCATACGCGGTATGCTGGAAAAACTCGACCCACACTCGTCATACACCACAGCCAAAGAAACAAAGCAGATGAACGAGTCGTTGCAAGGGTCGTTTGAGGGTGTAGGCATACAGTTTAACGTGTCGCAAGATACACTCATGGTGATACAGCCCACACTGGGAGGCCCCTCTGAAAAGGTAGGCATCATGGCGGGCGACCGCATTGTAGCAGTAAACGACACGGCCATTGCGGGCGTAAAGATGGCGCGCGAAGAGATGATGCGTAGGCTGCGCGGGCCTAAGGGCACAAAGGTACACCTCACGGTGATACGTAAGGGCATTGCTGACCGCCTGTCCTTTACCGTGACACGCGACAAAATTCCTGTAAACACCGTCGACGCCGTGTATATGATACGTCCGGGCATAGGATATATACGCATTGGCAGTTTCGGTGCCACCACCTATAAAGAGTTTATGGATGGCGTTGCGAAACTGAAGAAAGAGGGCATGCGCGACCTTATTCTCGACTTGCAAGAAAATGGTGGCGGATATATGCAATCGGCCATTCAGATAGCAAACGAGTTTTTACAACGCAACGACCTCATTGTATATACAGAAGGCCGTAGCAGCCAACGACGCGAATATAAGGCGCAGGGCAACGGACAGCTGCTCGAGGGAAAGGTGATGGTGCTGGTGAACGAATATTCAGCATCGGCAGCCGAGATTGTGACAGGCGCGCTGCAAGATCAAGACCGCGCACAGGTGGTGGGCCGACGCTCGTTTGGCAAGGGCCTGGTGCAACGCCCCATCGAGTTTAAAGACGGATCGATGATACGTCTTACCATCGCCCACTATTACACGCCCACAGGTCGCTGCATACAAAAGCCTTACACCAAGGGCGACAAGGCCGACTATGCCATGGACATTGAGAAACGCTTTAAACATGGCGAGCTGTATAGCGCTGACAGTATTCACTTTGCCGACTCGCTGCGCTATTACACCATACGCCAGCATCGCACCGTGTATGGCGGCGGTGGCATCATGCCCGACTACTTTGTGCCGCTCGACACCACTCAATACACACCGCTGCATCGACAGTTGGCAGCCAAGAGCTTCATCATCAACGCTTCGTTACGATACATTGACAGTCATCGTAAGGAGCTGAAGAAGAAATACAGCTCGTTTGAACAGTTTAAATCATCGTTTGAGGTGCCCAAAAGGGTGATCGACGGCATCTTTGAAGAAGCCGCAAAAGAAAAGGTTACGCCGAAAGACGATGCTGAACGCGAACGCACACTGCCACAACTGCGCCTACAACTGAAAGCTCTGGTGGCGCGCGACCTATGGGACATGAGCCAGTATTTTGCCATCATCAACGAAAGCAACCACGTGGTGCAAAAAGCTATCACGCTGATGACGGGCGAGGTGGCTAAATAAACAGCTGGACAGGCAACCGAGAAACAGCTGGACAGACAACCGAACAAAGGATGAACAAAGCTGAAACAAGCTTTTTTCATCACTGAAATAAAAAAATAATCACATATATTTGTTTGCGTGCAGAAATATTCGTAACTTTGCACCATTCAGTGGAATGAGGGGCTCCGAGAGCTCCTCATTTTTTAATTGTTCACAGTTACACATGGCGTGTGGCGATATGAAAAACAAGATGATGAAAAGCTGACAACACGCCCCAAACAAAATGTATGATAGATAAAAACATCGTTAAAGAGATTGTTGAAACGTGGCTCGAAGACAAGGAATACTTCCTCGTAGATATCGAGATTAGCGCCGACGACAGAATTGTTGTGGAAATTGACCACGCCGACGGAGTATGGATTGAAGACTGTGTAGCGCTCAGCCGTTACATAGAAGAACACCTCAGCCGAGACGAAGAAGACTATGAGCTGGAGGTAGGATCGGCCGGACTGGGACAGCCCTTCAAGGTGCCACAGCAATACGTATGCTTCGTAGGCAAAGACGTTGAGGTACTGGATGCCGACGGCAAGAAATATAAAGGCTTGCTGAAAAGCGTTGATGGCAACAACTTTACCGTCACCACACAAGAAAAGGTGAAGGTAGAAGGCAAAAAACGCCCACAACTTACGGATGTGGACCATACATTCGATATGAACAAAGTGAAATATACAAAATATCTAATCAGTTTCAAATAAAGCTATGGCAGCATTAAAGAAAGACGATACAGTAAGCATGTTCGACTCGTTCAAAGAGTTTAAGGAGACAAAGAACATTGACCGCACCACACTGGTGAGCGTGCTCGAAGAAAGTTTCCGTAATGTGCTCGCAAAGATATTTGGCAGTGACGAAAACTTCGACGTTATTGTCAACCCCGACAAGGGCGACTTCGAGATTTATCGTAACCGCGTGGTAGTGGCCAACGGCGAGGTGCAGGACGAGAACAAAGAAATCTCACTCACCGAAGCACAGAAAATTGAGCCCGACTATGAGGTAGGCGAAGACGTGTCAGAGCCCGTCGACTTCACCAAGTTCGGACGCCGCGCCATCCTCAACCTTCGCCAAACATTGGCATCAAAGGTGCTGGAGCTGGAACACGACTCGCTGTACAACAAATATAAAGACCGCATCGGACAGGTTATCGCTGGTGAGGTGTATCAGGTATGGAAGCGCGAGGTGCTCGTGGTAGACGACGAGAACAACGAGCTTATCCTGCCCAAGTCAGAGCAAATTCCTAACGACGTGTACCACAAAGGCGAAACCGTGCGTGCCGTCATCGAGCGCGTTGACAACGACAACAACAACCCCAAAATTATTCTTTCGCGCACCAGCCCCGCCTTCCTGCAGCGTCTGCTCGAAGCTGAGGTGCCCGAGATTAACGACGGCATCATACAGATTAAACGCATCGCACGTATGCCGGGCGAGCGCGCTAAGATTGCTGTAGAAACCTTCGACGACCGCATCGACCCCGTAGGCGCTTGCGTAGGCGTAAAGGGCAGCCGTGTGCATGGCATCGTTCGCGAACTGGGCGGCGAGAACATCGACGTTATCAACTGGACAGCCAACACCAAGCTGTTCATCCAGCGCGCACTGAGCCCCGCTAAGATTTCAAGCATCAACATCGATGATGAGAACCACAAGGCAGAGGTGTTCCTCAAACCCGAAGAGGTAAGCCTCGCCATCGGACGTGGCGGTTTGAACATCAAACTGGCATCAATGCTGACCGAATACACCATCGACGTGTTCCGCGAGGTAAGCGATGCTGAAGCCGAGGAAGATATCTATCTCGACGAGTTCTCTGACGAAATCGATCAGTGGGTTATCGACTCAATCAAGCGCATCGGTCTCGACACCGCTAAGGCTGTGCTCAACGCACCGCGCGAAATGCTGGTAGAAAAAGCCGACCTGGAGGAAGAAACCGTTGACCAAGTGCTCAACGTGCTCCGCGCCGAGTTTGAGAACTAACAGTATACCACAAAACATTACAGCACTACACCCGCACAAGGTGGGGGTGTAGGCACTAAACCCCTAAAAAAGAATAGTAAAGATACAGAATGAGCATCAGGTTAAACAAAGCATTAAGTGAATTAAACATAGGACTTCAAACGGCAGTTGAATTCCTCGAAAAGAGAAGTGAGCTGGGCGAGGTAAAGCCCGAACTGAGCTTCAAGCTCAGCGACAAGCAGTACACAGCACTGGTTGAAGCCTTCAAACAAGATAAGGAAGTGCGCACACAGGCTGAAAAGTTGCTGCAGAAAAAGCCCAAAGAGAAGAAGCGCACTGCCGAGCAAGGCAACGACAACGCTGCCGAACGCCCCGTGCGCACACCCCAGCAGTATAAGCCGCTGGGAAAGATCGACCTTGACAGCATAGGCAAGAAGCCCGCAAACAAGGGAGCCGTTGCTCAGAATGTCAAAGATAAACCGAAGGCTCAGACTGCTGCCGTGAGTCAGGAGCCCGCAAAAGTGAATAACGCCGCTGCCGAAAAGCCAGCCGTAAAAGAGGCCAGCAAGCCCGCCGAAGCACCGAAAAAGGTAGAGAAAGTGGTGGCTACAGCTAAGCCCGCCGAGGAAGTAAAAGTGGCCGAGAAGCCCATTACCACTCAGAAGGCAGCCGAACCCACTGCACCCGCTGCACCTAAAGCTACACCTAAAGCTGCCGAGACACCCACGCTCACCGCTGAGCAGAAGTCGGCCGACCAGCGCACACCGCTGGAGCAGAAACATCTGGCACAGCAGCAGAAGAGCGACGACATCTTCACCACCAAGAGCGAGAAGAAAATGCTGAACGCTCCTAAGGTGAACGTGTTAGGAAAGATTGACCTTGCCACACTGAACCAGAGCACTCGTCCCAAGAAGAAGTCGAAGGAAGAGAAGCGCAAGGAACGTGAGGAGAAAGCACAGCAGCAGCGCGACGGAAAGAAGAAGCGCGAGCGCATTAACAAGGTGCGTGTCGACATCAACGCTGCCGCTAACCAGCAAGGCAACAACCGTGGTGGCAACAACAACGGCGGTGGCAACAGCGCTGGAGGCAATGGTGGTGCTGGCAACGGAAAGAAAAAGAAAAACCGCAACCGCGCTCCGAAGCCCGTTGAGGTAAGCGATGAGGACGTAGCACGCCAGGTAAAAGAAACGCTGGCACGCCTCACCAACAAACAAAACCAGAACAAGAAGGGAGCCAAATACCGCAAGGAAAAACGCGAGGCTGTTCAGGAAAAGCTGAACGAAGAGCGTCGCGAAGAGAAGAAAGAGAGCAAGATACTGAAACTTACCGAGTTTGTAACGGTGAGCGAATTGGCTACCATGATGAACATCAGCGTAAACCAGGTTATCGGAACCCTGATGAGCGTAGGTATCATGGTGTCTATCAACCAGCGTCTTGACGCCGAAACCATCAACCTTGTGGCCGAAGAGTTTGGCTTCAAGACCGAATATGTAAGTGCCGAAGTGCAAGAGGCTATCACCGAAGAGGCCGACGACGAGAACGATCTCACACATCGCGCGCCCATCGTTACTGTGATGGGACACGTTGACCACGGTAAGACGTCACTGCTCGACTACATCCGTAAGACCAACGTCATTGCGGGTGAGGCAGGCGGTATCACACAGCACATTGGTGCCTATAACGTAAAACTGGAAGACGGACGCCGCATCACCTTCCTCGACACTCCTGGTCACGAGGCATTTACCGCCATGCGTGCCCGTGGTGCTCAAGTTACCGATATCGCCATCATCATTGTGGCTGCCGACGATGCCGTGATGCCTACCACCAAGGAGGCCATTGCTCATGCACAGGCCGCCAACGTGCCTATGGTGTTTGCCATCAACAAGATTGATAAGCCAGGCGCTAACCCCGACCGTGTGCGCGAAGAGCTGGCCGCCATGAACCTCTTGGTAGAGGAATGGGGCGGTAAGTATCAGTGCCAAGAAATTAGTGCTAAGAAGGGCATCGGCATCAAGGAACTGCTTGAGAAGGTGCTGCTCGAAGCCGAGATGCTCGACCTGAAGGCAAACCCCAACCGCAAGGCAACAGGCTCTATCATCGAGTCGTCGCTCGACAAGGGTCGTGGTTACGTTTCTACCGTGCTCGTATCAAACGGCACACTGCGCGTGGGCGACAACGTGATTGCTGGCACCAGTTGGGGTCGTATCAAGGCTATGTTCAACGAGCGTAACGCACGTATTGAGAAGGCCGGACCCGCCGAGCCCGCCATCATCTTGGGCTTGAACGGTGCCCCTACCGCTGGCGACAGCTTCCACGTGCTGGAGAGCGAGCAGGAGGCACGCGACATTGCTAACAAGCGTTTGCAGCTGCAGCGCGAGCAAAGCCTGCGCACACAGAAACGTCTTACACTGTCAGATATCAGCCACCGCATCGCCCTCGGATCATTCAAGGAGCTGAACATCATCGTCAAGGGCGATACCGACGGTTCTGTAGAGGCATTGAGCGACTCGTTCATCAAGCTGTCGACCGAGAAGATTAAGGTTAACGTTATCTTCAAGGCCGTAGGTCAGATATCAGAGAGCGACGTTACACTGGCCGACGCTTCTGACGCTATCATCGTAGGCTTCCAGGTACGTCCTTCAGCAGCCGCACGTAAGCAGGCCGACCAGGCTGGCGTTGAAATCAATACCTACTCGGTTATCTACGACGCCATCGACGACGTAACCTCGGCTATGGAGGGTATGCTCGACAAGGTGAAGAAGGAGGTTATCACCGGACAGGTAGAGGTGCGCGAGGTTTACAAGATATCAAAGGTGGGCACCGTGGCTGGATGTATGGTTACAGAGGGCAAGGTGCACCGCGCCGACCGTGCTCGTGTGGTACGCGACGGCATCGTGGTTCACACCGCCGACATCGCTGCACTGAAACGTTATAAGGATGACGTGAAAGAGGTGGCCACCAACTTTGAGTGTGGTATCTCGCTCGTCAACTTCAACGACATCCAGGTGGGCGACGTGCTTGAAACCTTCACCGAGATTGAGGTTAAGCAGACGTTGTAAGAAACAAGAAATTAAAAGCGAAACATAAAAAAAGTCCATACTCAGTGGTTGTCACCGAGTATGGACTTTATTTATAAAGTTATGACAAGTAATAACACTCTGAACACCAACACAAAAGTAAAAGGGCGCTTTGCTCCCTCGCCCACAGGACGTATGCACCTGGGCAACGTGTTCAGCGCCTTGCTGTCGTGGCTATCAGCAAAGGCAAAGGGCGGCACATGGCTGCTGCGCATTGAAGACATCGACCCGCAACGCTCGCATCAAGAATATGCCGACATGCTGATGGACGACCTCACATGGCTGGGACTCGGCTGGGACGAAGGGCCTTACTATCAAAGCCAGCGCACCGACATCTATCAGCAATGTCTCGATGCCTTGAGCCAAAAGGGGCTCACCTATCCTTGCTATTGCACACGTGCCGACATCATGGCCACACAGGCGCCACACGAAAGCGATGGCCGCGTGGTATATAAAGGCACTTGCCGGCATCTTTCTCCTGAACAAAGAACAGGGCCTGCCGCCATACGTATGATGGTGCCCGACGAGGGTAAAGGGCTCGTCACCTTCACCGATGGGCATTATGGCACACACAGCGTCGACCTCACCACGCAGTGTGGCGACTTCATCGTGCGACGCAAAGACGGGGCCTGGGCTTACCAGCTGGCCGTAGTGGCCGACGATGCGCTCATGGGCATTAACGAGGTGGTGCGAGGGCGCGACCTCTTGCTGTCATCACCACAGCAGATATACCTTGCACAGCAGTTGGGCTTCACCCCACCCCATTTTACACATCTGCCACTGTTGTGCAACACCGCTGGACAGCGGCTGTCAAAGCGCGACCAAAGTTTGGACATGGCAGCATTGCGCCAACGTTTTTCGCCCGACGCCATCATCGGACTCTTGGCACATGCCGCAGGGCTTCAATCAGCACCCGACCCTATCAGCGCTCACGACCTCATTGCCACCTTCAGTTGGGATAAGATTGGCACCGCCGACATCATCATCAACACCCACGACATAAGCCACCCACAAGTGTGCCAAACTACGCATCAATCAGCAGGTTAAGTTTTACACACCCTGACATTACAAGCAGCTAAGGCAACACAAGAGAAGGCTGCGCCCCATCAAGAAACAAAAAATGTGTAAAACGTTCGAATAATCAATGCTTATTTCGTAATTTTGCATTTTAAAGTTGGGCGTAAGGGTTCAATCCCCAAAATGAGCAATACAAACCGTTAACGCCCCTACAACATCAAGCAAAACATGGAACAGAAAGAGATAAAAAATGCCTATGTACGACAGGTGGCCGACCAGAAATATGAATACGGCTTTACCACCGACGTGCATACCGACATCATTGAGAAAGGTCTTAACGAGGAGGTGGTGCGCCTCATCTCGCAAAAGAAGGGCGAGCCCGACTGGATGCTCGAGTTCCGCCTGAAGGCCTTCCGCCACTGGCAGACGATGGCGCAACCCACATGGGGACATGTGCATTTGCCCGACATCGACTATCAGGCCATCAGCTATTATGCCGACCCACTGGCAAAAAAGAAGAACGAGAAAAAAGAGATTGACCCCGAACTGATGAAGACCTTCGACAAGCTGGGTATTCCTCTTGAAGAGCGTCTGGCGCTGAGCGGCGTGGCCGTGGATGCCATCATGGACTCGGTTTCTGTCAAGACCACCTTCAAAGACAAGTTGGCCGAGAAAGGCATCATCTTTAGCTCTATCGGCGAAGCCATACAGCAACACCCCGACCTGGTGCGACAATATCTCGGCACCGTGGTTCCCTACCGCGACAACTTCTTCGCAGCCCTAAACAGTGCCGTCTTCTCTGACGGATCATTCGTTTACATTCCTAAGGGCGTGCGCTGCCCCATGGAGCTCAGCTCTTATTTCCGCATCAACGCACAAAACACAGGTCAGTTTGAGCGCACCCTCATCATTGCCGATGACGATGCCTACGTAAGCTATCTTGAAGGCTGCACAGCACCTATGCGCGACGAGAACCAGCTGCATGCCGCCATTGTCGAGATTATTGTAAACGATAATGCCGAGGTAAAATATTCTACCGTGCAAAACTGGTATCCAGGCGACGAGAATGGCAAGGGTGGCGTATTCAACCTTGTAACGAAGCGTGGCGACCTGCGTGGCGTCAACTCAAAACTGTCGTGGACACAGGTAGAAACGGGTTCGGCTATCACCTGGAAATATCCCTCATGCGTGCTGCGTGGCGATGGCTCACAAGCCGAATTCTATTCGGTGGCCGTTACCAACCACTATCAAGAAGCCGACACGGGCACGAAGATGATACACATGGGAAAGAACACCAAGTCGACCATCATCTCAAAAGGTATCTCGGCAGGACACAGCCAGAACTCGTACCGCGGACTGGTGCGCGCCACCAGCAAAGCCGACAACGCGCGCAACTACTCATCGTGCGACTCGCTGCTGCTGGGTTCCGACTGTGGCGCCCACACCTTCCCCTACATGGACATTCACAACGACAGTGCGGTGGTGGAGCATGAGGCCACAACCTCTAAGATCAGCGAAGACCAGCTCTTCTACTGTAACCAGCGTGGCATCCCCACCGAGCAGGCCGTGGGCCTCATCGTAAACGGCTACGCCAAGGAGGTGCTCAACAAGTTGCCTATGGAGTTTGCCGTCGAGGCACAGAAGCTTCTTAGCGTATCGCTTGAAGGAACAGTTGGATAGTATTCTTTGGGTTTTGAGTTTTAAATTTTGAAGAGAAGTGTTTCGCAAAACAATAATATCGGCTGTTCTTGCAGCTCTTTCAACTTTTCCGTTTAGCACGCTGACTGCTGCCAATGTCAATGCTGCCGCTAACGTTGCTGCCAATGCCGCCAATGATGATGACGACGACATGCCGCGCCGCTGGGCAGTAATAACGGGCATGAACCTTTCTTGTCCTACGACAGCGAATAGAGACCATAATGCAGCGCATGACGAGAGAGCGGCTTCGTTCGCAAACCCGTTGGGCAACATCATGTTGGAGTATTATCTTCCCAACGACCACTTTTCGGTGGTGGGAGGCTATAACGCCGAGTCGCTCCAATGGTTCAGCGGCGACGTGTCGGCAACGTTGCGCAATATCGTGCTGGGCGCACGCTATTATCAGTTGTCCAACGGTTGCGCTATACAGCCTTACGCCGCCCTGATGACCTACACCAACGTGGGGACGCAGAACGAGACGGGCTACATGGAGGCCAGCTCTTCGGGCATGGGAACAAGCTATAGCCATGAGCGCCACTACTCTATAAGCTATCCGCGCTTTAGCGTGGCACCAGCCATTGGACTCGACTGCTATCTGTTCTCATCGCTCGCCCTTGAGTTTCAATATGGCTTCCCGCTCGCCATCAATGGCAAGACAAGCGTAAGCACAACATACAACGGACAGCCCGAGACCTACAACATGCGTTCCAACATGCACCGCCATAACATACAGATTGGACTGAAGCTTACGTTCCCGTTCAGATTCACATCTGACGACGGCAACACACTCTACAAGTTTATAGCGACAGCGCTCGGACTCTATTGCCCCGACGATGAGCCTAAAAAGGAAACGAAACAGGAACATCAGAAGGCAAGATTGAAGCGTGTGCTCGATGCTTATTGATAAAGCAATGACAGCCAGCGGCCACAAAAGAAAACAGAATAATAAAAAAGATAAAAACAAAAACGCTAAATATGTTAGAAGTAAAGAACCTCCACGCCAAGATTGGCGATAAGGAAATACTACGAGGCATCAACCTCACGATAAATGATGGCGAGATACACGCCATTATGGGTCCGAACGGTTCGGGCAAGTCGACACTGAGCGCCGTGCTCACAGGAAACCCTCTGTATGAGGTAACCGAGGGCGAAGCCATCTTCAACGGCAAGAACCTGCTTGAGATGAAACCCGAAGAGCGCGCTAACGAGGGTCTGTTCCTCTCGTTCCAATATCCTGTTGAGATACCTGGCGTGTCGATGACCAACTTCCTTAAAGCAGCCGTAAACGAGAAGCGCAAATATCAGGGTCTGCCCGAACTGAAGGCTGCCGAGTTTATCAAGCTCATGAACGAAAAGCGTAAGGTGGTAGAGCTCGACAGCAAGTTTACCCGCCGTTCAGTAAACGAAGGTTTCTCAGGTGGCGAGAAGAAGCGTAACGAAATTTTCCAGATGGCCATGCTCGAGCCCAAACTCTCTATCCTCGATGAGACCGACTCTGGCCTCGACGTTGATGCCATGCGCATCGTGGCCGATGGTGTGAACAAAATGCACACATCGGAGACATCGGCCATCGTTATCACCCACTACGAGCGCTTGCTCGACATGATCAAGCCCAACGTGGTGCACGTGCTCTACAAAGGTTGCATCGTGAAGACCGCTGGCCCCGAACTGGCAAAAGAGATTGAGGCCCGCGGATACGACTGGATAAAGGCCGAAGTGGGAGAATAGCTTTGAATGATTTCTCATCATAACAATCATTCAAAACTTAAAAACACAATATTCAAAAGTCACGATAATGAACAGCGAACAACAATATATCGACCTCTATACCCAGTGTCGCGAGGCATTGTGCCAGCATAGCGCCGAGCCTATGAACGCACTGCGCGACGAGGCCTTTGCACACTTCAAACGGCAAGGGTTTCCTACACGCAAGGTAGAACGATACAAATATACCGACATGGCCGAGCTGTTTAAGCCCAATTATGGTTTAAACATCAACCGCCTTAACATTCCGGTCGACCCCTACGAAGCTTTCCGTTGCGATGTGCCCAACCTTAGCACATCACTCTATTTCATGGTCAACGATACCTTCTACCATCAGGCGTTGCCCAAGGCACAGTTGCCAGAAGGCGTAGTGATCGACTCGCTCTGCTCCTTTGCCACCACTCACCCCGAGGTGGTAAGCCAGTATTACGGCAAATTGGCCGACAGCGCTACCGACAGCATCACCGCTCTTAACACCATGTTGGCACAAGACGGTCTGGTGGTGTATGTGCCCCGCAACGTGAAGATTGACCGCGCCATACAGGTTATCAACATCTTGCGTGCCGACGTAGAACTGATGATTAACCGCCGTGTGCTCATCATCATGGAGCCAGGCAGCGAAGCCAAATTCTTGTTCTGCGACCATGCTGCCGACGACCGTCGCTTCCTCACCACACAGGTGATAGAAGCTTTCGTGGCCGACAACGCCTCGCTCGACCTCTACTGCTTGGAAGAAACCCACTATAAAAACACTCGCGTGAGCAACGTATATATTGAAGAGCAGGCCAACGCCCGCGTCAACCACAACGTTATCACACTGCACAACGGCGTTACGCGCAACCGTCTCGACCTCATCTTGAAGGGCGAAGGTGCCGAGTGCTGGTGCAACGGATGTGTGGTGGCCGACAAAGAGCAACACGTCGATAACAACACGCTCATCGACCATCAGGTGTCGCACTGCACCTCGCACGAGCTATACAAGTATGTGCTCAACGACCAATCCACAGGCGCCTTTGCCGGCCGCGTGCTGGTGCGCCACGGAGCACAGAAAACCATCAGCGAAGAGCGCAACCAAAACTTGTGCGCCACCCGCGAGGCCCGCATGTACACACAGCCCATGCTCGAGATTTATGCCGACGATGTAAAGTGCTCACACGGCTCTACCGTAGGCCAGCTCAACGATGCCGCCCTCTTCTATATGCGCCAGCGTGGCATCAGCGAGAAAGAGGCCAAACTTCTCCTTGAGTTTGCTTTCGTCAACGAGGTTATCGACCAGATAAAACTCGAACCGCTTCGCGACCGCCTACACCACCTTGTTGAAAAACGCTTCCGTGGCGAACTAAGCAAGTGTGAAGGCTGCAAGCTGTGCAAATAAAGAGAAAGTGAAGAGTGAAAAGTGAAAAGTGAAAAATCCTATAGCTTTGCCGCTCTCGCTCGCCAGTCACCTCGGCTTAGGTAGGCCTATAAAGGCTTAGTTAGGCTTAGAAAAGCTTAGAAAGGCTTAGCTTAGTTAGGCTAAAAAAGCTTAGCCCCAATATTAAAAAGAAAAAAGATGTATAACATACAACAGGTAAGAGACGATTTCCCCATTCTCGCGCGCACCGTCTACGATAAGCCGCTGGTTTATCTTGACAATGCTGCCACCACACAGAAACCCCTCTGTGTGCTCGACGCCATGCGCGACGAATATCTTAATGTCAACGCCAACGTGCATCGCGGCGTACATTACCTCTCGCAGCAGGCCACCGACCTGCACGAGGCGGCTCGCGAAACCGTAAGGCAGTTTATCAATGCCCCGAAGACCGAAGAAATAATCTTCACACGTGGCACCACCGAAAGCATCAACCTCGTGGTGTCGTCATACGTCGACGCCTTTATGCACGAGGGCGACGAGGTCATTGTGAGCGTCATGGAGCACCACAGCAACATTGTGCCCTGGCAGCTGCAGGCCGCACACAAAGGCATCGCCCTACGCGTCATACCCATGACCGATACAGGTGCCCTCGACATGCAAGCCTTTGAACAACTGTTCAACGAGCGCACACGCTTCGTAAGCGTTGCACATGTAAGCAATGTGCTGGGCACCGTAAATCCTGTGAAAGACATCTGTCGCATAGCGCACAGCCACGGCGTGCCCGTATTGGTTGACGGAGCACAGTCAACCCCTCACTTCAAGGTCGATGTGCAAGACATCGACTGCGACTTCTTTGCCTTCAGCGGCCACAAAATATATGGCCCCACAGGTGTGGGCGTGCTCTATGGCAAAGAAGCCTGGCTCGACCGTCTGCCGCCCTATCAGGGTGGTGGCGAAATGATAGAGAGCGTAACCTTCGAGCGCACCGTGTTTGAGAAGTTGCCCTTCAAATTTGAAGCGGGCACCCCCGACTATGTTGCCACACACGGCCTGGCCACCGCCTTAAAATATGTGTCAAGTCTGGGCATGGACAACATCGCAGCCCACGAGCGCGAGCTCACCACCTACTGTATGGAGCAAATGCGCACCATACCTGGCATGCGCCTCTTTGGCGACACGCCCAATAAAGATGCTGTGGTGTCGTTCCTCGTAGGCGATATTCACCACCTCGACATGGGCACACTGCTCGACCGCCTCGGCATTGCCGTGCGCACAGGTCATCATTGCGCACAGCCCCTTATGGAGCGTCTTGGCATACAAGGCACCGTGCGCGCATCGTTTGCCCTCTACAACACCAAAGACGAGATTGATGCCTTGGTAAGCGGCATACGACGCGTAAGCACTATGTTCTAAACATTGAGCACCATTCTTTAAACATTGAGCAGCATTCTTTAAACATTGAACAGCCTGTTCTAAAGGCAAACAGGCTGTTCAATACCCACACCCCAGCTCTTCTTCACAATGCTTTCTTGCAAGCAGCTATGGCTTTCCATAGCCAGAGGGCACCCACGGCACGAAACGCCCACGGAGCCTCGGCCGGCAAGAAGGTAAAGAAGAACGCCGCTTGTGCATTAACAAGCAGCCATGTCTGACGCATCGACAGCTCACGGTCGAGCGCCTTACTATAATATCTACGGAGCCAATCAACACCATTTCTTACATTCTTCAGCACACCATTGGCAGCAAGGGCCAAAGCACGTGTGGCAATACCAGCAAAAGCAGTGAATGTTGTCATTGAGCGATGTTCGCAAGCCAGAGTCATATCCTTTTCCATATATGTATATCTTTTAGGTTATACGTTTATTTTCTTTTCTCGCTGCAAACTTACCCCAAAAGGTGGAAACAACACTTCCTTTCTTAAAAACTTTTGTTAAAGATTATTATAGGAAGGCATCAAAGGCACCTCTTATCACCAAGCGCAAGGTATAAAAAGCATCATTTTTATCTTCTATAAAAGATAAAAACGTAAAAACACACCGTTTTGTTCGTTATAAAAGATAAAAGTTGTATATTTGTAGAAAATTTCTTTTATAAAAGACAAAAGCCTATGGAAGCAATCAACAGACAAAACTATATGGACAAGATTGAAAGATATCTTGGCAAAGAAACCATTATTGTGCTTGTGGGACAACGTCGTGTGGGCAAAAGCTACATCATGAAAATGGTACGCGAGAAGAAGATGAAGGATGCTGGCAACAACGTAATCTATATTGACAAGGAAAAGCGAGAGTTTGACAACATCCAAACTTATCAAGACCTTAACAAATATATTGACGAGCATTTCGCTGTCGACAAGCACAACTTTATTCTTATTGACGAGGTACAAGACATCAAAGAGTTTGAGCGCTCTGTACGAAGCTTCCGCACAGAACCCCACACCGACATCATCATCACAGGCAGCAACGCCCGCATGCTGAGCAATGAATTGAGCACGTTGATAGGCGGCAGATATAAAGAAATATACATTCAATCGCTCAGTTACAACGAGTTTTTAGTGTTTCACCAGTTGGCAGACAGCGACGAGGCGCTCGCTCGTTACATACAGTATGGTGGGCTTCCTGGACTGACAAAGATTGGATTAGACGAAGACGACGCTCGCGAATATCAGATGGACATCTACCACACGGTGCTCTTGAAAGATGTTATCTTGCGCAACAAGATACGCAACGTACCGTTCTTAGAAAACCTGGTGCGCTTTCTCGCCGACAACACGGGCAAGCTGATCTCTGCCAACAGCATCGCAAAATTCATGAAGTCGCAAGGAGAAGCCATCACATCATCGGCCATCATCAACTACATTTCCTTTCTCTGCGAAGCCTATATCCTACACAAAGTGAGCAGATACGACATTCATGGCAAACGCATATTCGAGACCAACGACAAGTTCTATTTCGAAGACAGCGGCATAAGAAACGCCATCGCTGGTGGCACACGCGAGGGTGATGTAGAGAAGGTGATAGAAAACATCATCTACCTACATCTGCGTAGGTTAGGCTATCAAGTGTTTGTAGGACAGCTACAGGCTGCCGAGATTGATTTTGTCGGTACCAAGCCCGACGGTCAACGCATCTATGTTCAGGCTTCTTACATCATCGCCGACGAGACCACACGCGAGAGAGAGTTTGGTAATCTTAGAGCCATCAAGGACAACTATCCCAAGTATGTCATCTCCATGACTCCCTTGCTCACCCGCAACGATGACAATGGCATCACCCACCTTCACCTACGCCATTTCTTGCACAATGGGCTATAGCGGTTTATAAAGGCATCCGCCTCTTTCATACAATATCGCATAAACAAATACTGAGAAATGTGTGAAATTAAAAATCCCAGCCAAGCAATAGCAACTTGACCGGGATTTTTATTCATGTAATAGCTTTTTCCTAAACTCAATCGCTATTATTTCAATATTCTATCAATTTTTTTTCACAGAAGTTTTTAACACGCGACCATCTTCTGTCTTCACAATATTAATTCCGTTGACAGGCTGGCTTATTTCTCGGCCAGTAATATCATAACGCTTTACAACCTTTTGAGTAGCATCATCGGTAATGCCTTCAATTCCTGTTGTTGCATTAATTATGCACGTTGCCATAAAGCCGCCATCTGCCGAAACAGCATAAATAACGGCGGTGCCGAAGCCTGTGCAAACAACTTTTCCCTTGCTTACAATAGCCACCTTTGTGTCTGATGATTCCCAAGTGACATTTTGGTTGCTTGCATCTTCTGGCAACAACTTCGCTGTCAGTTGAACAGTCTCACCTATATATGTGAAAGAAATGCTTGCCTTGTCCATTTCTATTCCTGTAACTGGCTGCAAAACCGTTATCTCACATTCTGCCTTGAGATTATTAGCTTGCGTTGTGGCATACACTTTGGTTTTTCCTGCCTTAACGGCTGTTACGACACCATCAGAAGACACCTTTGCAATATCTTCATTATCTGAATTCCATATAACGCTCTTGTTGTCAGCATCGGTAGGCCAAACATCTGCTTTTAGTTTCGTGGTTTCGCCAACGTTCATTGTTACATCTGCCTTATCCAATGTTATAGATGTGGGAAGAATTTCTTTTCTTTCAGCTGTCACTTTACAAACAGCAGTAAAGCCACCATCTTCTGTTGTTGCAGATATTTCTGCCGTGCCATATCCTTTGCAAGTTACGATGCCATTCTCTACCGTTGCAACTTTTTCGTTCGACGACTCCCATCTAACATTTTTATTGTCAGCATCTTCCGGCAATACTGTTGCACGAAGCAAAGCTGTCTCTCCTATTTCTGACAACAATATGTTCTCTTTGTCGAATCTAATTCCTGTTACTGGAACCTTTTCTTCTAAGATAGTCGCATTTGACCAAGGCAATTGACTTTTATAAGCTTCAACACTGCCTTTGGGTACATATATCGTTGCCGTACTAAACAGACCTTTACTATCAATTTTGATCGGAGTTCTACTTGGTGAATGAATTATTAGATTCTTTGCTGACAATGCACCTCCATTCCATGTGCTTGATGAACCAAAATCAATATTAAAGTTTATTTCCTTCAATTTGTCGTTTAAGAATATCGTTGTACCATCCTTTACCCGAAAAGCATTAACATTCCATTTTGACAAATTTTCTGAAAGAGTAATGGTGTCATTGTCAAGTACTCCAATATCATAATTCAAGCTATTGCCTGAATAGACACATCTATTATTAAAATAATCTATGTTTTCAATGTTTGCTTTAACGGTATCAATTCTAAACGTTTTCCTATCTAGATATTTTATCGTAGTAGGTAAATGAACACTTTTAGCTTGTATATTTGTTGCGTTTAAAGAATCTACTCCTTCTCTTATCATCAAATATTTTTTTGTTTGACACACATCCATAGAACGTAGCATTTTTAAATCTCCACCAATAACCAATGTGTCAAGGTTGTCATCACAATAATCTATACGATTGTCTAAATTTATTTTTGTTACAGATTTTGGCAATGACAAATATGTCAGTTTACTATTGTAGCCCGTCGTGAACATATAGCTACCAATGGTGTTGTCTTTATATATTTTGTATGAGACTTTCGAATCAACATAATACGCGTCCCCACCAGCAACAATATTGGCATCAGACAAGTCCAGATGCGATAGTTGTCTGTTGTTTATCAATTCTCTAATAAACTTAACATCCGTACCGTTTATGTATCCTGTAACTGTAAGGTTCTGTACGCTTGCTTGATCTTTAAACGGAATCTTGCTTGACAACCAACCAGGATATTGGTTGTCAACCTCCAATGTTGTGTTTTGGGCAAACATTGTTGCCAAGTTGGTGCAGATCAGAAGCACCAACATACTTAAAAATTTGTTCATAGCTTCACTATTTTTATGTCATCTTTTTCTATCTTCTGCTGGCAGTCGCTATTGTTTGCAATGCTCTTGACCTGTTCGGCCACGGAATCAATCTTTTTAGATTCTTGCAAATGTTCGTTTTGGTTCGACAAAGCGACATTAGCTTCATAATCTTTTCCGTCTTGCGAAAAAAACGCTTTGTAGTTTTCTTGCATAGCTTTATTTTTAACTAATCTTTAATGCGATACCAACCATCAACTTCTTCAATAACCTTTGCAGCCAACAAATCATGGCATATTTGCATACCTTCAGGCATGTTATGATCATTGATGAATTCATGAATCTGGTCTCTTGTTACAGGACCTAAATTTTGAATAAATCTCTCTACTTTGTGATAGTTTGAGAGTTTTGAAAAATCTGTTTCCATAATCTATTACATTTTAAAAGTTACACTTATAATCTTCTAAAATGCGAATGCCACGGTTTTTCTTTTACCTACGGATACAACACGTGGACGAAACCTGTCCACATTGCAGCCGTAGGAAAAGCTGAGAAAGACGACAAGTAACGCCCACGATATCGTGAACGCTCGCTATAAATCGTTCTTTCAATGCTTGTTTTGAAATTTCCTACGTTCCAATGTGCATGACCGAATAGCAAACGCTAATATATTCTCCACAAAAATGGAGGCCGACATCCGCTGACACCATTCTCCACTGCAAATTTAGTAAATTATTTTTTACATATACATGTTTGGGTAAATATTATTAATATTTTTATTACACATTGATGCAGCGCGATAGTTTTTTGGTGCGAAAAAATTGGGCGTACTACGTTACCCATGAGCGATCCGTGAAAATGGCACCCCGCCTCGCGCCGACACAAAACGGCATAAAAAAAGCCTTGTAAGCGGTTGCTTACAAGGCTTTGCAATGAGCGCTTCAAGATGGGCTTGAACCAACGACCCCCTGATTAACAGTCAGGTGCTCTAACCAACTGAGCTATTGAAGCATTGTTCTGAATTGCGTGTGCAAAGGTAAAGCATTTTTTTGTTTTCTCCAAACTTTTTCGAAACTTTTTTCTCACTTTTTTTATTTTAAGGCTAAAAATAGATAAAAAAGTGGTGTTTTTCTCTGTTATACGGGGTTAATGTCGTACTTTTGTATTCGTGAAAGCCGATAACGATGTTCTCGAAAGCCGACAACGCTTCATCGCGAAGCACAGCCGATACATCCTCACGAAGAAAATTTTTTCTTCCGCCCTTATCTATTATATATAATAAGGTGTAGGTGCAGTCCATCTTGTTAAAAAGGAAACAAGAAATAACACGACAGAAGGTAACGGAACAGAAAAGAATATAACGTATCTGAACAGAACGCAACAAAGAACAGAACGCAATAAAAAACAGAACGCGGCAAAGGATCTGAACACAACAAAGAACAGAACATAATAAATAAAGAAACATAACAGAACAAAAAACATAACATATAAGTTATACCGCTGCAATGAAAAAATTAATTGCCTTGGCCCTGTGGTTGCTCTCGCTGCCGCTGGCCGCACAAAACATGAACGACCACAACTATGATGTGGCCAAAAACCTTGAGGTGTTCAACGCCATATACAAGAACCTCGACTTCATGTATGTTGACACGCTGAACGCTACCGACGTGGTGGGCACCGCCATCAACACCATGCTACATAGCCTCGACCCCTACACCACCTACTATCCCGAAGACAAGGCTGCCGAATATAAGGAGATGATGACGGGCAAGTATGCGGGCGTGGGCGCCATCATCAGCTACAACTTCAAGCAAAAGCGCGTAGTGATAAACGAGCCCTACGAGGGTATGCCCGCTGCCGAAGCAGGCCTAAAGAAAGGCGACATCATTCTGAGCATCGATGGCGAAGACATGACCGACAAAACCAACCAGTATGTCAGCGACCACCTACGCGGAAACCCTGGCACCACGCTCGAGCTAAAGGTGCTGCGCCCCACCACAGGCAAGAAGCTCACCATGAAGATTACGCGCAAAGCCATACAGATGCCCTACCTACCCTACTACGGCATGAAGGAGGGCGACATCGGCGTCATCAATTACACACAGTTTCTTGAAGGTTCGTCAAAAGACTTCCGTCGCGCCTTCATCGACCTGAAGCAGCGCGGTGCTAAGAAGCTCATCATCGACCTGCGCGACAATGGTGGTGGCTCGGTGCAAGAGGCCATCAGCATCTTAAACATGTTCATACCCAAGGGCAAGACGCTACTCACCATGAAGGGCAAGATAAAGAACGCCAACCAGACGTTTGCCACCACCGTTGAGCCTATCGACACCGTAATGCCCATCGTGGTGCTGGTGAACGAAGCCACAGCCAGTGCCAGCGAAATTACCAGCGGAGCACTGCAAGACCTCGACCGCGCCGTCGTCGTTGGCACACGCACCTACGGCAAAGGCTTGGTACAGGTGCCCAACGTGCCGCTACCCTATAACGGCAAACTAAAGCTCACCACCGCAAAATATTACATCCCCAGCGGACGCTGCATACAGGCCATCAACTACAAGCACGCCAAAGGCGGATATACCGAGCATGTGCCCGACTCGCTCACACACCTCTTCTACACAGCAGCAGGGCGCGAGGTGCGCGATGGCGGTGGCATCAACCCCGACATTGTGATGAAGGCCGACTCAATGCCTAACATCGCCCTCTATCTCGACCGTGTAGACACCACCAGCGTGCTGCTCAACTACGAGGTAGAATACATGAAGAAGCACCCCACCGTGGCGTCACCCGCCGACTTTGAGCTTTCTGATGCCGACTACGACGAGTTTAAGAAAGCCGTGCTGGCCAGTGGATTCAGCTACGACCGCTTGAGCGAGAAATACCTGAAAGAATTGGAACGCGTGGCACAGTTTGAGGGCTATTACGATGATGCCAAGGCCGACTTCGAGGCTCTGAAGAAGAAGTTGAGCCATAACCTGGCGAAAGAGCTCGACTGGCCCTACAACAAAGAGCACATCAAGCAGCTCATCGCCCTCGACATCATGGCCATCTACTATTACCAAAAGGGTGCCATCGAGCACAGCCTGCGCTACGACCCACAATACAAAGAGGCCGTGCGCTTGCTAAACGCCCCCGACGAATACCGCGCACTGCTCACGCCAAAAGTAAAGGCCGAGAATAAAAAGGTTGACGAAAAGAAGGCCGACGACAAGAAAGCTGAGAAGAAAGCTGAAAAGAAAACAAGCAAGAAAACAAAGAAATAATATCACCTTTGTTTTACACACATACCCTTATAAACGTTCGCTATTTTGCTGGAAGCATCTCTTTCACCCCGTTTCCAGCAAAATAGCGAACGCTTATTTTGCTGGAAACAATATTTTCAGTATATTTGCAGCAAAATAACAACACCATTATGGCACAAAAAATCATCGGGAGAGAGCACGAAATCAAAGAGATAAAGGCTCTGTATCAAGCAAATAAGCCCGTCTTCGCCGTTATCTATGGGCGAAGGAGAGTGGGCAAAACATTTCTTGTGAGAGAATTGCTGGGTGATAAGTTCAATTTCTATCATACAGGTCTGTCGCCTTACGAATTGAGGGGAAAGAAATTAAAAGACCAGCAGCTCAGCAATTTTTATTCTTCCCTTGTAAAATACGGCAGCACGCTAAAACACATTCCAGCCGATTGGTTAGAAGCGTTTAACGCGCTCATCGCCCTCCTTGAAGAGCAAGGTACGAGCAAACGCCAAGTAGTATTTATCGACGAATTGCCACGGATGGACACGCCCCGCTCAGGCTTCATCACAGCCTTAGAACACTTTTGGAATGGCTGGGGAGCAGGAAGAGAGAACCTAATGCTCATTGTTTGTGGTTCAGCTACGTCATGGATTTCAGACAAGTTATTAAACAACAAAGGAGGGCTGTTTGACCGAACGACCGATGAAATAAAATTACGTCCCTTCACTTTAGGCGAATGTGAAAAATACTATCAAGCCAACGACATTGTTATGTCCAAGTTTGATCAGCTACAATGTTATATGGCCACAGGCGGAATACCTTATTATATCTCCATGCTGCAAAAAGGTCGAAGTTTAGCACAAAACATCGACAGGCTATTCTTTGAACCCAATGCCAAACTTAAATTAGAGTTTGACCGTCTCTATTCGTCTCTATTCACCAATGCCGAAGAGTGCAAGACCATCGTACGTTTACTTGCCCAAAAGCAACAAGGCTATACGAGGAAAGAAATTCTTGAACAGACAAAAACAACTGATGGTGGAGGCCTTTCGGCCACTTTAAAAACATTAGAAGTCAGCGACTTTATCACCTCATACGTAAAATACGATTACCCCAAGCGCGAGATTTACTATCGCCTCACCGACTTTTACAGCAAATTCTATCTTTCATTTATTGATGGTAAAAAAACCACCAACCCCACATTTTGGCAAGACAATCTGCTTACGCCTTCGTTCACAGCATGGCGCGGTTTCACCTTCGAAACCCTTTGCATATGTCACCTACCACAAATCAAACAAGCCCTTGGCATTAGTGGCGTGCAAACAGAAGCCAGCCCGTGGAAAAGCCGAAAAGAAAAAGATGGCGCACAAATTGATCTCGTTATCGAACGAGCCGACCACATCAACAACATCTGCGAGATGAAATTCTGTGAAGACGACTTCAGTATAAGCTCAAGCTATGATAAAAATCTACGTCATAAGCTCAGCACCTTCATTGAAGAAACAAAATGCAAAAACGCGCTCCATCTGACGCTCATTACAACATACGGATTAAAATTCAACGAGTATGCTGGAAGAATTCAGAAAGTCATCACGATGAACGATTTGTTCAAATAAGGAACACAAGGACAAGTGGAGCAACGCAAAACATCACTGCCGCGCTATCAGCAAGCCCGCATACACAGCCAGCAGACCCACAAACAGGCTGAGGGCTGCATAAAGGGCAGCGGTGAGCAAAGCGCCGCCACGCAGCAGCGCCAAGTTTTCGTTACAAAAAGTTGAGAAGGTGGTAAAGCCGCCACAAAAGCCCACCGTAAGAAACTGTTTCAGGCCATCGCCCAGGCCATCAAGGCGCGCTGCCAGGCCGCACACTAGTCCTATCAACAGGCATCCCACCACATTCACCGCAAAGGTGTGCAGCGGAAAAGTCGTAGCACACTGCTCTTGCACCACACGCGACACCACATAACGTGCTGCCGAACCCAAGGCGCCACCCAGCGCCACCATTATCACCGATTGTATCATTCTGCGTATCTGCGTATAATTGTATCTGCGTATAATTGATGTGCAAAAGTAATTAAAACCAAGCAAAAAGCAGCCCGATAGATGAAAAAAGATCTCCATTTCAAGCAACTCTTCAACAACCACTACCGCGAGTTGTGCCTCTTCGCCACCCACTTCACCGCCGACATTGCCCAGGCCGAAGACCTGGTGCAAGACAGTTTTATGCGGTTGTGGGAGAAGGTGCAGCAAGATGGTGCCGACGACATTGTTGCCCCACGTGCCTACCTCTTTACCGCCGTGCGCAACGCCTGTCTTATGGCTGCAAGAGCCAAACACATTGAGACCGAGGGCGACGAGACCATACAACGATTAGAGACCGACCCACAGCTCGCCGTCACCCCCGACACCATGCAGCGGTCGGCCCGCGAAGCTCGCCTCTGGACCGCCATCGACAGCCTTTCTGCCCGTCGTCGCGAGGTGCTGCTTATGATAAAGCGCGATGGCATGACCTATGCCGAGACCGCTGCCGAGCTGGGCATCAGCATCAAAACCGTAGAGCACGAGTTGGCCGAAGCCATGCAGCGCCTACGTGGCCAACGCGAGGATATATTATACTGCTTAACATTTTTTTAGTTTCTGCCAATGGGGATATTCTCGTCATACTGCATCTTGTAAACGTATGACAAACAAAAAACACAAGATGAAAACATTAATCCGACCCCTCCTGCTCACGCTCGTGTTGCTGGCCACCACCCTTACCATGGCAGCCAAGACACGCACCGTGCGCCAGATGATGGACATTGTAGCACGTGAACAAGGTGTGAGCTTTGTTTACGACGCATCGCTGCCCCTCGACGTTCCGTTCAACCAGGCAGCACCCAAGAAGCACAAGCTCGACCAGTGGCTCGACGCCCTTTTCCAGCCCATCGGCATCACCTGGACACGCCAAGGCCACTACGTCATGCTACACCGCAAGACACCTGCCGACCCAAAACCCAAAACAGAGCACCAAACCCGACGCGCCGCCACACGCTATACGCTGAGCGGCTTCGTGCGCGATTCAGTGGGCGAGTCGCTCATCCGTGCCACCATCTACGACGCTACATCAGGTGCCGCTACCACCACCAATGCCTACGGCTTCTTCAGCCTCACTCTCGACGAGGGCGACCACGATATTAAAGCCTCATATCTGGGTTATGCCGACAGCCACTTTCGCCTACGTCTGCAAGCCGACGTCAGCCACGACTTCGCTCTACAACCCAACGCCACATTAGGGCAAGTGACAGTAACCGCCGACCGCAACTCGACCTTGCTAAACGAGCAAACGGGGCACCGCCAATTAAGAGGCAGCGACATAGGCCGAGGCTTTGCCCTCTTATCATCGCCCGACCTGGTAAAGGCGCTACAGCTCACGTCGGGCGTGGCTCCAGGCGTCGAGCTCATGTCGGGCCTGTATGTTCATGGCGGCGGCAACGACGAAAACCTGTTCTTGCTCGATGGCACACCCCTCTATCAGGTAAACCATACGTTGGGTTTGTTCTCAGCCTTTAACACCGACATTGTAAAGCGTGTCGACTTTTATAAAAGCGGTTTCCCCGCACGCTATGCAGGCCGCCTATCATCAGTAACCGACGTGCGTACCAAAGAAGGCGACCACACCCACACCCACGGGGGCTACTCGATAGGCACGCTCGACGGACGCTTTTGGCTCGAAGGCCCCATTGGTCAAAACCACCGCACATCCTACGTCTTTGGCCTACGCCGCAGTTGGCTCGACCTGCTCTCCACCCCTATCTTTGCACTCGTCAACAAGGGTAACGACGACAAGGTGTCGCTGGGCTACCTGTTTTACGACATGAACGCAAAACTCTCGCACATCTTTTCTAATCGTAGCCGACTGTCGCTAAGCCTCTATAGCGGACGCGACCGCTTCAGCACCAAAGACGACAGCTATTTTGAATACGCCACCGACGCGAACGGCAACATCTGGAGCGACCACGACATCACGCGCATGAACATGCGATGGGGCAACCGCAACGTGGCCCTCAACTGGAACTATGTGTTCTCGCCCAAGCTGTTTGCCAACTTCAACGCCACGTTCACCCAAAACTATTCGCGTTACAATTATAGCGACAACGATAGTTATGGCAAGAAGGGCGAAGAACAGGTGAGTTACCTCTCGCACGGATACCGCTCAATGATATACGACACGGGAGCCGATGCACAGTTCGACTACCGTCCTTCATCACGCCACCACATACGCTTCGGCACAGCCTACACCTGGCACGTATTCAGGCCGCAGACGCAAGCACAGCGCAGCGTCGTGGGCACCGCCGAAAAAACCGACACCATCAGCACCTCGGGCAGCAACCGCAACGTGTCGCACGAGCTGAACCTCTTTGCCGAAGACTCTTGGCGACTGGCCCCACAGTGGAGCCTCAACGCGGGTTTCAACGCCAGCCTGTTCAACACCGATGCCAAAACCTTTATGCGCTTCGACCCACGTTTGGCCATGCGCTGGCAGATGAGTCGTACCATGGCCGCCAAGCTGTCTTACACCATGATGACGCAATATGTGCACCGCATCACCAACTCGTTTCTCGACCTGCCCACCGACTATTGGGTGTCTACCACCGCCAAGCTTGAACCCATGCGGGCGTGGCAACTCACCGCGGGCCTGTATGCCGAGCCATCAAGCCACCTAAGTCTGTCGGTTGAAGCTTATTATAAGCAAACAAACCACATGTTGCAATATGCCTCGTGGGCAGGAATAGAGCCACCCGCCGACCACTGGGACGAGAACGTGATGGACGGACGGGGCAAAGCCTACGGCATAGAGGCCGACATACATTATCACGCCACGCGCCTCGACCTGGCAGCAGCCTACACGCTGTCGTGGAACAAGCGCCACTACGACGAGTGGTACGACGGATGGTTTGCCGATAAGTTTGACAACCGCCACAAGCTAAACGTCACCATGCAGTGGGCCGTAACCAAGAAGATAAACCTCACCGCCGCCTTCACCATGCGCAGCGGAAACCGCATGACGGTGCCCACACAGATAGCGCCCATGCCCGACACCCCCGGCGGCAGCAATAAGTATGGCAACTATAGCTACGATGTTAACACCTACATATACGAGCGCCCCAACAACGTGTCGCTGCCCCTGTATCACCGTCTCGACCTGGGTGCCGACTTCCATCACACCACCAAGCACGGCCACGAGCGCATCTGGAACGTAAGCATCTACAATGCTTATTGTCATCTCAACGCCATGTATGTAGAGCTGAAACAAGACTGGAACGGCAGTGCCCTCAGAGCTAAGGCGCCTGGCTTCATCCCCATCCTGCCATCGGTAAGCTACACCATAAAATTCTAATTCACCCCTCATCATTTAAACAAGCCATTATTATATGAACACAACAAACATTCGCAATATATTAGTAGTTGCCGCTGCCATAACCACCGTCTCGTGCGAAGACCACTTCGACTTAGGAAAGATTGAGGGCGAGCCCAAAATAGTGATGTACTGCATGCCCTCCTGTTCCGACACCACCATCATATCGCTGGCTGAAAGCATACCCGTGAACACGAAGCCGTCGGAACTGACAACGCCACACCGATTGTCTGATGCCACTGTTACCTACCGCCTAAACGGTGTAGAGCAGAAGGTAGAAAGCCTGGGCAAAGGCGAATATCGTGTAGTAGCCAAACACAAAGCGGGCGACGTGATACGCATAAAAGCCAGCCATGCAGGGCTGCCCGATGCCGAAGCCGTAACGGTGATACCCGAAACCGTAGAGGCCGAGATTGTTGGCATGACTGACGTGCGAGCCGACGCTGATGGCGATGGCGACTTCCGCGACTATGTACAGCTGGCGGCCCGCTTCAACGACGACCCCAAGACAAAAGACTATTATGCTGTGCGTGTGGTGGCCGACTACCGTTTCTATTGTAAAGACGGCATCATCATGGTAGGTGACAACATCTTTGATGATGATAACAACCATGTACCAACGGCCGACGATGACGATGAGGTGACACCGCCAAAGGGCTATTATCTGGTAAAGTCGCAGAGCTACACACGCTGGCAGGAGCTGAACATACAGAACGAGCCGCTGCTCAAGCCCTTGACCAATGCCGACAGCGACTTCGGCTTTGAGCGAAACTTCTATCAAAACTTCTACATCTTCGACGACTCCAGTCTGCACGCGTCGTCATACACGCTACACCTCAACGTGCCGAAGGAGGCAACAGGAGGCATTTGGGGAAAAGACGATTTCTATGCCAAAATAAGATATAAAGTGGTGATGTACAAAATCTCAGAAACAGCCTACCGCTTCTTTAAAGGCATGAACGACTTAGATGGCAACGACTTCGCCACCTACGGCTTCTCACAAATAGCCGCCACCCCCACCAACGTAGAAGGAGGCCTGGGCTTCGTAGGCGGATATAGTTCGGGAAAAGGACAGTGGAAGCAGTATGAAGACTAAGGCACCCATTATGTATTACTGAACACTGTTTGCAAGGCTTAAACAAGTAAGGCTAATCTCCTTGTTTACTTGTCTGCTCGTTTACTAACAGCATGTCGAAGGCATGCGAAACTTGAAAGAATTATGAATTATGAATTAAACCACGTTTTCCGTCATTATCGCCACAACGCGCTGAACCCATCACGCGCCTACCGCCAGTTTGCCGAGGCTACAGGTTTACGTGCCCGTGCCACCCGCCTCAGAATATGGTTCTCGGCTGCGGCCGCCACCCTTGTGCTGGCCGTGGTAGGAGCTGTGGTATGGATGCAACAGGCCACAGGGCAGACGCTATACGAAAGTGGCAACACACCGCTGGCCCTCGTCTTGCCCGACGGATCACAAGTAACCTTACAGTCCCACTCGCAGCTGGCCTACAACGGCGATAGTTGCCGAAACATACGCTTACGCGGTGCCGCCTCGTTCAGCGTGCGCCACGATGCTGCGCACCCCTTCACCGCCAGCGGCACGATAGGTCGCGTAAAAGTGTTAGGCACACGGTTCTGTATTGACGAGCGCCAGGGCAAAGCCTTGGTGAGCGTAGAGAGCGGAAGGGTGAAGTTTGCATCCATAAAGACAGGACAAAACGTAGTGATGACACGCGGCATGAAGGCCGAGCTGGCCACAGCCGACGGTTGCCCCACCATCACGGCACAGCCCGATGCGCCCCTCATGCACACCTTCGCGTTCAACGCCACACCTCTCAGCGAGGTGCTCGCTGTGCTGGGTGCCTACTATGATGTGCGCCTCATCACAGCCGAAGCCAACCTCACTCGCCACCTTACCGGACGCTTCACCGCCACACAGCTCAACGACATAGTGCCCGTGATTGAGCAAACATTAGAGATAAAAATAAAGGTTGAAGAATTCAATTAACTACTATCCACACAGGTTATCCACAGTTATAAACATAGTTATCCACACTTTTCACGCCACTTATACACAATAATAAGGGAAGAAGAGTGTGGATAACTTTTTAATGGATTAAAACTTTTGGGCATAAAAAATGCCGTTCTACCCGAAAGTATTGCGGCATAATGAAAGGAGGAGTGGTGCCACCAGGAATCGAACCGGGGACACAAGGATTTTCAGTCCTTT
>USAI01000017.1 GCA_900552675.1 uncultured Prevotella sp.
ATCATCATAGCATTCTTTAGGATAACGCTATCACCCTTTTGGCGAAGTACTTCTGTCAGTTCTGCCTCAATAACTTTCAGACCTTGCTCTTGGAAATACTCTGCCCGTAATGCGTTTGACATGGATTCGCCAACAGGAGGCAACTGGGCGGGATCACCAACAAATATCACTTTACCGCCAAAGTTGGGTCGTACAAACGTAAGAAGGTCTTTCATAAGATTGTCTGTGCCGAACATAAACAACTCATGTTCTATCTTACGAGAACAAACCATTGATGCTTCGTCCACAATAGCAACAATATTGCCTCCATTTTCAGATTGGTTGATGGGGAAAACGAACTTAAACTCAGACTCTGCGACATCCTTGACTTTTTTAGGCTCAACGTGTGCTTTTGCATAAATAGCTTTGTGGATTGTCACAGCTTTATGTCCTGTCTTCATAGCAAGAACTCTTGCTGCATGTCCAGTAGGAGCCATCATGATTAATTTACGATTTTTATCTATATAGTCAGCTATAACCTTAACCATCGTGGTTTTACCAGTACCTGCATAGCCACGAAGGATGAAAACAGAAGCATCACTATTAAGGAATACTTTAATTTGTTCAAATACTATATTTTGTTGAGTTGTAAGTTCCATATTGTTTGTTCTTTAACTTTTTTTTTATTAGTGTCCCATTATAAAGGACATGAATGATATATTGGTTGTTGTTCAGAGGTTAGATTAAAACCAAAAGACTTTTTCTTAATAGAATTGTTCTTATCTGATTACAAAGATATGAAAACTAAGCAAGAATTAAGAAGAAAACGATGAAAAGATTTGTGTTAAAGAACTAATCGTTTTCTTGTCGGGTTTGTTTCTTGTTTCATAGTCAATAACATTTGTTTTGATGAGGTATGATGTGTGCATGTTGTTAGAGATGACGCTTACATGTTATCCGCATAAAATGTTGTGGATAAGGAGGATGTGCCCCTTCGTATAGTTGAATGGGAACGCCTTGTATGTTGTTATAGGCCAGTTTGTTATGTGGGTTGCTGGGTTTTAGCAAAGCCTTTGGCGGTATTCGTCTCAGTACTCGGCCGAGATTACTGCAGTACTTGGGCGAGATTACTGCAGTACTTGGGCGAGATTACTGCAGTACTTGCACCAAGTACTGAGACGGAAGTACTTCACTCTCTTTTTAATCTCTTTCTGAAGATCTTTACAATGAAGGAATAGTATTTCTGAAGATCTTTAATAATGAAGGAATAGTATTTCTGAAGAGCTTTACAATGAAGGAGAGGTATTACTGAAGAGCTTTACGATGAAGGAAAAGTATTACTGAAGTTTTGTAGCGAATAGCAGGTGTAAAAACTTGCATATTGGTGCGATGTTTTATAATTTTGCAGCATGAAAATGTTAAACCGCTTGTTCGGCTTTGATGCCCGAACCATGAATGTGCGCACCGAGGTGATTGCAGGTGCCACTACCTTCCTTACAATGAGCTATGTGCTGGCTGTAAACCCTACCATCCTTGCCACTACGGGCATGGATAAACCAGCGCTTTTTACCAGTACAGCACTGGCTGTAACGTTGGCCACTATGCTGATGGCTCTTATGGCCAAGTTGCCGTTTGCACAAGCTCCCAGTATGGGTTTGAACGCCTTTTTCGCTTTTAGCATGTGCCAGGCTATGGGCCTGACGTGGCAACAGGCGCTGGCCGCCTTGCTGGTTGAAGGCATTATCTTTGTGCTCATCACTTTTCTTAATATTCGTGAGCTTATTCTTGACAGCATACCAGCCAACTTGCGTTACGCTATATCGGCGGGCATAGGTATGTTTATTGCCTTTATTGGCTTGAAGAATGCACACATTATTGTGTCTGACCCCAACACCTTTGTAGCCTTAGGACACTTTACGCCTGCTGCTATCTTGGGTGTGGTGTCGATTTTGCTTAGTGGCGTGTTAATGGCCAAAAACACTAAGGGCGCGCTGTTTATTGCTATTATTGCTACTACATTGTTGAGCATACTGATGGGTGTGACGAAGGTGCCCGAGGGCTGGTTGCCAGTGTCGGCTCCGCATAGCATCGAGCCTATCTTCTGCCAGTTCGACTTCAGTGCCCTCTTCTCGCTCGATATGGCTGTGGTTATCTTCTCACTGCTGTTTGTAAACATTTTCGATACCGTGGGCACCCTTTTGGGCTTGGCCGATAAAACGGGCATTATACGTCCTGATGGCAGTATTCCTCATGTGCGCGAAGCCATGCTGAGCGACGCTATAGGTACGTCGGCAGGTGCCTTGTTGGGCAGCTCAACCATCACTACCTATGTAGAGAGTGCTGCGGGTGTGGCCGAAGGTGGCCGCAGTGGCTTGACATCGGCTGTTACCGCTCTTTTGTTCTTGCTGGCCCTGTTCCTCTCGCCCCTGTTCTTGCTCATTCCAGCTCCTGCCACCAGCGGTGCCCTTGTAATGGTGGGTGTGTTGATGCTCGACTCGGTGAAGAAGATTGAGTTTACTGATATTACTGAAACCTTCCCCGCCTTCATCACCATGATTACGATGGTGCTGTGCTACAGCATTGCCGATGGCATATGTTTGGGCCTGTTGAGCTATGTGGCCATGAAGTGTTGCACCTTCAAGACAAAAGACATCAACCTCACACTCATCATCCTGGCTGTAATATTTGTGTTGAAGTTTGTTTTAGGTTGAGCCTCTGTGGTTGCTGAAAAAGACTGACGATACTGGCAGCAAAGTTTAAAAAAATTATCTTTTCATGCCATGGGTGGCACACTTTAAGACAGGTGTGGCATCCATGGCTTTTTCTTGCCTCATACGTAGCGCTATTGGCACGTATATTGCGTGTATATGGGTGAAAGCCGAAGCTGAAAGGCACAGGCAATCAGTGAGATACATTAATGATAATAAACATAAAACCCAGCCGAGCCACAAGGCAATGGATGGGTGAGAAAAAGATAATTAGGAGGTAAAAATTATGTTGTTAGTTCGCAGAAACAATAATCAGAATTGGTTGAACAATTGGTTTGATGATAGCTTTTTTGACACTCAGTGGATGCCCCGCGTAAACGGCACCGCTCCTGCAGTGAACGTTAAGGAAACGGCTTCCGAATATACAATGGAAGTGGCTGTGCCTGGCTTGAAGAAAGAGTGGGTGCGCATGAACATTGATGCCGATGGCTTGATGAACGTGGCCATTGAGAACAAGATGGAGCACAAGGATGAAGACAAACACACGCATTATCTGCGTCGCGAGTTCGCTTACAGCAATTATGAGCAGACTTATACCTTGCCTGAAGACGTTGATCGCGATAAGATTAGCGCCGAGGTTAAGGATGGTGTCTTAGAGATTGTGATGCCAAAGAATGTTAAGCACGAAGATAAAGACGTTAAACACATTGAAGTGAAATAACGTTCTTGCGAAACTTCAGTTTCCTCAAACTTTCAAGGGCTATGCTCTTGATGGGCGGGCTGAATAAAAATAGCAGATGTGGTTGTGCAAAATAGAAAACACAACCATATTGAACCATAAAAGGACAACAAGAACAACATTGTTAAGATATAGATGTTGCTTTTGTTGTCCTTTTATTGTTTTTATAAGTGCTGGGTGCTGGAGGACGGGGCGCGGAGGCCACCGTCCTACTTTGAGGGCGTATCAGTATGCGTTTTCATCATATTGTTTGGCCGTTGTATAGACAAGCCCCTCTCTTTATTGTGCTTCGCGCACGGCAATATATTGCTCTAAGGCTTGCTGAAAAGCCTTGCGAAACAGGTCGGGCTGTTTAATGTGGCTCAGGGTAAACACGTTGTTCTCGAGCGTGCTGATGGCAATGGTGCCACTGTCTGACATGCGCTCGATGGCCGACTGCTGTATGCCAATGCCCTCAACTCTTGATAGCTTAACATCGACAAAGCGCGTTGAGAACACGCCCGTTTTGATGATAACGCGTTGTGAGGTAATCGCTATCTCGGCCTTCTTTATGCGCAGATAGTGGTAAAGCAATACACCTAAGCCCAATAAAAAGACAAAGACGTAAAGCCCTGTGAACGATGACGTGTCGGTATATACTTCGTCATATTCTGATTCGTATGCTGGACTGTCGAGACAGCTCAGCAAGGGTAACGACAGAAATATGAACATTACCACAGGCATTACCCATGCTGTCCATCCGTAATGTGCCCTATACTCGATTTTTTCTTCGTGCTTCAGGCGGGTTGCTACATAACTATTCATGTTGGTTTAATCTTGAATTTGGTTCGGTTGCCAGCGCTCACTGGGGGCGCTATTCAATTGCTTTCTGGCCGTGATGACGTATTATCATGTTCAAGGCCAGCTGGAAGAGGATGTATATCACCACATCAGAAATAACGATAACGGTGATTTTTGTTACCTTCAGTAGCAGCACATTGATGAGGCAGAACAGCAAGGCCAGTAATAGGATGACAGCTAAACTGGCGTGCTGAGATAGGCCACTACGCATTAGTTTGTGGTGAATATGGTTCTTATCGGGGTGAAAGATTGAGGTGCCTTTGCGTATGCGGGTGAGGGCCACACGCACCACGTCGAAACAGGGCACTATGAGCAGCGTATAGGCCAGCAAGAGGCTGTCGCTGCGGTAGGGCATGATGGCAGTGTTGTTCATAGCAAACTTGATGAACAAGAAACCTAAGATGAAGCCTATGGTAAGGCTGCCCGAGTCGCCCATAAATATCTTTTGTTTTTTCTCGGCCTTGCCAAACAAGTTGTAGTAAAGGTAGGCAGTGATTACCCCCATCAGGCCCGACACCATGACGCAGTAAGACCAGATGCCTTCGCGTGCAAAACAATATAGAAAACCCGTGAGCGAGATAAGGGCCAGGCCTGCCGAGAGGCCGTCGATGCCATCAATAAGGTTCATGGCGTTGTCGATAAACACCAATATAAACACAGTGATGGGGGCGCCTATCCAGAAGGGTATCTCGTAGATGCCAAATAGGCCATATAGGTCGTTCACCCAAAGGCCTGAGAGAGGCATGAGCGAGGCAGCAATAATTTGTACCATAAACTTGGTGCGGGCACCCAAGCCTACAAGGTCGTCGACAATGCCCACCACATATATCATAAAGATGCTGATGAGGAACACGCACGACCACAGCCCCACCTTTACGGGCATGCCTGGCGTAAGACTGCTCAGCACCAGCATGGCTACTAAGAAGGCCAGCAACATGCAAGGCAGAAAGGCCACACCACCCAAACGCGGTATGGCGCTATGATGCACCTTACGCTCGTTAGGCAAGTCGTACAGCTTACGTTTTAAGCAGAAACTGATAATTTGTGGGGTGAATATAAAGCCGCTGATGGCACTCACAAGGAATGGCAACAACGCACATGTAAGATAACAATTATATATCATTGTGTGTGTTTAACTCTTTCTACATTTTATTATATATAACTCTTTTTTAGTTATATTATTGTATAATATCTTGTCTTACTTTTGTCGCGTAAAAGATTGTTTAGCTGGTTTAAACAAGCCGTGTGCGATGCCTTTAAACATGTTCTTCTCAATGTTTTGCCAGCCTTTTACCATGAATGGAAAGTAGAAAATACGTAAAAATTGCTTGATGCCAGTGTTTATCTTCCACTGCATGGGTACGTAGCCACGCCGGCAGAGCCATAGGTGGTTGCGATATTGATAATAATAACGAAACGGTGCCGAGATGATGACCCGATAGCCATGTGGAAAGTGCAGGTCGTTATTGCCTACCTTATGCGGTAGGTTTACAGCTGTTGTGATGCCACTTATCAACCCCTTATGGGCTGCTCGCCAGCAATATTCAAAGTCGACATAATCGATAAATAACGCATCGTCCATCATACCTATTGTGTGTAGCTTTTTGATAGCGATACAGCTACCCGAACTGATTATTTCGCGACGACGTATGAAGCCATTGTCTTGTTGCTCGTCGGTATGAATTACAGAATGATACTCTACACCATCAGTTTGATTGATGACGCGAGGCCCTAATATGCCTAACGAGGGCTGTAGAAGGCTGATGCGATTATATTCGGCCACAATGTCCTGCACATACGTTAATGTATATTCGCTATCTTGGTCAAAAAAAACAATGTGGCTACAGCCCCGGGCCGTTAGCCATTTTATGCCCTCGTTCTGTGCATGGGCAATGCCAGTATTGGCATGTAATGTGATATGAGCAATGTGGGGTAAGGCAAATAATTGTTGAAGAGGTGGTGGTGTGAGGGAGGCTGATGCTTGCTCTGTTGTTGTGGGGGTATTGTCAACAACGGCTATGCTTACCTCATTGCCTAACGCACGTAAGCGTGAGGCTAAGATGGTGGCATTGGGGTAAAACGTTACAATAACAATGCCTATATGCTGTTTTTGTTGTTTCGTATCAGTCATTTTATTCTTGTTCGCCTTACAGTTGGTTCTTTTTTAGTTTAATGATGTTCTTAGTCCGTCTATCACTCCTTGCACCATGCGTTTAAGGTAGGCCCAGCGCTGATGGGTAAATAAGGGATAATAAACAAACTTGATTAACAGTTTTTTCAAGTTCATGCGTTTCCAGTAAGTAGGGGTGTAGGGCTGGCGGCACATCCACAGTAAGTTGCGCGTTTGATAATACATGCGAAAGGGCGACGAGAGGCTGATATTGCGCCCCATAAATGTTGACGATACGCCTAGCTCGTGCTCGATACGAATGTTGGGCACCAAAACAGATACCATTTGATGATAGGTAAGGGCACGCCAGCACCAGTCGTCGTCAACAAAATCGATGAACAATTGTTCTCGCATATTACCCACCACCTCAAAATTCTTTAATGGTATAAACGAATAGGATGATATAATGCTATGCACTTGATGATAGGTTACGCCTTCGTGTTGCCCTGTTTTCAGTACGTTTTGTGGGCAGAAGTAGGGTTTGCCATTAGTTCTGTTAATGGGCATAGGGCCGATGCAAGCAATGGGTATGATGGGGGAAAGGTGTTGATAAGCAGTAAGCAAACCTTGCACTAAACCCTGTGGCGAAAGGCTATCTTGGTCAGAAAAGAGAACGAAGTGGAATTGTAGACGTTTAAAATGCTCGATGCCTATGTTCTGTGCAGCGGCTATGCCTATATTCTTCATGTTAGCTATATAACAAACCTTTTGTTTGTATGCACAGAAGAAGGAACTGTGTGAGGAGGTAGAGTTATCAACAACACACACCTCGTCAACCTGTTGTTCCAAAGTGTCAACACATTGTTGCAAAAGGTCAAGGTTAGGATTGTAGAGAACCAATACTGCCCCCACTTTTACCTGTTCTCTTTGCTCATGGGTAGCTGGTATATCGTTATTATTGTTTCTTTCTAAATGTTTCATGAACCATTTGTTTAAACGTTTGTTGCCGCTTTAACTGTTAACGTTATGGCATCTTTTTTTATAAAGACGTTTATACTTTATAAACTTAAACCATGAGCCATAGCCTAAAGCCTTGAGCATGCGCCAATGGGCGGTATGGTTGTGCCATACTGTTTTAAGGTGTCGCAGTTTGTAGGCCCATGTGCTCATTGTCTTCGAGTAAGCCCCTAATGTGTTTAAGCCGTGTTGTCGATAAAGCATTAACGACTGAAAAATGGGCACCACCTTGCCTTGGGCTTTTAGTGCGCATAAGGTGATAAAGGTATCGTGCATAACAGCTTTTGATAGCTTGTGCCATAACACCACCTCTTTTACGCGATGATTGATGAGCATGGTGCAACCCGTAACGAAGGGGGTGGCTGCGCTTTCGGCAAACGTGGTGAGAAACTCGGGATGGGTGCCCGAATACTGCCACAACGAAGGTGCAATGGGGTGCAACGCTTCGTCTACTACACACACGTCGCAACATACCAAGATGGGCGTTTGGGGGCTATTAACGTTTTCGCGCTCGGTTTGCAGCATCTGTTGCATACAAACCTCTATTTTATTGGGCAGCCATACGTCGTCTTGGTCTGTAAAAAAATAATAAGAAGCTTCTACCATCTTTAGCAGACTCATAAAATTGGCTTTCGCCCCATGTTGGCTGGGATAGTCGAGCACAACAAAGTTGGCCTTTGTCTTTGCATATTCGGCCAATATTTCTTGCGTACCATCAGTCGACCCATCGTCGTGAACATACAGTGTCCAGTCTTGATAGGTTTGTGTATAAATCGACTCTATTTGTTCGCGCAGATAGCGTGCGCCATTATAGGTTGCGAGAAGTATTGCTGTTGTTGTTTTTCCCATTTTTTCTTTCCCTTGTTTACTTCTTTTAATATGCTGTTGACGGCTTGTTGTTAAGCATTTAATGATAGATTTATTGTACCCAAATGCCTTTAGCCTTGCCTCCAATAATTTTATAATATTGAATAATGTTTACCACTAAGCCTGGCATGTTGATAAAGCACATAAGCAGTAACAGAGCGTTGATATTGTTATATTGCCCCACCACCCAGATGGCTAATGGAACATAACATAGGGCCATGGCAATGGTTACATATAACTGAAGACGTAGAGCACCAATGCCGTTGAGCACGAACGAATAGCGAGTGCTCAGTATGAGTATCAGTTCATATAGGCCTACGAGAACCGTCATTGAGAAGGGCACTGATGCTTTGGTGCCTATCCATATATGATAAACCAGTGGCGAGCCTATTGTCATAAGCCCTATCAGTAGTGCTATGCCCAGCATTATTTTGTTCAGTGTGCGGTTGGCTTGGCGTATCCATGCAAAGTCGTGCTTGGCGTAAGCATCGGTAGTAGCGCTCCAATAGGGTACGCATAAGATAGTGAAAAGCAACATCGATAACATGAAATAGCGGTTTGCTATCTGATAAGGCGTTACCATACTGGGCGAGAAGAAACGCGAGATGAGTATGTTTGTTGAGAAAAACAACACGATGCCAGCTATCTGTAATACAAAAAACTTGCTTCCTATATTGAACAGTTCCTTCATGGCCGACACGTTGATAAGGCGGAACGAGGGACATAAGTGGCGATAGCGGCCTAAAAAGGTGATAGGCAAACAAATGAGATATGAAAGCAAGGGGCCTGCTGTGTATGCCATAGCCACTAATAACAACGAGTGACGACCGCTGAGATACACCAAACCTGTACCTATTAGTGCCAGTGTGTTGCCACCTGTAACGATAGCATTATTGATGGCGGGCAATTGTAAACCCATGTAAAAGTTTCCGAGAAACTTAAGTATAAAAGTGGCACACACCATGATAGTTGATGCCAACAAAATGGTAACTAGGTTACCAATGCGCTGAGGCGACACGTTCAGAAATGCATACACATCGCCCACACACTCGGCTATCAATAAAACAATGGTTACAGGAACAATGATACAAGTGAGCATGGCAATGGTTGACGATACCATTTGGCGCGCCTTTTCAATGTTGTTTTCGGCTAAACAAACAGCCAACTTATTGCGTAAGCCATTGCCTAAGCCTACGTCAAGATTATCAATCCATAACAATACCGAGCTAATGGTTAACCATACACCATTTTCATATACGCCAAGGCACGCCAAGGTAAGCGGAACGAGCAACAGTTGCACCACCACCGACCAACCTTTTACGGCCAGCGATGCCAACACGTTTTTTAGCAACAAGGCTGAACGTGGGTCTTTGCCTGAAATGCGTTGTATGATGTTTGTCACTTTCATTTTCTCGCTTACTTTTTGTTGTATCTGTGTTTAACAGCTTGTTAAAACAGTGTTTTACTGTTGTCGTATCTGTGGCTTTCGCAGCGTAATGTTAAATTTGTCTTGAGTGCAAATAAAGAGAAACACGATGAGCTGCACAATGTGCATGTTGCCTGTAAAGATGTATTCTTGGAAGAACTGGAAGATGAGACAATAGGCTATATACATATAAAAGCACTTGCCAAAGGCTACACCATTGCGCATCTGCCTATAGGCCCAGCCCGTAAGTACACCATAAACCACGGCAAAGATGGCTACGCCAAACTGTCCGAAGTCCATATAGAAGGGCTGAAATATGGTGTAAACATTGGTCGACACGGGTACAAAAACAAACTCTTGCAAACGGTCGAAGAACACATAGTTGCCCATTCCTTGTTTAATAAGGAACAAATAAACCAAGGGGAACGTGTGGCCTCCAAACTGTGGTACCAACTCGCGCGTAAGGGTGCAATAGGCTACGGGTGGCGACAGCAGATACATGGCTATGAAATTGAATATAGAGTCGTTGTTCTGATAGTCGATAGTGTCTTTGCTCTCACGCATCAAGTTGAAACCGTAGGATAAAAGAATCAGTACCACGGCCAGTACCGCTATGGTGCGTATCTTGATGTAACTGCGCTGATAAAGAATGAAGACAATGCAGAAGATGACCAAGAGCATGCCACCTTTCTCCATAATGGCAATCGAATTGGCTAAACTTGAAAGACATGCTACCACCATCACCCATTTCTTTACTTGCGGATGCGCCCATAACGCTACAATCATAAGTGTTTCGTTTACTACAATAGCATAGTTTAAGAAGCTCTGCTGGTTTCCGTAAACGGCAAGGTTTCGCATGTTGAGCATCATGTCTTCAGTGCCAAACATCATAACGATGTCCATAATTCGTTTAATAAACAACGGCGTGATGATGACGCTGATCGTAAACAAAAAATAAAACATCCAAAGGCCTATCTTGTTCATACGGATAGGAGTGGCCGCTTGATGTCGTATTTGTTGACGGTCGGTGGTGTTGCAAGGTAACAAAGTATAGGTGATAAACGAAACGGGGCAGAAGAACGCCAGCCACAAACACAGGCTGGTATAGAACTGTGAGCTGGGGGCATTGAGCCATGTGGGGTCGCGAAACTGCATGGCTATCATCAGGCTACCCCATACTACCAATGTAATGCACCAAGGCGAGGTGGCACTACCAAAGTCGGTGATTACTGGGTTTTGCTTCCATATAGTATACAGCTTGCATGCTTTTACTGAGAGTAAGGCTATAAATAGGGCCAGTAACACATAGCCTATTAAATAAGGTGTGGCTTGGGTGGGCACCATGTTGCTTTTGACAATGCCATATGAAAGGTATGAACGCTTTGATAACATCTCGTAGCGTTCACATTCTATCACAGCCTTATTATAATTGCTATATCGTTTGTCTATCTCTTCTTTCAGTGCATCGGCCTGTTTCTGCTCTGATGGTAAGGTTTGTTCAATGTGGGTGTCAACATAGTTGGCATAATCGTTTAACGCCTTATGATATGCTTGGCCAGCAAGGTGTCGCTTTGTCATAGCCGCTTGATATTTTTGCAATGACATGGCGCGACGATGGGCCGTAATGGTGTTTTGAAGATGCCTCATTACGCTGTCAAGCATTTGTGCGGCTACCACAGGATCGTGGTCGGCAAATTGAACGGTAAGAGTCTGCTGTTTGGCTGATATGTTATAACTGATGTTGCGGGTGATAGCTTCAAGGGTGTCGGGCTCGGCTAAATAATGGGCATAATCAACACCTTTGCCTGGCACCTGTGTGCGAGCAATGGTTTGTGCCATCTCTGCTGATTTTAAGATGCGCCAATACACCTCAATGTCGTTTACACCCTTGTTAACATCTCCAGCCAAATCGCGTGTTAACACGTTAAGTTGGTTTAAGCCTATGCTTAAGTCGGTTTCTTTATATTCGTCTGATATCTTCACCTGTGCTCCGTATGTTTTGGGCACAAGCATCCATGCCACCACCGCCACCAAGATGGCAGCAATGGAAGCAGCAATATACGGATGCTTTTTAAAAATATGTATCATCGAATAAAAAGAGAAAAACATACTGACGCATGCGAGCGTCAGATGTTTATTATTTAAATATGTATAAAGAGGTTACGGTTCTTCCATACTAAAATGCCAAAGCGTAGGAAGAAACCAAAGAACAGATAGGTGATGACCATTGATGCGCGCGACTTGCTGCTGGCACGCAAGGGAACGGATGCACTCTCAATAACCGTGAAGGCAGGGGTGCGCTCTTGCACTTTGGCTTTTGCTAACTGCAACTGTTCAACTACCTGTGTATAGATGTTATATTTTAACTGCATATCGTTCTCAAGGTCATCGACCTTCATCTTGTAGGCTTGCAATGTTACCTCTTGGTTCGCATCGGCATAGGCAGCATAGGTTTGGCGCGCCTTGTCATACTGGCTGCGTGCCTCCTCAAACAGGCGTTCCATATATTGCAAGTCGTTACATGCTTTCTTAGTCTTATATTCGGTAATAGCTACTTGTAGGTGTTGCTTTACCGAGTCGGCTACCAAGGCTGCAACCAATGGGTCTTGGTCGGTTACCTTAATTGTGATAACATTGGTTTTCTTGTCAACCGCACATTGTATGCCTTTCGACAACGACTTTATAACCCTATACTGGTCTTTGGTGAGCCAAAGAGGGGTGTTGCCAGCATCTTTTCCTTTGCCTTTTTCCAGTGCTTCGTTTTTTATGCTGAAGATAGAGACAATATATTGCATAGCAAGCAAAGGATAGTCGGTGATGGCCGACTTCTGATGCTTTGTTAGATAAGTGTAATAGTCGCACGATACATCGCCTTTTATGGTCTTTACCTTAATGGGGAAAAGTGAAACAAGAAAGTCGGGCGAAGACATTACGTCCGGATAAATTTCAGGGTAGAGGGCATCGCCAGTTTGCCCAATGCGCATGTTCATGCCCACCATTGAAGCTAATGATGAGATACTGCCCGAGAAGCCTGCTCCCGATTCCTCAGGAGCCAGCGTCACCGAACTGTCGTATGTCTTGGGCGTACTGAGTGCCACTACCACACCTATAGCCGCTGCTACGCAGCTATAGATAATAAGTTTACGTTTATCCTTCTTCAGCAGTGTTATTACATCTAAAATGTTTACACTGATGAGTTTTTTCTTACCTTCGTCCATTATCTGTTTTATTTCTTAAATACTTTTCTCACTGTGCCATCGCTCATCTTTTCAATATATATCTGCGATGGCAGCGTTGAGGCGTTTGTATGTGTGTAGTTACGTCCGAAAAGGTCGGTGCGCTGCCATAGTGTGGTAGGGGTTTGCACATTGCTGATGCCCGTTTCTACATTCATGGCGGGAACCATTGTCTCAAGGGCGTCAAGGCGAGTTTTGAGGTGTGTCAGAACTTCGTCAATCTGTTCGGAAAGCGTATTCTTACACTCGCCCTCAAAAACCTCTTGGTGCATGGCACGGCTTTGTTCAAAGGCTTCGCCAATGTTATCTTTCATTTTGTTCAAACAATCGCTCACCGAGGCGTATATACCGTCTTTCTTTTCGTTGTATAGTTCTTTATATTTTTCTACGAAGCCTTTCTTTTTGAACAGTTCTGGATAATAGAATACATCCATCTTATGCTGATTGCTCCATGTGTTGTCGTCAACGAGGAACGAAGAGTCTAAGTCCCATAGCGCGGCCATCTTCAGCTTGTCGTCGTTAGGCTCGTTTTCGCTGAGCTCATTTTTATATAAATATGCATTGCTGCCAGCGGCATCATTTGAACCAAGAATGTCGTGCGCAAGTATCCAGCGAGCAAACTCTGTATAGTCGAGATAGTTGTCTGCCTCGTTGTCTGAGAAGATAGCCTCCTCTACACTATTCATGTATGTGGTGATGTTGGCCAGTTCGGCTTCTGTCACATCGTCTGAGTCGGGATACTTAAAGGTGTAACCCATGGACTTGTTCTGATGGTTTGTCTTGAAATATACTTCGCCAGGCTTCCACCAATAGGCATCGTTCTCAATGAGTAGGCCTTTCTTACCAATGTTTACTCGGCTATCACTGCGCTCAAATGTTTCTGACAGGTGATATATGCCTTGATACTTTCCGTTTAACACAAGGTTTACAAACTTTGTGCGAGGCACCCATGAAAAACCAAGAGCGCTGCATACGGCGTTTCCCATCTCGGTTAAGATGTTACTTTCTTCACCTTTCATGGCTTTGTTCCATGTGTGAATAGACAGTAACGCCCAATCTTTACTTTTAGCTTTGCCGCCGTTGGGAGTTAGTAAGTCGGCTTTTTTTGATAACTTTATTTTATAGGGATGCTGAGGAAGATGAGCTCCTGTTGAGTTTCCCCTTATCTTCATTCGCATGCCCGATTCTCCTTTTACATAGTCGCCACTGTCGTAGAGGGTTTCGCCTTTTAATGTAATTACCATACGTCCTGGCACATGTTCACTGACGATGCTTATGCCTAAACCTCCTTCAGGGGGCGTTACCACGGTAGCCGTTGGCTCTACGTGATCAATGGTTTCAATGGTTAGCAACGGTAAGTCGGGCCATTGCTTTGTCTCTTCATTCTCGGCTTGTGCCGCGACAGCGTTTGATACGATCAATAGTGCAGCCATCATATATGAGGTTAATGAATGGCGTCTTTGCTTCTTTTTAAATAACATTTGGCTTTTTATTGGTTATTAATTAATTAACTATCTTCAAAACACGTTTCTGCTTATTTCGACATATTAGCAATGGTGGCAATCATGGCGGCAATGCTTGACATGCTGCTACCCAAGCTCATGGTCTCGGCCATACTCATCTTGCGTTTCAGCTTGGCGGGCACCACAATCTCGCATCCGGGCTGCACCTTGGCACCATGGCTCATCTTGGCCACCTTGCCATTCATATATATAATGTAGGCGTTGCGCTTTACAGCGTCGGTGGCGTAGCCGCCCGCCTGGTCGATATAATAGCTGGGTTTCTTGCCTTTTTCGTAGGCCACGGTGTTAGCATACATCACGGCACCATTAATCTTCACAGTACCGTTATATTGCGGCACGATAAGGCGGTCGCCTTCGCGCAGAATGATGTCGGCATCGCTGCCTGGTTCTTTGATGGCGGCAGCCAAGTCGATGCCCACAGGATATTCGTCGGGCACGCTGAAGCGCTCCATGTTAGCGTTCTTAGCACCTTCGGCTGCTTGCTGTATGCCACCTGCGTTGTTGCTGCTGGCAGCCAGTTCAAGCAGGTTTTTGCGTTGCTGTTCGCTCTGCATCTGGTAGGCGGCAAGCATACGCGCCTTCTCGTTCTCGTTAGCTTTGCGCACCAGTCGGGCACCCTTGATATAGGCCAAGGCGTTGCCACCACCAGCTTTATAGTAGAGGTCGCTTAGGCGCAGGTTGTTACGTGTGAGCGAGTAGGTGCCAGCAAACATTACCTCGCCCTCAACCTTTACGTTTTGTTGCTCGGTATAGGCGGGGCTCTTCATAATGTAAACCTCGTCGAAGGGCATAAGCACGAAGCCTGGTGTGCCGTCAACCACGAAGCCATCTTTCAGGCTCAGTGTATAGTTCTTGGCAATAATGCTGTCGGGTTGCAAGGCTTTGGGGTCGTTTACGCGACGACTCACGCTCACCTTTGCAGTCGATGCCTTATCAGTTAAGCCACCAGCTTGCAGCACAAAGTCTTCAATGGTTTCGTTATCAGCATATTGGTAGATGCCAGGGAAGCGCACCTCGCCACGTATGGTAAGGGTGCGTTGTGTTACCTGTTCGGGCTTGGTAGAGATAAACAGCACGTCGTTTTCTTTCAAGGGCACGTCGGCCACCTTGCCGCTCAGTATGCCCCCCAGGTCGATGCTCAGCACTTCGAGGGTGCGGTCGGCCTTCATACGATGAATGACGGCGCGGTTTGTGAAGGCTGCTTCGGTCACACCGTCGGCTTGCTCAATAAGCGAGCGCACACTGTTAACCTGTTCGCCCAGGTTATACATTCCGGGGCGGAACACAGCGCCCTTCAGTTCAACGGTGTTCTTATAGCGTTGCAGCACCGAGTCGACTGATACTGAGTCGCCGTCAGCAATGCGGAAGCTGGCAAAGTCAAACTCGCCCACGTTAAACACAGCATGCTCGTTGCCCGACTTGCGGAACACGCGCACGCTCTTTCGATAGGCATCGCCAGTAAAGTTGCCCGAATATTTCAACAGTGAGGCTATGCTCTCGTTCTGTTTCATCTCATAGAACATGGGGCGTTTTACCTTGCCTGTTATGTTTACAAGGCAGTCGTAGGGGCCTACCACAATCACGTCGTTATCGGCCAAGCGCACGTTGCCAGTCAGTTTTCCGTTCAAGATATAGTCGTATATGTCGACCACGGTAACGAGCTTACTGTTGCGGTACACCTTGATGTTGCGCAGCGTACCAATGTCGTTTGTGCCACCAGCCATATACAGGGCATGAAACACGGTGGCGAAGGCTGCCAGGGTGTAGGTACCAGGTGTTTTTACCTCGCCCATCACGTTTACCATGATGGTGCGTGTTTGTCCCACCGTGAGCTTTATCTTGCTGCTGCTATAACGGCTGCCTAAGGTGCTACGCAGGCGAGCGTTGGCCTGAGCCACGGTCAGTCCGCTTACGGCTACGGGTCCAAAGCCTTCAATCGTAATTTCGCCATCGGGTGATACGGTGCTTTCAATGGTACGTTGCGAGGCTCCATACACATCAATGATAACGGCATCGCCAGGCCCCAGACGATAGTTCTGTGGTGTGGCAATGTTCATATTGGGCTCGAAGGTGAGTTCCGAGTTGTTGAAGATGTCGCGTCCAAACACCTTTTTACGTTCACGCTCGCGTTCTTCCATCAGCTGTTTTACCAGCGTGGCGGTGTCGGTGGGCATAAATAGTCCCAGCTCGCTCTCCATGGCCAGCTGGTCTTCGTTGGCATATTGCTTTCCGCCTTTGCCACCCAGCTTGTTCTTGCGAAAATCTTGTATACGGCTGTCGCTCATGCTGTTGTCGTCTTCAGCTTGAGCATCGATGAGTGAAGAACCTGTTGTTTTCTTCTTTCCATTGTTTTTGCGCATACGACTGTCGTCGACTTTCGACTCGCCGTCAGACATATATCCCACGGCGTTGCCTTTCTTCATACTTTCATATTTCTGTCTTACGCGTCGTATCTGCTGTATGTCAACACCACGTTGCATCAGCTTGGTCACAATCTGTGTTTGCGACGTGCCAGCGTTATGCTCCTTCAGCACGAAGGCCATCACTTGGTTGTCGGTCATGCCTGATTGTGCCTTGGCACTCACGGTTGCCATCAGCAGTAGGAGAAAGAAAAAAGCAAGTTTCTTCATTGTCTTTTTATATCTAAATAAAATAGTTGTATTGTTTCTTGATGAATATTGTTGTGTTTGGCTTATCAAAAGCGCTTTCCGCTTACGATGCACGCCACGGTTTTAAACACGATGGTAACATCGGTCCACAGAGTGCGGTGCTCAAGATAATGTATGTCCATGTGTAGGCGCTTCAGCATTTTTTGCATAGTGTCGGTGTAGCCATTATATAGTGTGGCTTCAGAGGTCAGGCCGGGTCGCATCTCAAACAGCAGGGGGTAGCTGCTATCGTGCTCCATTATTTTGTTGATGAAGTATTGACGTTCGGGGCGTGGCCCTACAATCGACATATCGCCCTTCAGCACGTTCCACAACTGTGGCAACTCGTCGAGATGATGGTCGCGAAGAAACATCTCCAGTGGGGTAGAGTTGGCACTATCGCTCTTGGCTACCAGTTGTGGGCCATTGTCTTCAATGACGCTGCTCATTGTTCTAAACTTAATGATGGTGAACGGCTTGCCTTTGTATCCTATGCGCTCTTGGCGAAAGAAAACGGGGCCGTTGCCTTGTCGCTTCATCAGCACGATGATAAGCAAGAAGACGGGTGATAGGACAATCAGGCCCAATAGTGAGCACAGAATGTCGGCAAAGCGTTTCACCCCTCGTTCGGCTACGCTCATGCGGTCGTGTGTGATATCAGCGTTTATTGTTTGGTACATGTTCTTTTTCGTCGTGTGTTTTTGAACACCGTTATCTATATAACTGAAAAAAGTTTAAAATGTTGTATAATCTTCTACCTTTTCTATGCGTTTTCAGTAGAAGAGGCTTGTGTTGAGGCCGAAACCGCGCCTAACGTCTTCTGATAAATGTCGTTCAGCACCAGTCCGCCGATGGTGAACCCGAAGATGGCAGTAATATGTACCATGCTGCCGTTTACCTGCACCTTGTTATACATCACGTCGCCAGGGCTGCTCATGGCCTCGCCACGGCTTTCAAGCACCTCTTCGCTATACACGCAACTGAATTTATGGGCAGGGCGCACCTTCATGTGTTTGAATTTCTTGCGCAAAGCCGAACCTAAGGGGCATCCACGCACCTTCCAGAATTCGGCCACCCTGATTTGGGTGGGGTCCATCTTCAGCGCAGCGCCCATCGACGAAAAGAATTTAGCCTTCGTTTCACAGGCTTTCAGCATCAGCAGCGCCTTGTCTTTTAGGCTGTCGATGGCATCGACAATATAGTCGTATTGGTCGAGATTGAAACTCTCGGCCGTATCGGCATTGAATATTTTTTGAATAGCGGTAATGTTGGCTTCGGGGTTGATGTCGAGCAATCGCTCTTTCAGCGCTTCAACTTTTGCTTGTCCCACGGTGCGTGTGGTAGCCATCAGTTGTCTGTTGATATTTGAAACGCAAACACAGTCGGCATCAACAATGGTGAGCTGCTTAATGCCTGATCGTATTAAGCTTTCGGCACACCAACTGCCCACGCCGCCAACGCCCAAAATAATAACACGTTGGGCAGTAATGTTATGCATAATGTCAGACCCCACTAACCGTTCGGTGCGGTTTAACCATTCACTCTCAATATTCATTCTCTCTTATAATAATAGGTAATCGACTTGCAAAGTTACGCTTTTTTGCCCATATTTCTCTCTTTTCGCATTCTTTTCTTAATTTTACCTTATAATCGCTGTCCATTGTTTGCAATAAAACCACGATCGTCGCGTTATCATTGTAACAAAAGCAGCCAATTTATGATTAAACCATCACACATAGCCCCATTTTCAGTTCTGATGTCGGTGTATAAGAAAGAGCAGGCTCCCTTTCTTAAAGCCAGTCTTGACAGCGTGTTTGCACAAACCCTTTGCGCTGACGAGGTGGTGCTTATCAAAGATGGCCCCCTTACGCCCGAGCTCGACGCCATAATCAGTGATATGCAACGCCAGCATAGCGAGCTGCGTGTGGTAGCCTATGCCGAAAATCGCGGACTGGGCCACTGCCTAAATGATGGCTTACAGCTCTGCAAGCACGACATTGTGGCTCGCATGGATACCGACGATATTTGCATGCCGCAACGTTTCGAACAGCAGTATGCCTTCTTGCAGTCGCACCCCGACTATGCCCTGGTGGGCGCATGGATTGACGAGTTTATCGACTCGCCCAACCAGTGTCGTGCTACGCGCAAGGTGCCCGAGACGGCCAGCGAGATAGTGCGTTATGCCAAGAGCCGTTGCCCCTTTAACCATCCCACGGTGATGTATCGCAAGCAGGCGGTGCTTGATGCCGAAGGCTATCTGGTAGAGTATTTCCCTGAAGACTATTTCTTATGGATACGTATGTTGATGAATGGCGCTAAGTGTTATAACATTCAACACTCGTTGTTGTGGTTTCGCTATTCGCCCGAGACGGTGGCACGCCGTGGCGGATGGCGCTATGCTAAAGACGAGGTGGTGGTGCAAATAAACATACACCGCTTGGGCTTCACCTCGCTGCCTCAAATGCTGAAAAACATGGCCATACGCTTCACCACCCGCATCATGCCCATGAAGATACGCGTCTTTATCTACTCGCTTATTCGGAAGGTGTAGAGAGAGAGGGGAGATAAGCGTGTGTGTTATTATTTTCTCTTTTTATCTACTCTTTCTTTAATTGCCTCCAATAAAATCTTTAGGTAAAAGACCAAACTGCTTTTGAAAGCATTGTGTAAAGTAAGATGGAGAACTAAACCCCACGGTATAGCAAACCTCATTTACCTTGCAGTCACCGTCTTTCATCAACTGAGCGGCCAGCTTCAGACGTTCTATTTTGATATAATTGTTGGGCGTGAGGTTAAAGGTACCACGTATCTTACGGTTAAGATTTGTGCGGCTCATACACATATAGCTGGCCAACTGTGTAATGCCAAACTCGCTGTCTTTCAGATGTACAGATACCACATCTTTTAACCGTTGAATAAACGCCTCGTCGGCTTTGCTAATAGAGACGGTCTCTTGTGGCGTAAATGGTGATGTAGCATATGCTTTCTTGATGTTTTCGCGCGTGCGTAACAAGTTTTGTATCACATTAAGAAGATAATCGGTAGAGAAGGGCTTCTCTATGTACGAGTCGGCACCGCTTTCCATACCTTTGATCTTGGCCGAGTCGAGCGTAAGGGCTGTTAGTAAGACGAAGGGTATGTGGCTGAAGTTTACGTCCTCTTTTATTTGTCTACAAAGCTCAAAGCCGTCAATGGGTTCCATCATAGCGTCTGACACAATAATGTCTACAGAATGTTCTTTCAAAACCTCCAGCGCCTCCTGCCCATTATCGGCTGTAAGCACGTGATACAGATGCCTCATTTGCTGTTTTTCATATTGCTGCATGGCTTTATTATCTTCTACTATCAGCACGGTGCCCACCTTGTCAATGTCGGTCTCCTCAATATCAAGTTCTTCGGTAGGGGCCGCTTCTTCTTTGTTGAATGTAGCTTGCAGAGGCGTTTCGTCAGCGGTAAGCAGGAGCGTTGCCTGCTTGCCAACAGGAATACTAACAACAAAGATGTTATACACATTGCTGTCGACGATGGTTAGTGTTCCGCCATGCAGCTCAGTCAGTGTGCGTGCTAAGGCCAGCCCGATGCCAGTTCCAGTGGTAGATGCCGTGGTGGCCGTTTCGGCTCTGAAGAAGGGGGTAAACACCTTTTGGCGTAAGGCCTGAGGTATCACAGCACCATCGTTTTCCACTCTTACACTGAAACAATCTTCTTGTATATTAGCGCCCACGGTAACGCTTATGTGTTTGTCGCCGTATTTTACAGCATTGTTTATTAAGTTTGATATTATTTTTATGAAACTTTCTCTGTCAATATAAGCATACAAGGGCTCGTGGGGCAAGCATAAGTTGTGCTCTATGTTTTTCTTTTTCATAACGCTTGAAAACCGCACATACACATTTTTCACTACATCGCCAATGTTGCAGCGCTCAATATTAAGACGTAAACCCGCTTGCTCTGTTTTACGAAAGTCGAGCAGCTGGTTTGTGAGATTTAATAAGCGGGTAACGTTTTTATCAACAATAGTAAGACTTTCACGCATCGTATCATTCATGTTGGGATCTTCTATAATGTCGGTGAGCGGGCATTTGATAAGTGTGAGTGGCGTACGTATTTCGTGCGCTACATTGGTGAAAAAATTTATTTTGCTACGGTATAGTTCTTTCTCTTTTTCATATTTAAACCTGTTTAGCGCCATGCGGTGTAACATTTCAGAGCGTTGTGTAAGGTAGCGATAGGCAAAATATATCATGGCAGCAATTGCTGTAATATATAAAAGCCATGCCCACCAAGTGTTCCACCATGGTGTGCGTACCGTAATGTCTAATGTATATGTTTGGCTATTGCCTGTCGAGATATTGCGCACTATTAGTGTATAGTGTCCTGCCGGAAGGTTCGTATATCGTATATAGCCATCGCTGAATAAATACTGCCATTGTTTATCAAAGCCTTCTAGCATATATTCTAATTGTTGTGTCTGTGCATCACGATATGAGAGCACTGCCATTTTTATGGCAAAAGAATTTTGATCGTAGTTGAGCGTAAGCTTACGAGCCAACGTGATATCTTGCTTTAACAGTTGGCTGTCTTGTAACCTGTTTACCTGTAAACCGTTAACTAATAAGTCAGTGGCAACAATAGGGTATATCGTTGCCCTGTGTGTAAAACTGTTTGGAGAGAAGGCGGTAAGCCCACTTTGGCTACCAATATAGATACGTCCTGACCTACTGCAAAACGCAGAACCTTGGTTAAAGGTGTTGTCAAGCAGCCCATTGGCAGTGGTAAATATTTGTGTTGCTTGTGTATAGGGGTCATAACGCAGCAAGCCTTCGTTTGTAGTAATCCATAGCTTGCCCTGATGGTCTTCTACCATGCCTGTAACCACTTTTTTAGAGTTGTAGCTGGGTATGGCTACCGATACAAATTTGTGTGTACGAGTGTTGTATCTGAACACACCATTACCTTCGGTTATTGCCCATAACCCACCACGCGAGTCTTCGCAAAGGCTTACAACGTTGTCAAGGTTTGAGCTATGGCTTGTTAGGCATTTCCAATGACGGGTTCCGGGTTTTAGCATGTATATGCCTTTTCCATAAACTGCTGTCCATAGATTACGTTGGTGATCTTCTTTAATAGCATATATGGTGTGTGAAGGAATTTCAGAAATGCGAACAAACGATTGTGTAGTGGGTGAATATATATCAAGGCCACCGTACGAACCGATAGCCACTCGTCCATCGTGCAGCGGTTGTATTGCAAACACGTTGTCGTCGCTCAGTTGTTGGTTAGGAGTTTGGCGTAGATGTCGTAACACATGCCCTGTATGTATGTCAATAACCTCTATTCCGCTTTGAAAAGCGCCCACCCACAGCTCATCACCAATCACTTTTAGGCTTTGTATATTACGTGAGTGTGTGCTTAGTTGAACTTTATGAAAACGTCCTGTTTGTGGGGATAGGTAACCAAGACCGCCATCTTCTGTTCCTACCCATATACGTCCAGCACTATCTTCATCAATCGGTCTAACACGTTTACCGTAGAGAGAGGTGGCGATGTCAACTCGTGGAAAATAGTTGACGAAGGTATATGACATGTTCGGCGAATAATTTACACCTCCGAAATAAGTTCCTATCCATATACCACCGTCTTTGTCAAGAAAAGCGGTTTGTAGATGATCGTCAGAAAGTGAGTAAGGGTTTGTGGCTTCTTCTTTGTAGAAACATTGGCTACCGTTTGAGATATTGTAGACAAAAAGTCCTGTTTCAGTCATCATCAGCAAATTGTCGTTAATACTTAATAAGCTATGGGCAAACAATCCCTTTCCCTCATGACTTGTAATACATGACGATACCGTGCGTGAAGGAAAATGAAGTTTGTGTAAGCCGTTGGTTGATGAACTGAAAAATAAATCTTGGCCCTTGATGACAATGCCTGTAATTGAATGTTCTTTTAGTATATAGTTGTTTTGTGCGTCTTTATAAGCCAGAATGTGTGCAAAGTTATCTTGGGTATAGTGTAAACCGCTTTTAAAACAACCTACCCATACCGTGTCGTTATCGCCAATGGCCATACTCATGATAGCAGGCGTATCTTTAAGCGCATGGTGTACCAACTTTTTTGATGCAATATCATACACAAATACTCCTTGTCCAAGGCTTGCGATGTATATTTTCTTTTTATTGCTGACGATGATATTTACGGTGCCAGTAATTGTGGTGCCGTCGTTTGCTTTCTCGTTTAGTAGACGAAAGGAGTCTGATATCGGAGAGTAGATATACAGGCCACAATCGGTACCTATCCAAAGTTCATTGTTGGGACCTTGAAATATGGTGCTTATGTGGTCGTTGCCGAGTGCCCCTGGCAATTCGCTACGACGGTAGGTGCGAAAACTTTTTCCATCGAAACAACACAAACCATTTCGTGTGCCAAACCACATGAAACCGATGTGGTCTTGACAGATGCTCAATACTGAATTTTGCGACAAACCATCGTTGCTGTCATAATGTTTAAATTGATAGTGTGTGGCGTTTATATGGTGCACACTGCTTATTAGTATGAATATAAGTATAAGTCGTTTCAGCATAAGTAAAAAATGGTTGTATTATTTTTTATCAGATTGTGATGGGGGTAGAATTCCTTTTCCCCATGTTTTGTTGGGGTGTCGGCCTATTTTGAAATCAATAATGGCTCCTTTTTGTAGCATATCCCATGAAAGCCATGTACTATTATATGTGTTTCCGTTTACCTTCATGCCGTGAATGTATATATTCTTTTCAGAACCACCATGTATAACGATGTCGGCTTTAGGCAGGTGTATGGTTGCTGATGTGAAGATAGGTGTATTGAGTGAAAAACCGCCTACGCCAGGTATCTCAGGATATAGACCGAGGCATGCCCATACATACCAAGCTCCCATTGAACCTAGGTCATCGTTGCCAGGCAAACCATCAATTGTTGATTTGTATTGTTCGTTAAGAATGCGGTTTACAATGTGCTGTGTCTTATAGGGGCATCCCATCCAGTTATATGCCCATGGTGTTCCGAAGCTTGGTTCGTTGCCAGAAGCAAACCAAGGGTCGTTATACCCAGCATCTAGTCGTACAAAGTATTCATCTAATCGTTTTTCTGCCTTGCTGTATCCGCCGATAATGTCGGCTAGTCCTTTAAAGTCGTATGGCACCATCCAAAAATAATCTTTATAGGTAGCCTCACGGAAATCTTCACTCAGAGCCTTCCATGATCCATCGGTATTGCGCGACTGTAGCCATGTTGTTTCGGGGTTATATAAGTTTCGCCATGATTGTGCCATGGCAAAATATCGCCAACTAGAGAATTCATCTCCCACAGCATGTAGGGCAAATTGTGCGATAGCATAATCGGCAGAGGTATATTCAAGTTGTATTGAAGCATTACAGTATCCTTTTTCAAGATATTGTTTTAGGTGTGGACGCGTTTCTATGTCTTGCGATTTGGTTACCGGTTCTTCGGCTCCTTTACGCATGATGTCAAATAGGGGTTTCGGGTCATAGTTGCGAGCACCAAAAGCCCATGCGTTTGATACAAGTATGGATGAAGGGTCGCCTTGCATGATTCCTGTCTCAATATTTGCCAGTACCCAACGTGGGAAACCACCGCCCGATTGCATTGCAAAGTCGCGGTGTGATATAACAATATCTGAGGCTACGTCTGGTTCAATAATGCTTAGTAGCTGTATTTGTGTACGATAGGTGTCCCAGTTGCTCAGTTGGCTATATTGTATACCATTAGTGTTGTGTGGTTTGAAGTCTGCACCCATGTATTCACCATTTACGTCGCTACAAATGCTGGGGTGTATGAATGAGCGGTATAGGTGCGTATAGAACTGGCATATGCGGTCTTCATTATTGCCTTTGACTTCAATCTTTCCTAGGTATTCATTCCATTTTTCTTCAGTAGTATTAACGGTTTGTGCAAAGTTCCATCCTGAGTTTTCGGCTTTCAAGTTGGCTTTAGCATTTTCTACCGATACATACGATATCCCTATTTTATAATGTATGGTATGATGTGCTTGTGTGTCGAAGGTAAAATAGACACCTGATGAGGCACCTTCAGCAAAGGTGGCGTGATGGTGTATGCGTTTGTCTTTCCATGTGCCTGTTTCAAGGGCAGGAACGTCAAATTCTGCTGCAAAATACACTTTGTAAGGGGTTCGTATACCACAAAAATATCCTCCATCAGCATAGCCTTCACAAGTAGTGGGGCTGGTGATGGCTATAGCAGCCTGTTCAATGGGCGTTGCGGCTACACCCGCACCAATTATGATAGTGCCGTTTACCTCATCTTTAGGAAATGTGTATCTTGCCATACCTGTACGTGCGGTGACAGTAAGCTCGCTGGAAATATCGTTTTGAACCATAGCTTTATAATAGCCAGCATGCCCTCGTTCATCGCTCACATTAATTCGTGCATCGCGTATATTGTGTGGAGATACTGTTAAGCGTCCTTTTATGGGAAAAGTAGGAAAATTTCCCATATGTTCGCATCCTCCGCCACTATTTTGGTTGATGACAAATCCTGCACTCTTATAAAAATAAGAAGGTGTAAATTGTACCATACCATGTGGATAGGTGGCGCCAGGATATAGATAGCCAGAGGTGAGACCTACGCCCTTCGTTCCTATTAGCGTGTTTACTTTTTGAGCATAGTTGTTGGCCAGGGTGTACGTAGTGCTGAAGAAGCAAAGCGCTAACATTGCTGTCGCTATCCATTTATAGTAATGTTTCATTTTGTAAAATAGATTTCATTAGTGTTTAATAAAGCTTATAGTTAATTCTCGTTGGTGCAAAACTATAAAAAAGGTATCGATTATGCAAGGAAATACTCCATAAAAAGAGGGCCGAAAATAATAAAAAAAAGGAATTAAAAATAATGTAGTTAAATAATGTTTAAGGCTTGGTGGTAGCTTCCTTTTTAAACGTTATATATAAGCAAAAGTAAAGGTGTATAATTGTGCTAATGCTCTGTTATTCAGTCTGTAATAATGAATATTAATAATATAATTATAAGGTGCTAAATGATGAAATATAAAACATTTTTTACTCTGTTTTTTTGTGCATTGACGGTAGTTCAGTTTCTTCCAGCTAATGCTAAAACAATGTATAAGACTTTTCCTGAAAAGCATGAAAAGGTGGACATAGATAAAACGTCTGATTTAACACAATTTGTTGATACGCGACAAGGCACAGACTCTGATTTTGGTCTAAGTTATGGTAATACTTATCCTGCCACAGGAATGCCATATTGTTTATTAAGTTATGTATCAGAAAAAGCTTCATACACATTTAGCTCTCAGTGCTGTATGAAGCTTTTCTGTTAAAAAACAACCAAGAAGGCTCTTTTTAGAACCAAACCCTGTTTCTTGGTTCTATTTTTATTCTTTTCGGTTCAATTCTTATGTTTCTTCTGTGTGGTTTGCGCTACTTTTGCAACATCAACAACATCGTTTACCGAAATGAATATAACCGAATTGTACAAAACCTACTTTACACAGTTGACCGAGAAAGCGTGTCGTTGGGTGCCTATGGAGGATGCTCGCGATATTACCCAAGATGTATTCTTAATATTATGGGAGAGACGCGAAGAACTGTCTGATTTAACCGACATATATGCTTATGCCTATGCCGCTGTGCGTAATCGCTGTCTTGATAGGTTGCGCCATGAAGCTTACATACGCGAATATACCAATAGGGCATGGGCGTTGATAGTAGATACTATTAACATGGAGAATCCCGCCCATTATATTTATTTTAAAGAAACACAACATGCCATAGCTCGTGCTGTTGATAGGTTGCCACGACGCTGCCGACAGGTGTTTATGCTGAGTAGAGAGCAAGGAATGAGGTATAATAATATTGCTGATACGCTGGGCATCTCTGTTAATACTGTAGAAAACCATATCTCGTTGGCTTTGGCTCGCCTTCGGCAGGCCCTCTTAGTGGCCTGATGCATGGATGCCTTTTCGGCAGAAATAGGTAAACTGATGTGTTGATGTAACGAGAGGGTGTTATGAAAGACAAAAGCTATCATCGTAATAATGATAGAGCAATGTTTTGAAAAAAACACTAATTATATAATAAAATAAGTGGGCAGCACGTTTTATATATAGCGTGCCATGATATGTGCGAGTAGCAATATATGCCTATCTTGTGGTGTGGATGTAACCCCTCACACACACTGCTCAAGCAGAAAAATTATAATAAATAACCATTAACAAACAATTTCTTATTTTGATTATGATGAAAAAGGCTTTCGCTTACATCGCGCTCTTGCTGGCATGTGCAATAGGAGCCGAGGCGCAACAGGTGGCACCTTTTAAAAAAGGCGACCGTGTGACGTTTGTAGGAAATAGTATTACTGATGGTGGACACTATCATTCGTACATTTGGCTCTACTATATGACGCATTTCCCTATGGAACGAATGTGGATGGCCAATTGTGGCATTGGTGGTGATACAGGACAGGAAATACTGAACCGTCTTGATTATGACGTGTTTTCAAAACGTCCTACCGTGCTAACGCTCACTTTTGGCATGAACGATAGTGGCTATTTTGAGTATAATGGCGACCAGCCAGAAAAGTTTGCTGCTGAGAAATATGCTCAGGCTAAACATAACTTCTCTCTGATAGAGCAACGCCTTAAGGGCCTTACTGATACACGTATTGTGATGGTGGGAACATCGCCTTATGATCAAACCTCAACGTTTAATGATAATGTGTTTAAAAACAAAAACAACACAATAGGAAAGATTGTAGCGTTGCAAGACTCGGTTGCTAAGGCCAATCACTGGGAGATGGTAGATTTTTGGGCTCCTATGAACAAGATAAATGCTGATAACCAAGCAAAAGACCCTAAGTTTACTATTAATGGTAGTGACCGTATACATCCTGACAATGATGGCCACCTGGTGATGGCCTACGAGTTTTTGAAAGCACAAGGCATGGCGGGTAAATATGTGGCCGATGTGGCAGTAGATGCCAAGGCTCGCAAAGTGTTACGAAGCGGCAACTGCACGGTAAACAATCTGAAAAATAACCGCGGTATTGTTACTTTCGACTATCTTGCCAACTCGCTGCCTTACCCCATCGACACCATTGCACGTGGTTGGGAGTTTCATCGTCAGCAGAAGGCTGCCCTAAAGGTTATTCCACAGTTTATGCAGGAAATGGATAATGAGGCCTTCTGTGTAAAGGGGTTGAAAGGCAATTATAGCCTTGAGATTGATGATGTGATGATTGACACCCTTAGTGCAACTCAGTTGGCAGAAGGTATCAATTTGGCGACTTATGATTATACCCCGCAATATGTGCAGGCCAAAGCTGTGATGGAACTGAATGAAATGCGTTGGGAGATAGAACGCCAGTTTCGTGACTATGGTTGGTTACAGTACAACTTCTTTATGAAGCATGGTATGCTGGAACAGAACGACCATAAAGCAGCACAAACCTTCCTTAACAACGATCCTAATGATGTGTGGGTACACTCGAAAGCCAATCTTTACGACCGCATGATACATCGTGAGGTGCGCGAGGCCATGAACAAGCAAATGGATGTGCTCGTTGATAAGATATATGATATTAATAAACCTGTGAGCCATCGCATTACGCTCACGCCAGTAAAATTGTAAAGTTGGCTTGTAGGGGGCTTTCATAAAACACACAGGGGTTTTGGTACGCTTGCTCACATATAATATACGAATATTGTTTAATATATATAAAATGCATAAGAAATGAAAAAAATGTTATTCTTTTTTCTGCTTTTGACAACCACATTGGCTGCCTGGGCAGGACGTACCGAGACCATCAAGGTGTTTAGCCCCTCAATGAAGCGCAACATCGATGTTACTGTAACTTATCCCACCAACAACAAAAAGGCATGCCCCGTGGTGTATCTGCTGCATGGCGCCTTTGGCAATAACAATTCGTGGGTGGAGATAAAACCCAACTTGGCCGACATTGCTGATAGCCTACACATGATTTTTGTTACCCCCAGCGTTAACAATTCATGGTATTTTGATAGCCCTCAGCATAAAGACGTGCGCTTTGAAACCTTTATGAGCAGCGAACTGGTACAGTATGTTGACAGCCACTATCGCACCATTGCTGACCGCATGCACCGTGCCATCACGGGCTTGAGCATGGGCGGACACGGAGCCCTTCACACTGCTATGCGTCATAAAGACGTGTTTGGCGCTGCAGGTAGCACCAGCGGAGGTGTTGACATTCGTCCTTTCCCGCAGAACTGGAACATCAAGGACGAGCTGGGCGAGATGGCTGCCAACAAACAAGTGTGGGACGAGCACACCGTGGTAAACAATATCTCGCGCATTGAGAATGGCGACCTTGCCCTTATTATTGATTGTGGCGAAGCCGACTTCTTCCTTGAGGTGAACAAAGACCTGCACAAACGTTTGTTAGGTCGTGGCATTGATCACGACTTTATCACACGCCCCGGTGCTCATAATAAGCAGTATTGGGCCAACTCAATTGATTATCAGTTGCTCTTCTTTAAGAAATTCTTCAGTAAATAACGGGTATCAATGTAAATGAAGAGATACAGGTAACAGGTGTGAAGTCTTCTCTTTTTTTTGGGGGGCTTCTCGCTTGTTACTTGTTATCAACAAAATGTTATAGGATACCAAAATAAACACTTTTTCTTTCTTTATGCATAAATCTTTTTTTTATTCTTCACGATTCATATCCTTAGCTGTTGTTGCTATGGTTGTGGCAACTATGGTCTCGTGTTATAAAATAACATTGTTACAGCAAAGTCATAAAACGGTTCGCGGTGGGGTCATTACGGGCAAAATGGTGGTGAAAGGCACCAATACGAACGATAATGGCGAGGTAAAACATATCTACGGACTGTTTGGCGTGCGCATACCTATTGGTTGGGAGGTTGATGGCACCATAGTGATGACACAAGTGCCGAAATCTACTACCGACCTTGGTGATGCCGAATATAATAGTATTATCAAACGCCAACTGGTGTTCAATCAGCAGTATACCGATTTGCTAAATGCCGATTATCCGAAAGACGGATATACATGGGTGGGCTATGCTACAAAAACCGATTTTAAAAGTATGTTCAACAACAAAAATCGTTCGTTGGACGTCGACTCTATTTATGTAACATTCGAGATAGCTACATCTGAAGATAAAACGGGGGTTTACTATCTCGACTATGTAGCAGGACAGATAAATGCTGACCAGCTGAACAATATAGGCGTGTCTGATCGCGACTGGAACACACGTGTAGCAACTTTTGCTGGTAACAATATTAACAATGTTTATTATACCGATACGCGGGTAGTGGTTACTAATGCTGATGGTTCTTACGATTATACTAATGACGAATATGCTAAACCTTCTGAATGGCAACTTGAACCGATGCATAACAGTACTGCTTTGGCCACTGTTAGTGCGTATAAAGATTGTAAATATAATGCGCTGTTCACACGTACACGTGGATGGAATGGTGGCGATGGCGTGCTGACCGTTGGTTTGCCTAATGGCGATGTGTTTTGGACCTTTAACGACAGCTTCTATGGCGTGGTTGATGCAAAGAAACGTGCACGTGGTAGCTGTAGTTTTCCTCGCAATAGTATCATGGTGCAAAAAGCACACGATGGGGTGCTGGGTGAGACAGATGCTGACCTTGTGTGGTTGGCTGATTATGTAAACTGGAAGAAACCGCAGGAAGAGCGTTACTTCCATGCTCGCACACATCTGCGCCATCCTGAAGGCGAGAAAACAGATGCAGAGATTGCTGCTGGCGATATTGATCAAGGTATGGTATATTGGAGTGGTGATGGTACCATATATGATGGAAAACTGCAAATGATATGGATAGGTACAAAATCGGACGAGTTGCGCAATACTGGTACGGCTTTAGCTACCTATAGCCTTACAGGTAGCGAGCCTAAGGGCTATTATCTAGACGAGATTCCCGACTATTTACCTAAGGCAGGTAACTATCTGCACCTTGAGCATGTGAAGCATAATGTAAATAGCAACTCGGTGTCGTATGGTTCTACTCTGTGGGAAGATGAAGACGGCCATACCTATTTGTATGGTGCCAATAGCACTGATATGGTAGTGGCTCGCACCGCAACACACGATCTGTATAGTGCATGGCAGTATTATGTAAAGAATACTGATGGCACCTGGGCGTGGCAAGACAATTATCCAGATGCTATAACCATGAAACGCTCTAATGTAGTGACAGCAAAAGATGGAGCAATTATGTTGCCATGGGTGTTTAAAAAAGGCGATTGGTATTTTATGACATCGCAAGCCCCCGTCTTCAGCCCGAATGTTTATATCTATCGCTCAAAGTATCCATGGGGGCCTTTTGATGAGCGCAAACTGCTGTTCCGCTTGCCCGATAAGTTGGATAAGTTAGGCTCTACAAAGTATCACTGGTTATATATGGTAAACCTACATCCTGCATTGTCGCGTGAGGGCGAATTGGTGTTCTCTACTAACTCTGATGCCGATAGTTTTTGGGATAATTTTAATGAAGAAGGTAGTGCAGACTTCTATCGCCCATTCTTCTACCGTGTATTTGGTTGGGAAACTCTTTACCCCGATATGGTAGACACTGGTATTGATGGTGGGAGAGAAACGCATGTATCATCAATAAAGAGCAATACGGTATATAATCTTTATGGTATGCCCGTAAATAAGCCAACACATGGTATATATATAATAAACGGAAAGAAGGTTTTCGTGAAATAGCTTAAGTGGAGGCTGTTGCAAGCCAGTTCCTCTCTTAGGCTGAATTGCTGAATCATTAAAAAGCCCATATCCATTGTGCATCTGTAGCACGAGATATGGGCTTTCTCCTTGTCAATATTTTATTTCAAGAAACCTTGGCGGCGCAAGGCTTTTAGCATGCCTTCTGACATGGCTTCGTTATCGCGGCGTGTGTATCGGCAGTCGGTAAACACCTGAGCCAGCGTTTCTTTGTGGTTGATGGCCACAAAGTGTTGGTTTTCTTCAATCTGCTCTTTGTAGGCGTAGGCACGGTCGATGGCGTGGGTGTCGTAGTCGTGGTATACGTCGGTGTGCAAGATGCTGGATAGTGGCAAGCGGTCAGATAGGGGAGGCTGCTCGTCGGGCCATCCTAAGGTGATGGTGGCCACGGGAAACACCAGTTGTGGCAGATGCAGCACGTCGATAATAGCGTCGGGCATATAGACAGTGGTGCCTAAGAAGCAGCATCCCAAGCCTTTCTCTTCGGCCAGATTGCAAAACGTTTGGCAGAACAGCAGTGCATCGGTAGCAGCGTTCATGAACGACAGAAAATTGTCGTAGCCGGGGTCGGCCTGTCGTTGCTCGGCCCACAGTGTGGTGCGTCGAAAGTCGGCGCAAAAGGTAAGCACCACAGGGGCATCGGTTACCATGGGTTGGTTAAAGTGTGCAGGTGCCAGCTGCTCCTTTATTTCGCTGTTGCGTGTGGCTACCACGCTGTATAGCTGCAGGTTGCCCATGGTTTGTGTGCGCTCGGCCTCTTCCAGCAGTTGTTTCAGAAGGGCGTTGTCTACGTCGCGCTTCTGATATTTTCTGATGCTTCGTCTTGTCTTTATCGTTTCCATATCGTTCCTTTTTACTTTATATATATTTGCAATCCTAAAAACATTACGGTCTTACAACATAGCGTGTTACCAGCCCGAGGTTGATCCACCGCCACCCGTCGAACCTCCACCGAAGCTGCCTCCTGTAGAACCTCCCGACGAGCCTCGCATGGCCATGCGTGCTATAGAGGCGGCTGCCAGCGCAGCGTTCAGCTTGTCATCGTCGTTATCGTCGGTGTCGTGTGTTATCTGGTGCCCGCAGTTTTGGCACACATAGGTGGTGCGTATGATGCGTTTTACGCGTCCGTGCCCCAACGCTATCTTCAGCCTTTGCGTGCTTACCGTCTTCATGGCATGCTTTTTACATTTAGGGCATTTCTTGTCGCGGCAAGCCAGCACGATGACGAGAATGATGATGATAAACACCATGCTGATGGCAATAACGTCGAAGGTGGTTAGCTCTTCGTCGTTGCCGTTAGCGTTAGTGGCGCCATACTGGTCGGCGGCCACCTCACCCTTCAGTATTGCTACCGTTGCGTGCACGCCCTTCACCATGCCTTCGTCCCATTTTCCTTCTTTAAAGGCGGGCACCATTTCGTTCATCTGTATGCGTTTTGATAGCGCATCGGTCAGGGTGCCTTCAAGGCCGTAGCCTGTGGTGAAGCGCACCTTGTGCTGATCCATGACAAAGAGCACCAGCAAGCCATTGTTCTCTTTCTTCTTGCCAATGCCCCATTTACGAAACAGGTTGTGGGCAAAGTCGAAGATGTCGTCGTTGCCTATCGAGGGCAGCATCACAACAGCCACCTCAATGCCCGAGCCCTTTTCCAGTTGCCCCAACATCAGGTTGATGCTGTCGCGCGCAGCCGTAGAGAGGATGGCCGACGGGTCGGTAACATATTGTCGAGCATCTTTCAGGTGTATGTTGGGCACCTCATCTATCGTCATTGCGCTTAGCGGCCCCGATAGCAGCACCATGCAAGCCATGATGAGCAGGCTACGCAGCCATGGGGCTTTTAAGCGATAGCGCGGTTTATGCCGAGCACCTGAAGTGTTCATTGCAGTTTTGTCTTGCATTATGTGTTAACTTAAAACTCAACCTTTGGTGCTTTCTCAGCTCCAGCCTCGGCCTCAAAATAGTTGTGTTTCTCAAAGCCACCTATTGAGGCGATGATGTTCTTAGGAAACTTACGTATCACGGTGTTATACTCTTTAGCAGCAGCGTTGAAGTCGCGACGAGCCACCGTGATGCGGTTCTCGGTGCCCTCCAGCTGGCTTTGCAGTTCCATAAAGTTTTCGTTGGCCTTCAGTTGGGGGTAGTTTTCAGTTATGGCCAGCAGTTTGCCCAGTGCAGTGGTTACGTCGCCCTGTGCCTTTTGGTAGGCAGCCAGCTGTTCGGGTGTGCAGTTGGCGGGGTCAATTTTCACCTGTGTGGCCTGCGAGCGTGCCTGCATAACGGCCTCCAGCGTGCTCTTTTCGTGTGCGGCATAGCCCTTTACGGTGCTCACCAAGTTAGGTATGAGGTCGGTTCTGCGCTGATATTGTGCTTCAACATTTGCCCATTGGTTATTTACGTTCTCGTCCATTTCAACGATGCCGTTGTATCCGCTTACGCCCCACAGCACGAGCAGTAGCGCTACGGCTGCGATGATAATTGCTGTCAAATTTTTTGGTTTGTTCATTTTTGCTTTCTTAATTTGTGGTTATTCGTTTTTGTTTATAAGACGCAAATATATGAAATAAGCTACACATGGCATAACATTTTTTCTTTTTTTAAAGATTATTCTGCCCCAAAGCCATCTTGTTTTTGCTTTGCTTAACCTATAGTCATAGAAACGCGGCGCCCCCTACATTAACGTAGAGGTGCAAGACTAATCAAGCAGGGGATATCATAGTAGGACGGTGGCCTCCGTGCCCCGTCCTCCATGAGATAACTATTTCGCTTCATCAGTATTATCAGTTGGGTGCTGGAGGACGGGGCACGGAGACCACCGTCCTACTTTAAGATACCCAGACTCCTTTTT
>USAI01000018.1 GCA_900552675.1 uncultured Prevotella sp.
TTAACTTCGGGCGAAGCCCAAACTTCTTTTAACTTCTATTTTGACACACCCTCGTCACTTGTCCGCTCGTCACTTTGTTTTACTACAAAAACGGCCAAGAAGATGCAAAAAACAAAACTTTTCCTGTCAACACTCATGATATGGTGTTGCGTGTTGGGTATGAAAGCCACTACGGTAAAACCTTACACAATGAACTTTAATATCGACATCAACACCACAGAGCACGACTTTGCAGTGGGATCGAGCTGGGGACATATCGTCGACTTCTTCCTCGACGGCTATGCTAAATACACCTACCATACCACAGGAGGCGTAGACAATACAGGATACATGGAGGTAAGCAGTCAAGTGATGGTTGACTGGGACACGCAAGAAGAACACCTCATCAATGACCTACTTGTGTCGCCCGTGGTGAAAGGAAAAATGAGCATCATGGCCAAAACCACTCGCAAAGGATCGTCGTCGGCAGGCATACGCTTCTTTAAGGTTACTGAAGAAGGCGGAAAGCTGGTGATGGGCGACGAAATTACGCCCACTGTATACCAACTTGAATACGAACACTTTACAAAGGTAGAGCTTCCCACCATGCCCGCTGGAACACGCATCGGCATACGTGGCAGCAACGTGGCCATCGACAATTTTGAAGCCGAAGAGGCCGACGTAAATCAGGTGCAAGCACTCAGCATCACTCAAGCAGTGTGGAACGGTGGCAAGTATGCCGACTGCAATGCCGAGGGAAAATATAAGGTTACGTATAAGGTACAGGTCGTAAATAGTGGCGACCTTACGTTGCAACCTGGCACCAAAGGCTACACCCTCAACCTTAAAGAGCTGTACACCGATAATGTACTGGCTACCATCAACATACAACAAACGCTGAAGCCCGCCGAAACCTCAGAACCCATCATCATGGAGGCCGAACTAAGCAGCAAACAATACCCCACTGCCGAACTGTATATCAAAGAAGAACTAAGCGGAAACATCGTATATCTGCCCATCGTTACACCCTCAAGCTTCGCCCCCGACTTTCGTCTTACAGGTGCTTACGGCACTACGCCCATGGTAACAGGAAACAGCATCGAGTTTGGAGCCTCGCGCAAAGAGGTAACGGTAAACCTTATGCTGCGCAACATGGGGGCGCAACCACAACACATCACCACCCTATCAACCACACCAGGCTTTAAGGCTTCACTCAACGCTCCTATCGACATTGCAGGGCACGACAGCATTGCCTTCAGCATCAGCATGACAACCGATGTTAAAGGCAACAAACAAGGACAACTGACGGTGAAGGGGGACGGCGGCGTTGACATCGGCATCGACCTGAAAGGATATACGCCTACCGACCAACAACTGTTCTACGACTTTGAAAATGAGCAGTTGCCCGAAGGATTCGTCAATAACAACGCATGGTTTATTGACGATATGCCCAACTATGTTTACAGCATTAACAATCACTATTGCTTGCGAAACACGAAACAGGAACCCGTAAAGCTTATCTTGCCCAAAATGAAGGTGCAAGAGGGCGAAGAGCTTTACTTCTGGCTGTCAAAAGTATACGACAATTTCTCGTATGTAAACATCTACTATTCGGCCGACCGCAATAACTGGCAACTGCTGCGCGAAATAAAGGCCAACGAGATGTCAAACCAAACATTTGCTCCCAGTTGGGAAGGATACTACTACGGCTTCACACCCTTCGCCATCAACAACATACCCACAGGCGAATGGTATATTGCCTTTGAGGCAGGATGCGTGTATCTCGATAATATTATCACTAACTTTAGCCCAGTACCTACCACACACAACGCCTATTTTGATAACGTAAAGGGCGACAGCGAGGGACAGGTAAACTCGCCCATCAACGTTAGCGCCACACTGCACAACGTGATGAACCACGCCGAAACCGCCGACAGCTATAAGGTAGCGTTCTATCTCGACGACGAGTGTATGGGCTATGTACCTTCGGAAGAACTGGCAGCCATGGGCGAACGTAACATCAGCCTTAGCATCACTCCGCATAAAGAAGGAACACTGAACGGATATTGGAAATGGATCACCAACGAGGGCGAAATAACGTCAGACATTATAAAGATTGATGTTGAAGAAGAAACCACACTGGTAAGAACGCTTACCGATAAGCTGGTGAGTCATAGCTACTCTAACTCCGCCCCCTTCGACCCCTATAATTATAATGGTGAAAGCGAGGCTATATACACGGCCGAAGAACTGGGACTAAAGCCAGGCACTGCCATCAAATCAATATCATGGTATGGCGCAAACTTGGGCGAAGATGCCTTTGTAAACGTAAAGGTATACTTGCAAAACACCAGTGCCAACACCATAGCACCTAACGCCAGCAGCGAATACACCATGACCGACCGTAGCGCCATGACAGAGGTGTATAACGGTAAGATATTATTGTTTAAAGATGGCACCGAGGATGTGTATGCACGAATCATGAATATTACCTTGATTAAACCCTTTGTATATACTGGCGGAAACCTACGCATAGCCTTCTTGGGCTCTACCGATTCTGGCACCCGCAACTTCTTTGCTGCCACAAAGGGCGTTATGATGCAAAACCGTAGCATTACACGTGCCAACGTTGATGCAAGCCAGCTGGCCAGCACCACCATCTTCCACGATGCGTTGCCCGTTATCGGCATAGGCTATAACACAAAACAACGTATGGTGAGCGGTAAGGTAACCGAACAGCAGACCGCAGTTCCTATTGCCAACGCCACCATTACACTGCAATCAGGACAGGTGCGCTACACAGCTACCACCGATGCCAATGGGCTATATAACATAGAGGTATTTAAGTCGAACCTCGACTATAATGCCACCATCAGCGCCGAGGGCTATACCGCTGTCACACGCTCGGTACACTTTGCCGATGCAGATGTAACGCTCAACATCGCTCTTAGCGATACAGCTTCGGGCATCAGCAACATCAATGCTAAAGACGATAACGGCATTAAGGGCATCTACACCATTGATGGCAAAAAGCTGCAACAGCTGCAACAGGGCATCAACATTGTGCAGATGTGCAACGGCACTGTAAAGAAGGTTATCGTAAAATAAAAAAAGATATAATAAACAAAAAACAATGCATCAATACGAAACATATATCTTCGATCTTGACGGCACCCTACTAAGCACTCTCAACGATTTGGCTGCAAGCACCAACTATGCCCTGCGCACACACCACATGCCAGAACGCACACTTGACGAGGTGCGACAGTTTGTGGGAAATGGTGTAAAGAAACTGATGGAACGTGCCATACCAGGAGGAACTGACAATCCCGACTTCGACAACACATATGCCACCTTTCGACAGCACTATATGCAGCACAACCTCGACACCACAAAGCCCTACCCTGGCATTATGGAGATGCTGCAACAGCTGCACAACGAAGGAAAAAACGTGGCCGTGGTGAGCAACAAGTTTTATGCTGCCACACGCGATCTGTGCCAGCACTTCTTTGCTCACCTTGTGCCCGTGGCCATTGGCGAGCGAGAAGACATTAGGAAAAAGCCAGCACCCGACACCGTGCTCGAGGCGCTACGACAAATGGGGGTAAGCAGTAAAGGGGCCGTGTATATAGGCGATAGCGATGTTGATGTAATGACAGCACAAAACAGCGGCATACCATGCATCAGCGTGCTGTGGGGATTTCGCGACAAAGAATTCTTGCTTCAGCATGGCGCTACCACCTTCATCAGTAGCCCGCAAGAACTAATGTAAGTTTTCATCTGGAAAGATATTCTTCTTCTGGAAAGATATTCTTCTTCTGATAAGATATTCTTCTTCTGATAAGATATTCTTCTTCTGATAAGATATTCTTCTTCTGAAAGATATTCTTCATCTGATAAAAACATTCATTCTCTAAAAGAACAAAATAATAACTAAAAAATAAGATAAAGTACTATTTATGGGCTTTTTAAAGAAACTATTCGGAGGCAGCGACCAGCCTACCGACAACAAAAAGAAAGAAAACGACAACAAACAGTTTGATACACTGAAATACGACGGTGTCAGAGCTTTGCGCCAGGGACAATCGGCCTTCGCTGTGCAATGCTTCACACACGCACTGCAGTTGAAAAACGATTTAGAGTGTCGCGACTATCTGTCACAGGCATACATACATACCGACCAGCTGCCCTTGGCTGCTGAACAACTGCAAATACTAACCGAGGCACAACCCGACAATATTTCTATCTTCATACGTTTGGCCGAGGTATATTTCATGGCCGAAAACTATGACAACATGGCCACCACCTGCATACGTGCTATGGAGCTGGATAAAGAAAACACGGGCGTGCTCTTTGCCTACGCAAGGGCTTGCAACGGACAAGGCAACACCATTCAGGCCATAGCGCTGCTAACAAAAGCTATCACACTGAAAGACGATTTTGCCGAGGCACGACTGATGCGCGCCGACTTGCTGCTAAAAATGGGCGATGCTAACGGTGCCGAGGAAGATGCAAAGATGCTGCAAGAACAATGCCCCGACAATGAAGACATACTGCTACTGGTGGCTCGGATATACGAAGCAAAGGCCATGCACAACGAGGCTATTGAAGCCTACGGCCGTGTGCTCGACGTTAACCCCTTCTGCTTAGCAGCATTTAAAGAGCGTGGCGCCATTCGAATGGCAACAGGCGACAGCAAAGGCGCAAGCGAAGATATGAAACAGGTGCTTGAACTTGACTCCAACACGGCCAGCAACATCAGTGGCGAATACAGCGCCGAGGGCATCGAAAGCAAGGTAAAGGCAAAATACAGAAGTATGGACCCTTATGGCATTTTCTCTGAATAGTAGAGAAAATGCGAAAATAATAACATTTTCTCGCTTTTTTCTTGTCAGTAACAAAAAAATGTTATACTTTTGCAACTATCAAATAACAAATTGACGATAGAAGCCCCACATTCGCCATCATCAAGGAAAAAGAACAAGAATCTCAAAAAAAAAGAAATATAGCTATGAAACTGTACGCATCTTTTTATTACTTTTATTTTTACTTTGCAAGCAATTGTGAAGCGGGAAGTTGCGTGCAAAATTTCAACTTATAGGAAACAAATACTAAAGTCCCGCTTCACATACCAGTGACAGCGGGACTTTTTCTTTTTAAAGGTTCTTACAAACAACAAACAGTTTAAAAAGGTTCTTATAAACAACAAAGACAAAAAACAAAAGATGAAAAGAATTGCCATACAGGGTTTCAACGCCTCGTTTCACGATATTGCCGCACACGAACATTTCAGCGGCGAACAAATACAGCTGATTTGCTGCGCTACCTTCGAACAGGTGTTTGAGAACATCAAGCGCGACCCTACCGTCATAGGTATGGTGGCCATCGAAAACACCATTGCAGGAAGCCTATTGCACAACTATCAATTGCTTCGCGACTCGGGAGCAACCATCGCTGGCGAACATAAGCTACAGATACACCACTGCATTTGCTGCTTGCCCGACGACAACTGGGACACTATCAACGAGGTTCATTCGCACCCCGTGGCCTTAATGCAGTGTAACAAGTATCTGGCTAATCACCCAGGACTGAAGGCAGTAGAAGCAGAAGACACTGCAGGGTCGGCCGAATTTATCAGCAAAAACCAGTGTCATGGCTGGGCCGCCATCTGCAACGCTGCCGCTGCCAAACTGTATGGCCTCAAGATATTAGAAGATCATATCGAAGATAATAAGCACAACTACACTCGCTTCTTGCTGGTATGCCATCCAAACAAAGCCGACTTGCTGCGGCCTATGGAAAAGGTAAACAAGGCCAGCCTCGTGTTCCGTATCCCACACGAAGAAGGCAGTTTGTCAAAGGTGCTCACCATCTTATCGTTCTACGACATTAATCTCACCAAGATACAGTCGTTGCCCATCATAGGGCGCGAATGGGAATACTTGTTCTATGTAGACGTAACCTATAACAACCTTACGCGCTACCACCAGAGCATAGATGCCATCATACCCCTCACCAGCGACTTGAAGATCTTGGGCGAATATACTGGTTTCTAACATTCACTTCATTCAAAAAAAAACACGACGCATGATACAGAACATCACTCCCGCCGAACGTGTTTCGGCTGTACAAGAATATTATTTCAGCCGTAAACTGAAAGAGGTGGCTAAACTGAACGCTGAAGGACAAGACATCATCTCATTGGCCATCGGATCACCCGATATGCCTCCCTCAGCACAAACGGTAAAAAAACTGTGCGAGGTAGCAGCACAACCCAATGCCCACGGCTATCAGCCCACCATGGGAACACCCGAACTGCGACAGGCCATGGCCCATTTCTACAAACAATGGTACAATGTCGACCTTGATCCTAGCACCGAGGTGCAGCCACTCATCGGCTCAAAAGAGGGCATCTTACACGTTACCTTGGCATTTGTTAATCCGGGTGAAAAGGTGCTGGTGCCCAATCCTGGCTACCCCACCTATACATCGCTAAGTAAAATATTGGGCGCACAGATTGTTAACTATAACTTGCGAGAAGACAATGGCTGGCAACCCGACTTTGAGGAACTAGAACAGATGGACCTCAGCAATGTGAAGCTAATGTGGACCAACTATCCCAACATGCCAACAGGTGGTAATGCTCGGCGCGAAACCTACGAACGCCTGGTAGCGTTCGCAAAGAAACACGGCATTGTGGTGGTAAACGACAACCCTTACTCGTTTATACTGAACGAGCATCCTATGTCGCTTCTGCAAGTGCCTGGCGCTAAAGACTGCTGCATTGAATTCAACTCGATGTCGAAAAGCCACAATATGCCAGGATGGCGCGTAGGCATGTGCGCATCTAACGCCACCTTCATCTCATGGATATTGAAGATAAAGAGCAATATCGACTCGGGCACCTTCCGTGGCCTACAACTGGCTGCTGCTGAAGCCTATAACACCAATACCGCTGAGTGGCATCGCGAAGCAAACATCAACACCTACCGCCGCCGTCGCGATATTGCAGAACAAATCATGACCACACTGGGTTGCACCTACGACCCTTCACAGGTGGGCATGTTTCTGTGGGGACGCATACCCGACAGTTATGCCGACGCCGAAGAACTGACCGAACGCGTGCTGCATAAAGCTCGTGTGTTTATCACTCCAGGCTTCATCTTCGGCAGTAACGGAAAACGATATATACGTATCAGCCTCTGTGCCAAGGACGAAAAAATAAAAGAAGCCTTGCAGCGCATACAGGCCGAATTCAAGTAATAATTGTACAAAAAAAGTAATAATGGTACAAAAAAGTAACAATCATATATATAGAGAGCATAAACAAAACAACATAACACAATAAACACCAAATAATTATGGAATTAGAACTGAAGCCCCTTAACTTACCAAGCGACAACGAACGTCCTATCGTTATAGCAGGCCCTTGCTCGGCCGAGACCGAAGAACAAGTAATGACCACCGCACGCCAGCTGGCAGAGCGCGGATGCCACATGTTTAGAGCTGGTATATGGAAGCCACGTACCAAACCAGGAGGTTTTGAAGGCAATGGCGAACAGGCACTGCCCTGGATGAAACAGGTAAAAGAAGAAACAGGCATGCTGGTAGCCACCGAGGTTGCCACCCCCGAACATGTAGAGCTGGCACTGAAATATGGCATTGATGTGCTGTGGGTAGGCGCCCGCACCTCGGCCAACCCCTTTGCCATGCAAGCCTTGGCCGATAGCTTGAAAGGTGTAGACATTCCGGTCATGGTAAAGAACCCCGTTAACCCCGACCTTGAACTGTGGATTGGCGCCCTCGAACGTATCAACCAGGCGGGTGTAAAACGTCTCGCCGCCATACACCGTGGTTTCTCAAGCTACGACAAAAAGATATACCGCAACTTGCCTATGTGGCAAATTCCTATCGAGTTGCGTCGGCGTATACCCGAGTTGCCCATCATCTGCGACCCCAGCCATATCGGCGGACGCCGCGAACTGATAGCCCCTCTTTGCCAGCAGGCCATGGATCTTGGCTTCGACGGCCTCATCGTTGAAAGCCACTGCTCACCCGACAACGCCTGGAGCGATGCTAAACAACAGGTTACCCCCGATGTGCTCGACTACATTCTCGGCCTGCTTGTCATTCGCGACGAAAAGGTTACCACGGAAGGCATACATGAACTGCGCAAACAAATTGACGACCTCGACAACCAACTGATGGAGCTCTTAGCAAAACGTATGCGCGTGTGCCGTGAGATAGGCCAATACAAGAAAGAGCACAACATGACGGTGCTACAAACCTCACGTTACAACGAAATTCTTAATAAACGTGGTGCACAAGGTTCGCTCTGCGGTATGGATTCTGAATTCATCAAAGCAGTATTCGAGCAAGTGCATGAAGAGTCAGTACGCCAGCAGATGGAAATCATCAATCAATAAGTTTACAACTTAAAACCCAAAAGATATAATTCAACGTTCATGAAGATATTAGTATTAGGTGCAGGCAAAATGGGAAGTTTCTTTCTCGACCTGCTCAGCTTCGAGCACGAGACGGCTGTCTACGAGAAAGACCCCATGCGCATGCGCTTTACCTACAACTGCCAGCGCTTCACTACGCCAGAAGAAATTAAAGAGTTTAAGCCACAACTGGTGATTAATGCCGTAACCGTAAAATATACCGTTGCTGCATTTAAAGAGGTGCTACCCTACCTTACCGACGACTGCATCATCAGCGACATCGCCTCAGTAAAGACAGGGCTGAAAGCCTTCTACGAAACCACTGGTCACCCTTACGTTTCTACTCACCCCATGTTTGGCCCTACCTTCGCCAACCTTAACCAGCTGAGCGAAGAAAATGCCATCATTATTAACGAGGGCGACTATATGGGACGCATCTTCTTCCGCGACCTGTATAGCAAGTTAGGACTTAATATCTATGAATATTCGTTTGACGAGCACGACCGCACTGTGGCCTACTCGCTTAGTATCCCATTTGTTAGCACCTTCACGTTTGCTGCCGTTATGAAGCATCAAGATGCGCCTGGCACCACCTTTAAGCGCCATATGCAAATAGCGAAAGGCGTGCTGAACGAAGACAATTATCTGTTACAAGAAATATTGTTCAACCCTTATACACACGACTCGGTGGCGCAGATACGTACCGAACTGAAAGAACTGTTAGAGATTATCGACAATAAGGATGCCGAGGGCATGCGTAAATATCTGAAGAAGATACGTAACAACGTAAAGAGCGACATCGAAATAAATAGGCAGTAGTAAGGCTTCTTACTACCCTATTCTATTCTGTTCTACTCTACTCTGTTCTGTATCAAAATACTGTTTACGGCTTTATGGCTATTGGGCGAGCTGACGCATCACCGTGTTCATCTCGTCAGACATAGCCCTAAAGCCGTTTTCATTTCCACAAACATGCAATAACAAATCATCAAGCGTTTCAAAATCGCCGTCAAGAACACAGCCATGTACCAATAGGTTTATATGCTGTGTGAGCAAACGTAGCAACGACACTTGGTTCAGCGGACAATGGCTCTCAGGCTTCATGCGCACACCCTTAGCATACGAGCGCATTACCAAACGCACCAACAAACGTATGGCTTGTTCGTTCGACACCACAACCACGCCCTCGCCCTTCGCACAGGTGGCCAAATGTTCTTGAACATTGGGCATACCACCAGCAAGTAGCGCCTCAAAGTTGCGCTTATATTCGTTTACCATAGCCTCATATAGCGCGTCGTTAGCACAGGCCACACGCATATATTGGGGTATATCGGCTTGCTCGCCACACTCGCGTTGCACACGTGCTACAGCCTCATCTACATTTTCGTAAGCCAGTTGTGCCATCGTGTAAAACATCTGATCAAAGAAGCTGGCGCCCACCTCACCATAACAATCAAGCATAGCCTGTTTCACATTCTTAGGTTTCAGCTTTTCTTGCATATCGGCATCGGCGTATGCCTCATCCAACACACCCGTCATATAGGCTTCAAAGAAAGCACGCACATAGGTGGTCATCACGTCATAAATGTTCATCTTGCCTTGTTCAGTTGCTTCAGTCATCATTGTATTGTTATTGTTTTTCATTATTTCTGCTTTATATAGGTGCATGATGCACATAACTAGATTGCAAAGTTAAGAAAAAAAGAGGAATTGCACCTATACAATTCCTCTTTTTACATTTTATTGGTTCTTTACATTTTATTGGTTCCAGAGCATGCAGTTGTTGATAACACTACAAACCTTTCTCTTACTACACCTTATTCATAGCGGATGGCCTCAATGGGGTCAAGGTTTGCAGCCTTTTTAGCAGGATACCAACCAAAGAACACGCCCGTAAACGTACATACGGCAAAACTCATGATGATGCTCCAGGGCTGAATGTAGATGGGCCAACGGGCAATAACATTCACCGCATACGATGCCCCTACGCCAAACAATACGCCTATCAGTCCGCCTGTTACGCTAAGCAAGATGGCCTCAATCAAAAACTGGTTCAAAATATCTATACCACGAGCACCCACGCTCATACGTAAGCCTATCTCGCGTGTACGCTCGGTAACACTCACATACATAATATTCATAATGCCTATACCACCCACTATCAACGATATACCAGCCACACAGCCTAATAAGATGGTGAGCATATCAGTGGTAGAATTCATCATACTAGCCAACTCTTCTTGCGAACGTATGTTGAAATCGTCAGCATCGGCCTCAGTGGTTTCAGTGGCAGCCTTCAGTTTATGTGTGCGACGCAAAATAGAGGTTATCTCCTCAGTAGCCTGGTCGGTCACTCCCTCGGTAATAGCCGAGCATGTAATGCCTCCAAGATAGGTTTGTGCCAAGATACGTTTCATCACCGTGGTATAGGGTGCCAACGCAAGGTCGTCTTGGTCCATGCCCATCGAGTTGTAACCTTTTTTCTTCAACACGCCCACCACACGAAACGGTATGCTATTGAAACGTACCACACGGCCCACGGGGTCAGAACCATCAGGAAACAAATTGTCAACAATGGTTTGTCCTAACACGCACACCTTAGCGCTTACCTTAATGTCGGCCTCAGTAAACATCTCGCCATTACTCACTGATAGCTGGCGTATGTCAAGATAATCAATATTTACACCATAGATGCTTGAAGGCGTGTTATTGTTACCAAAAATCCACTGGCCGCTACTGTTTACCGTGGGACTAATACCTTTTATATAATTACATTCGTCTTTCAGAGCCTCATAGTCGGTCAGTTTCAAGGTTTCCATCGACGATGCATCTTGGCGCACACCGCCAGGGCCACGATCGGCACCCGGACTAATCATAATCATGTTCGAGCCCATCTCGGCAATGTTGGCCTGTATGCTCCTCTTCGAACCCTGACCTATGGCCAGCATGGTAATAACCGATGCCACGCCAATAATGATGCCCAAAGCCGTAAGAAACGAACGCATTTTATTGGCTGCGATGGCCCGAAGGGCTATTTTAAATAAGTTGCTGTAATTCATAATTGAAAACAAAAAGTAGAAAATACTATTCGTCAGTGCTGGGAGGGAGAGCCGCCAGTCCGTCGGCCGCCGAAAGAATATTTGTGTTCACCTCATCGCTTATCACTTTTCCATCACGCAACATAATATTGCGCGACGAATAGTGGGCTATATCAGGGTTGTGCGTCACAAAGATGATGGTGCGCCCCTGAGCATGCAGTTTCTGAAAGAGCACTAATATCTCAAACGAGGTGCGCGTGTCGAGGTTACCCGTTGCCTCATCGGCTAAAATCACGGCGGGGTTGTTCACCAAGGCACGAGCAATGGCTACACGCTGCATCTGTCCACCCGACATTTGGTTCGACTTATGATACAAACGGCTACCCAATCCTACTGCTTTCAGAGCTTCAACAGCACGTTCAAACCGCTCTTTGGCTCCCACCTCAGCATTATACATCAGTGGCAACTCAACATTTTCAACGCTGGTGGTCTTTGGCAGCAAGTTATAATTTTGAAAGATGAAACCTATCTTGCGGTTGCGCAACACGGCACGCTGACTTTTTGACATAGTGCGCACCGAGATGCCATCAAGCAGATATTCGCCGCTGCTGGGCGTGTCAAGACAACCCAACTGGTTAAGCAAGGTCGACTTACCCGACCCCGACTTGCCCATAATGGTGACAAATTCGCCTTCATATATCTTGAACGACACCCCACGCAAGGCATGCACTGTCTCGTCACCCACCACAAACTCGCGCTTCACGTTTTGCAGTTCGATGACCACTTTCTTGTTGTTATCCATATTGTTGTGTCAGTTACATCGTTTCACCCATTACTTTTTTTTGTTTTTTCCCGGAGGGCCAGGAGCAAAGGGGCTTTTCTCACCGCTATTAGCTGTGGCATCGTTGTCGTCGGCAGTCAGCACAGTAATGCCCGTAATAACCTCGGCACCCGTCTTCATGCCGCTCAACAATTCAGTGTTTACGCCATCAGTCATGCCTATGTTCACGCTGTGTGCCACAATGTTATTGCCCTCAAGTGTCCATACCTTGTTCTTACCTTTGCAGTCGATAATCTTGCGTTTGCCCACAGTCTCCTTGGTAGGCGTATAGCGTAGCGCCTTGCTGGGCACACAAGTTACGTTCTTGCGCTCGGCCGTATAAATGGTAACATTGGCGGTAAGACCTGGCTTCAGTTTCAAGTCAGCATTGGGGGCACTAATTACCACCTCATAGGTTACCACATTATTAGTGGTAGTGGCCTCTTGGCGCACCTGTTTCACTGTGCCCTCAAAAGTATCGTTAGGATAAGCATCAACGGTAAACGACACGCGCTCGCCCTCTTTCACATCGCCTATGTCGGCCTCATCTACATCGGCCACCACCTGCATCTCTTTCAGGTTTTGAGCAATGGTGAACAACTCTGGTGTTGAGAAGCTGGCAGCCACGGTCTGTCCCTCCTCTACCGACTTCGACAGCACAATGCCATCAATAGGCGATGTAATGGTGGCGTACCCCAAATTGGTTTGCGCGCGCTGCACCTCTTCCTTTGCCGATGCCACCTGCTCTTTTGCCTGTTTGTAGGCAAGCTGAGCGTTTTCATACTCGTCGGCACTTACCAATCCTTTGCTATACAATGTGGCATAACGTTTAAAGTTGGCCGACTCATAGTTAAGTTTGCTTTGTGCGCTGGATAAGGTGGCCTTTGAGGCATTCAACTGGCTCACCAGGTTGGTTTTGTCAAGTTCGGCTATCACCTGTCCTTTTTTCACCACCGTGTTGTAGTCGACATACAGTTTGCTCACAATACCGCTCACCTGTGTACCTACCGTCACCGATGTCACAGGCTCAATAGTGCCCGTTGCGGTAACACTGTTCATCAAATTGGCGGGAGCCACCTTTGCCGTATCAAACGTCACCTCTTCTTGTTTCTTTCCACCCGACAGAAGCCAAGACACAAGAGCCACTATCGCCACCACTGCAGCAGCGATCCACACTTTACTTATCTTCTTCATCTCTCTAAAAAATATTATCGATTAGTTTTAGTTACCATCTTAACAATGGCTTGCCGATGGTTATTTTAGTTCACCCGTTTTATAGAAGTTCAACATATTTAAGTTCAAGATTGCAAGATACTTGCTTTGCAGCTCGTTTTGTTGTGCCTTCAACAAATTGTCTTTACCAGTCATCAGTTCAACAATATTCTTGAGGCCTAAACGAAACTGCTCGCTCAACAGGTCGTAGCTTTCTTGTGCGCTCTGTGTCGACACTTGCGCTGCCTTAAACTTATTTTGATTTGTTACAGCCTGCAACCAATAGTTTTCTACGGTTGAATATAGCGTGGTTTGCTTATCCTTCAAGTCGAGCAGATAGGTTTCGCGTTGCAGCAAAGCCTTGTTGGCAGCAGTCTTCGATGAACGATTATCAAACAAGGGTATGCTTACCGTCAAGCCACCACCCACATTAAAGTTGGTTTTCATTTGCGAGCCCCACGCATCAGTGCTCATCGAATTGGTACTGGTGCTTACGCCAGCATTCAAGCCAATGGTAGGCATACGCTGTGCCTTTGCTATCTTCACGCTTAGGTCGCTACTTTCTACCCCCAGCTGTGCAGCCTTTATCTCGGGGCGATGCTCTATGGTAGCGGTATAAACGGCATTGAGGGCTGGCACCTCTTCCAGTGCCATAGCATCGGTAGTAGCAGGAATTACCACGTCAAACTCTTCGTCGTCAGTTATCTGCAGCAGTTGCTTCAGTTGGCGTTTATAGTTACGTAGGTTGCTCTCAGCCTCTACAATATTATATTCGTCTTGCGCACGTTGGGCTGTAAGTTGTGCCAAGTCGGCCTTACTCATTTTTCCTACGCCCACCATTGTTTTGCCTCGTTCTTCGTTTTTCTGGCTGGTTTCAAGACTGGCCTTATTCACCTTGATGGCTTCTGTTGAATATAATATCTGCACATAGTATTGAGCAATCTGTTCCAATATAGTGTTGGCAGTTTGCGCCGAATCGAGCACAGCCTTTTGTTCTGCCAGTTTGTTTAGCTTTATCTGGTTGGTATTGCGTCCGCCATTCCATACAGTCCAGTTTCCACTTACCGAGTAAGAGCCGTTATAGTAGGTTTTATCAACGCTCGACTGCACATAGCCATCTGTCACGGTCTGGCGTCCTGTTTGAGGCCAAGGCTGGTAAGTGACGTTCTGCGATGTTGAAAAACTGAGCGAAGGCAACAATGCCGCCTGACTTTGTTTTACATCTTCAAAAGCAGAGAGTTGCTGCACCTTTGTCTTCTTCAACGAGATATTGTTCGTCAAAGCATAGTTTACACAGTCGGCAAGCGTCCATTGCTTTGCCTGCGCTTGAGTAAAGGTCGCCATAAGCAATGCTGCCACGATACCTGTTTTCAATGTTGTATTCATCATTATACCTAAATATATAATATGTGTATAGTTATTTTATTGCTATTATCATTTCCTTCGTCAGTTTACCATTACCCATTGCCTTAAACAATGAAAACCAATACGTAAAAGCGAAGAAGCTACATTTTTTAGATGAACATAAAGGTATAAAAGTTTATCGGAACCCCAAAATATTAACAATTGTTTAATGTTAATGACGTTTTACTTTCGTTTATAAATTGAATTTAACAACAACACCCTGTTATCTGTAGGGTGGTGTTTTATAACGAGCACGTATGGCATTAAAACCTTATGTCGCGATGGCAATTTCTAAACACTGTCTGTTCATAGGGCGTTTACAAGCCTTTAATCAGCCTGTTACAGACTTTTCATCGGGCAAAAGCCATCATAAAGTTGTCTCACACCGACCGTTCCACATGTTCATAACGGTCGATATGAACACGTGCATCGACCGTTCCACATGTTCATAACGGTCGATACGAGATGACTTATTGCTTGGTTTCGTCCGAAATTGCCCTTCGTTTTTTATAATTAATGGGCCTGTTTAACACGATAAAACCACCTTTTTCACCCGATTTCTTTTTATAGATAATTATATCATTGACATTGCTTTATTCAGAAAAATAATTTTACTTTTGCAGTGAAATAAATAATGTTGACAAAATTATTCTTACTATATCATAACACAAAACATGAAAAAAAATGTGATGAAAAAGTGGCTTTCCGCTGCTGCCGTAGTAGTAGCGATAGGAATAGGCACACTTTACTATTACTTTTTCTCAGCCATGTCGGTCGACGGTACAACACAATATGTTTATATTGATGACGACGACAATATCGACTCGGTGCTTACAAAAGTGAGCGCCGTATCAAACGCGCATGCCATGTCGGCCTATACCCTACTGGCCAAGCATAGCGCCTATGCTGAACACGTGCGCACAGGTAGGTATGCCATCAACGGCAGCAATGGTGCTCTCGTTACCTTCCGCCACATGAAAAACGGACTGCAAACGCCCGTAAACCTAACGGTGCCCTCAGTGCGCACTACGGATAGATTGGCGGCCGAGCTGTCAAAAAAGTTGATGCTCGACAGCGCTGCCATCAGTCATGCCTTGAAAGATGAGGCTGTATGCCAAAAATATGGTTACGACACCGCCACCATTGCTTGCATGTTTATTCCTAACACGTACGACATTTACTGGAACACCAGCATCGACCATCTGTTTGAACGCATGCAGAAAGAAAGCAAACGCTTTTGGAACGCAGAGCGAACCAAAAAGGCTGCCGACATGAAATTGTCGCCAGTTCAGGTGATAACACTGGCCAGCATTATTGATGAAGAAACGGCCAACAACGACGAGAAGCCAATGGTGGCAGGTATGTATTATAACCGACTAATGTTGCGCAACGCCGAATATCCTAATGGCATGCCACTTCAGGCCGACCCTACCATTAAGTTTGCATGGAAGCAGTTTGATTTGAAACGTATCTATCACAATCTGCTGAGCATCAACAGTCCGTATAACACATACGTTAACACGGGTCTGCCTCCTGGCCCTATACGCATACCCTCAATTGCTGGCATTGATGCCGTGCTCAACTATGTGCAACACGACTATCTGTATATGTGCGCCAAAGAAGACTTCAGCGGCACCCACAACTTTGCTCGCACCTATAACGAGCATCTGCAAAACGCTGCCAAATATAGCAAGGCGCTGAACGAGCGAGGGATAAAATAATAAAACTCAACAACGCTGGACAACTAAAGGACAACAAAAACAACATTTTCATTACAACCGGGTAAGAAAACAATGTTGCTTTTGTTGTCCTTTTTTATATGCTATTTATTTTAACAACATGAGGGAATATACAATAAATAAGGAGTTGCAAATATACATATAAATGATAATTTAGAGGCGATGGCAAAGCAACTCTACGACTATTGGTTTGTACAGTTCGACTACCCGAATGAGGAGGGTAAGCCGTATAAATCAAGCGGTGGTGCTATGGTGTGGAATGAGAAGCTGAAGCGTGAGATACCACAAGGGGTAGATGCCAAAAAGATTGGAGATATAGAAAATAACATCATAACAGGCAAGACTCCTTCATGCGCAGATGAGGATAATTTCGGAGGAGATATACCTTTTGTGACAATAGATGATATTAGAGGCAATCTATTTGTTTTTGAGGCACAACGAACTCTTTCTATAAAAGGTGCAGATAGTCAAGAAAAGAAATACTTACCCATAGGAAGTCTTTCTGTTTCATGTATTGGAACTATTGGTATTATGGGATTTGTTGTAAGATTAGCGCAGACGAACCAACAGATAAACTCAATAGTTTTTGAACATGAATATAACAAAGAATTTCTATATTTTTCTTTGAGATTGTATTTTGAAAATGCAAAAGCTAAAACTGGAAATGTTTTTGCAAATATGAGCAAGGAAGAATTTGCGTCAATAATCGTGGCGTATCCCCCAATACAAGCCTTACAAGCTTTCCATAATAAAGTTGCTCCAATATTTGATAATATAAAAAATAATATAGAAGAAATAAATACACTCACTAAGCAGCGCGACGAGCTTCTACCTCTCTTAATGAATGGTCAAGCCACGGTAAATTATCATTTATCTGCTTGTTGAGCTCAATCTTGCGATCTAATGCAGATAGTGTCTTTCCAATCTGTTTTTGGATTGACATTTTCGGCAGATTTATCTCAATATTCAAGAAATTATTTGGGTCAATGCGCTTGTGACTTCCCGATGTATTGGTATTTTGACCGCATAAATAATTGGTGATTTTATCTGAAATCAACAAATAATAGCAATATTGAAAATCAACAACATTTTCATTTACAACGAGTGGCAAAAATTCTGTTGATGATATTTTATTATCATCTTGGTTTTCTATTCGCCATACCCTTTTAAAACGGACATTTAGTTTGTTGAACAAAATACATTTGTTCGGGACATCATACTTGTTGCTTTGTATGTCAGCTCCGTCCAACACCTCAAAAGTCTTACCCTCGTCAAACGAAGGCAGACTATAAAGATTATATATGACTCCTTCTTGAGGAGTAATTGACTTTGACACAAAGGTCACAATATCTTTAATTTTCATATTTCTCAACTTACTCATTTTCCAGCAATTCCCTCACTTCCTTATCAAAGTCTGAGTCAATGCGTTGTGTCTTATTGAAAATATCATATTCTTCTTCCGCTTTTTGTTTGGCTTGTGCCGAAGATATTTTGCCTTTGTCTGGCAGAATCTGATAGCGTCGGAAAGCAAGAAACTCGTTTACGCTTGCGGAAAACTGATCCATATTGAATGTATTTTCACGCTCTATCAGGTCTTCGATATAATCGAAAAAGCCAGTGACGGCACGCTCCAGTTGTCGGATTTCCTTCTCTTGCAGATAGTTCTTGGCTATGCTGACATCTGATTTCAGAACACGCCCATCTGGTGCGTTCTTCCATGTAGTCAATCCCATGTGGTCTTTCGTATGGTCTGCCTTAGAGTAGATAATCTCAGCAGCCGTCTGACCCGTGATAGCATAGTGGAAGCGGTTTTGTATCATCGCATAGAAATCGCGTGTGGTTGGAGAGTTCTTGTCATAGTCGGTGCTACATTCAGCGTAGATGTCTGTAATCTGTTGCCAAATGCGACGTTCGCTTGCACGGATAGAACGTACACGTTCAAGCAATTCACGGAAGTAGTCTTTGCCAAACACCGCCGTTCCTTGCTTCAACCGCTCGTCGTCCATGGCGAAGCCCTTCTTGATATACTCACTCAGAATCTTGGTAGCCCACTGACGGAACTTTGTAGCCTTTGCCGAGTTGACACGGTAGCCAACAGCAATAATCATATCAAGATGGTAAAAATCTACCAGCTCCTCAACATTGCCACGAATCCCCCTGTTTACGACTGTTGCAATTTTTGCAACCGTCGTGTCGGGCAGAAGTTCGCCAGTCTTGTAAATATTTGAAATATGACGGCTGATGCCAGACTTATCAATGCCAAACAGTTGAGTCATAGCCTTTTGGGTACACCAAAGCGTTTCGTCTTTGATGACAACTTGAACCTTGCCATCGGCATCAGGCATATTGTAAAGTATAAACTGTATCTCCCTACTCATCGTCACGTTCCTTCCCTACGTTTTCGTTGAAACTGATACTATCCAACTGCTTCAGTATCTCTTCTTCGAGGCGGTGACTCTCCTCAAACTGTGCTTTCAGCGTAGACCTATAATTGTCCATACGCTTGTTGAACTCCTCCTCGGTGATGTCTACATAATCGATCTTGATGTCGAAATACTGTCCTGCAGAGAGGCTATATCCTTTCTCTTTGATTTCATCGTATGTCACAGCTACCGAGAAGTCGTCGACGGCCTCCTTGTTTTGGAACGTGTTTACAATTTTGTCTATCTCGAAATCGCGAAGACGGCGTTTTTGGTTGTTACCCTCTTTATATTCCTCACCCAGTTTGCTTGCGTCAATGAGAATCACCTTATCGCTCTGCGCCGATTTGTCAAAGAACAGCACAGAAACATTGGTGCCCGTTGTAGCAAATACGTTTGACGGCATTGACACACAACCGTACACCCATTTCTCATCTACGATACGTTGTAAGATGCGCTTCTCAACACCACTCTTTGAAGTAATGAAACCTGTAGGTATTACTATAGCGCCCTTGCCTGTAGGTTTCAGAGAGTTAAGCAGATGCTGTATGAAACAAGTATATATAGCCATCTTAGGCTTATTCGGATCAACCTTTTTCACAGCATTAGGAACGCCAGCCCAAAAACGAATGGTATCAGCAGCAAGTGTGTCACGATACTCTGGAAAATCGAGTTTGAATGGCGGATTGCTTACGATGAAATCGAATTTCTTCAGCACACCATTGTTTTCTTTATGCGATGGCTCGGTAAGCGTGTTGCCTTGCACCACATTAGGCAGTGACGCCGAGAGGTTGTTGAGGATAAGATTAAGGCGAAGCATCTCTGACGACTTTTCTGAAATGTCCTGAGAGTAGATAGAGCATCGGTCCTCACCAATCTGATGTGCCAATGCCATGAGCAACGTGCCAGTACCAGCCGATGGGTCATAGCAAGTGATGCCACGGAAGTCGGTCTTATCACCAACAAGTAATCGTGCCATAACTTGCGCTATGGCATGAGGAGTGTAATATTCAGCATACTTTCCACCACTGGCATTGTTAAACCCTTTCAACAGATACTCGAAGATGTGTGAAAAGAAATCGTATTTCTCATCAAACACCTCCTCAAAGTTGAAAGATGCCACATTGTTCATTAATGCCTTGGCAAACTCATCACGCTTCTGCATGTCGGTGACGTATGTTGTTAGCGGAAAGAAAATGTTAACCTTACTCTTGCCCGAGGTGGTAACAGAGAACGTGTCAGCATTAAGGGTTGCTATGTCAACCAACGTTGCATCAAGCAACGTTGAGAAGTCGCCTTTGGTGGCAGAATTATATAGATGTGAGAGCGTATGCTCTGGCTTCATGCGAGGCACCGAATGAGGCAAGTAGCTAAAGAGGTCTTCCACCTCGTCCTCGGTAAAAGTATCATACTCGGCATCCCACTTTTCAGCATTTCTCAACCGTTCTCCATACACCTCATCACGTTTGGCCTCATATCCAAACTTGTCGTTGAAGAACTTGTAAAGAAACATTTCTGTTACAATTTTATACTCGCTGCCTGTGCCAGCCAAACCAAAAGCCCCCGTAGTGCTCTTCAGAGAATCGATAAGGGCAATGGTTGCCTCAGATATATTGATATTACTCATAGTTTTTCTTAATATGCGTAGTTGCGTTGCTGTAAATATTCGGTTGTGATAAGGTTGTTGATGAATTTACGATCCTTTATGTCGGCCTTGATATGCATCTTCAGCAGTTCCTTGCCAATAATGGCAAGCACGTCTTGCTGAAAGGCTGGTACATTGTCAAGTTTGTTGATGTCAAGGAAAATCATTCTGTCGATATCCTGCTTCATATTAGCCAAGTTTTCTGCAATCTCATATTCATGTTTTGAGATAATTGGCTTTTCACGCTTTACGTTCTGTTCCTCAATACGTTTATGTATACGCACAAACCGCTCATCACCCTTATACTTGCTTTTCAACAAACGATTGCGTCTGTTAATCTCACGTATTTTTTTCATCACTTCATCCATATATTGTATGCTCTCTTTAGCATCGGCAGTATCTTTAGGCACAAAACCTTTTTTACGGAAATACTCACGAAACTCATCGGAAAGAATTACATACTTATCCTCTTTAGTGTCGAAGTTTGCCTCAAATTCAGCTTGCACACGTTGGCAACGCTCACGAATGTCGTTGACAATAATGCGCATTTCTTCTGGCATGCCTTTCTTGAATTCGAAATCTAACTCGGAAAGGGCCACATTGATAATTCCTGACACATCAGCCTTATGCTCGGTGTTTTCAAGAAGGTTCATACGTTCAATGCGATGCGTGACCTCTGTGATAAGCGTAGGAATGGTGCCTACAGGCAAGGATGCAAGTTCCTTCTTCGTCTCCTCATCACCGAAAGAGCGTACTTGATTGATAATAGCCTTTGCCTCAGAAAGCGTATTACGCAACTCATACAGACTGTCCTTGTTCTCAACTTCGTCAATCTGTTTTCTAAACTCCTCTAAATTGTTTGTGGTAAAATTGAAGAGAACATTTTTCACCTGTTTTATTTTGGCTTCCACTTCCTCCTTAGTCACCATTACATCGTTGGCGATGTTGCTCTGTTGAGAGTCGGTACCATCAGACGTGCGGTTAAGCTCACGCAGATAGCGGTCGTTAGTGGCATCAAAATTTTCCTTGATATTTACAAAGTCAACCACATAACCATATTTAAAATCATGGTATGGTCGATTAACACGCGTCAAAGCCTGTAACAAATCGTGTCCGTCAAGCGAACGGCCAAGATAGAGTTTTTTAAGACGTGGAGCATCGAACCCTGTAAGAAGCATCTTGTTGACAATAAGCAAATCGACCTCTTGCAGTTTTTTAAAACCCTCTATATATTCTTTGCGTTCCATCTTGTCGCCCTCATCATGCAAGATGAGCGAGGCAGTAAGAGGCTTATAACCCGATGGTAAAATCATTGGTTCAGCAGCCATTTCATATTGTTCTTCCTTATGCTTCAAAATATTTTTTGCGTTATGGAAACGTAGCTGCCACAATCGGAATAATTCGCGGGCCTGAGGATTGGTTTTACACACAATCATAGCCCCTACAGAAGGATCGTTCTGTTCGATGCGAAAACGGCGAAAGTCGGAAATAATATAATCAATCAACGCATTGAGATAACTCTCGTTCTCAATAATTTTATTGCGATCAATATCCGACTTCTTAACCTTTACATTGCCTGCCAACTTGTCAAGAATATCTTCAATTTTTTCTTTGTATATAGTTTCGACTGGCTCACGCATCAGTTTGCAAGTATAACCATCAGCTATCGACTTATCATAATAATAAGTATGTATATAGTCGCCAAAGACGCGCCAAGACTCACGCTCCTCTTTCAGCAACGGCGTGCCCGTGAGGGCTATTTTAATAGAATTTTGGTCTGCCTCCAACAAGTTGGCCAAGAAACTGCCCTTAGGATTATACCCACGGTGAGCCTCATCGATAAAGAAGATGCGCTGCAAGTTGGTATTGTAGCTATCATCAACCAGCACCTTGGTCTTATCTTCTTTAAACTTCTGTATATTGACCACCATTATTTCAAGTTTACCCTCGTTATTTTGTGTAATAGAGCGGCTTGCAATATCGGTCATCAGTTCCTCACGGCTTTTGGCGTTATGAACGACAAGTCCACGAGCAGCAAACTCATCTGTGGCTTGTTCCATAAGGTCGATTCGGTCAACAATAAAATAGAACTTGGCCACAACATTCTTCTTCGCAAAAAAGTCGGTAAGGCTTCGCACGCTATAATAAGCGAGAGCTGTTTTACCGCTACCTTGCGTGTGCCAAATAATGCCACTTTTTATGCCTTTATCCAAAGTATGGCGTATGGCGTATGATGCAAACATCTGCTGGTAACGCATAATTTGCTTTTGCAACGTAGTGCCTTGTGTACCATCTTCCAATTCGACCTTGCGCTCAACATATGCAATGCCGTATCGAAGCAAGAAAAGGAAACGTTCCTTGCTAAGCATTGAGGTTATTATACGGTTGGTAGGTGTGTTTACCTCTTTGTTTGTTTTATATTCATCAAGATTTTTGATAACCACACAGTTGCGGTGTTTCAAAACCTTATACTCATCTTCATCTGTAATGTCTTTATAAGGGTATTGTGTGACGAACGACTTGTTCTCTTCACGGAACACATTAAAGAAGGCCTTTTCTTTGGCAGAACAGCAATAAAAAGCGCCCTGTATTGGAACACGGCTCTCGTTATCATATTCTTGATTATTGGAGAAAATCATCAACTGGGTGACATTGAAGAAACGACGGAAGCACACCTTGCTCATGCGGGTGTTTATGCGCTCACGTTCTGCTAATATGCCCTCATGATTATTAGGTTTCTTTACCTCAATGAAAGCCAAAGGCAATCCGTTTACAAAACAAGTAATGTCGGGACGGAAATTATCTTCTGTGTCTTCGTTCTCACAAGTAAACTCGGTGGTGACATGCCAATCATTATTGTCAGCATTATCAAAATCGATGAGTTTTATTCCGCTATTAGATGACAATATCTGATAAAACTCACGACCCAAATCATCATTATTAGCGATATTTACAATTTTCGACAACAACAACAAAGCCTCTTGACTCGACACGTCAGGATTTAAACGTTTCACTGCATTAAGGAATACGTCTTTTAAAATATTGGTCTTCGTATCATAAGTTACGATATTGTCTATATAAGTATAACCCAACTTACACAAATGAAGTGCCGCTGGTACTTGAACTCTGGTATTCTCATTAAATTTAGTATTACCCATATTCGTCCAACTTAATCAAAGTTAATAATTTCACTCGCACTAACTTTTAGCAACTCGGAAATGCGTTTTAAGGTTGCCAAATCAGGTTGAGTGGTATTAGTACACCACTTTGAGACTGTGGTTTGATTAACGCCCAGCTGTTCTGCTAACCACTTATTGGTTTTCTTATGTTTAACCAACACAAGCTTTAGCTGATTTAAATCTTTCATACGGTCAATATATTGCTTATAATGCAAATATAAAGATTTTCAGCGATAGAGAATACATGTATAGTTTTTCTTTAACAAGATATAACAATCAAATGGCAAAAAGAAAAAGCATGACTTCCAAAAAGAGGAAGCCATGCTTTTTCGTATCTAATTATTTAATGTGTATTGCTTATCTTACTTTGCCTCTGCATTGGCATCAGTCATTGTGCCTTCAATATAGAGGCGAACCATACTGGGGTCGCCATTGGTACGCACAGTAACGGTTTTCTTGAAATGGCCGGGATAAAGACCTTTGCCCTTGTACGTTACCTTTATCTCGCCCTTCTCGCCAGGACGTATAGGTGCCTTTGTATACTGCGGTATAGTGCAACCACAGCTTCCCACTGCCTGATTGATTACGAGCGGAGCACTGCCCACATTGGTGAATGTAAACACACACTTCTGTGTTGACTCGTTCTCTGAGAATGTTCCAAAATCATGTACTGTCGTGTCAAACTTTATCTCAGCGACATTACTTTTCTGTGCCATTGCGAAGCCAATATGGCCTAACAACAGAAAGGCAATAAATAGAAACTTTTTCATACTATTACGTTTTATTGCATGCAAAGTTAGTAAATCTATTCACATACCACGCGCATAAAGCGCCATTTTTAACTTAATTAAGACATTCGGCAGCAATATCACCACTTTTAACGCCTTGCAAATAGGTGTAGGCGGGCCTTATTGTTATTTAATGAAAGGTATTTGCCACTGTATTGATATTTTTTTGTAAATTTGCACCATAAAGAAAAATATTAAGTTTTTATCTGCAATGTATAGAACAAATACATGTGGAGAGCTTAGGCTCTCTGATGCCGGCAAGACAATAACCTTGGCCGGATGGGTACAGCGAGTAAGAAAAATGGGCGGTATGATTTTTGCCGACCTGCGCGACCGCTATGGTATAACACAGCTGGTGTTTGACGAAGAGTCGGACAGCGACCTGTGCGCCAGCGCCTCAAAGCTGGGACGTGAATTCTGCATCCAGGTGAAAGGTGCTGTAAGAGAACGCGAAAGCAAGAACGCTAACCTTCCTACTGGCGACATTGAAATTATGGTGAAAGAGATGACCGTTCTCTCAAAGAGCCAAACACCTCCCTTCACCATTGAAGATAACACCGATGGCGGTGACGATATTCGTATGAAATATCGCTATCTCGACTTGCGTCGTCCTTGCGTAAGAAAGAATTTAGAGCTGCGTCATAAGATGACCATCCTCATACGCAACTTCCTCGACCAGCAGCAGTTTATCGAGGTTGAAACACCTATCCTTATTGGTAGTACGCCTGAAGGCGCACGCGACTTTGTGGTGCCCTCGCGCATGAACCCAGGACAGTTCTATGCCCTACCCCAAAGCCCACAAACCCTGAAGCAGCTGCTTATGGTGAGTGGTTTTGACCGCTACTTCCAGATTGCCAAGTGCTTCCGCGACGAAGACCTGCGTGCCGACCGTCAGCCCGAGTTTACACAGATTGACTGCGAGATGTCGTTTGTTGATCAAGACGATGTTATCAACCTGTTTGAAGACATGGCTCGCCACCTATTTAAAGAAATTCGTGGCGTAGAATTGCCCGCTAAGTTGCAGCAGATGACATGGCACGACGCTATGCGCCGCTTTGGTAGCGACAAACCCGACTTGCGTTTCGGTATGGAGTTTGTTGAGCTTATGGACACACTGAAAGGCACTGGCACATTCTCTGTGTTTGACGATGCCAACTATATAGGCGGTATCTGCGTGCCTGGCTGCGCCGACTATACTCGCAAACAGCTTGACCAACTGACCGACTTTGTAAAGCGTCCGCAAGTAGGCGCAAAGGGCTTGGTATACGTAAAATTCAATGCCGACGGCACTGTAAAGAGCAGCATCGACAAGTTCTACTCGGCAGAGGTTATGCAACAACTGAAAGAAAAAATGGGTGCCAAGGATGGCGACCTCGTGCTTATTCTCTGTGGCGACAATGCCAATAAGACTCGCGTTCAGCTTTGCACACTGCGTTTGGAAATGGGCGACCGCCTTGGTCTGCGCGACAAAAATAAGTTTGAGTGCTTATGGATTGTCGACTTCCCTCTCTTCGAGTGGAGCGACGAAGAACAGCGTCTCATGGCAACACACCATCCCTTTACCATGCCTAACCCCGACGATATTCCTTTGCTTGACGAGCATCCCGAACAGGTGCGTGCTAAGGCATACGACTTTGTATGCAACGGCATAGAGGTAGGCGGCGGTAGCCTTCGTATTCATGATTGCGACCTGCAAGAAAAGATGTTCCAAATTTTGGGCTTTACACCTGAAAGAGCGATGGCACAGTTTGGCTTCCTCATCAACGCCTTCAAGTATGGAGCACCTCCTCACGCTGGTTTGGCCTTCGGTCTTGACCGCTTTGTTTCTATCATGGCAGGTCTCGACTCGATACGCGATTGCATTGCCTTCCCGAAGAACAATAGCGGCCGCGACGTGATGCTTGACGCACCTTCTGTATTGGACCCCAAACAGTTGGAAGAATTGCACCTGAATGTTGACGCAAGTCAAGAAAACGAGTAAAATTACTGATTTAGAGCTTTTTGCAGCCGTAAAGTTAACGTTTTATTAAAAATAATCGTACTTTTGCAATATATTTATTCCGAATGAAGAATAAAATTGTTCGGTACGAATGTTAACTAAAATCATTATGGTAGAAAAGAAAGCAACAACTAAAAAATGTGCTACAAAGGCAACAGCTACAAAGAAGACAACAAAGAAGGTAGCAGAGGTAGCAGTAAATGCCGAGAACGTAGGTTTCCGCGCCGGTGATGTTTATCAGGCTCTGGCAGCTGCAGAGAAGCCCCTTACTGTAGCAGAAATTGCAAAAGCAGCTAAAATCAGCAAAGAAGAGACCTTTCTGGGTATCGGATGGCTGTTCAAAGAAGGCAAAGTTAAGAGCGAGGAAAACCTCATCGCCTTGGCTTAATAGCTTTGAAGCAAGCTATGGCTCTAACACCCCTGTGTAAAGAGCGATACAATACCTGAAAAAGGATTAAATATAAAGAGAGTTGACGTGTAATGTCAGACACATTCGCGGTCAACTCTCTTTTTTCGTTTCACTACCCCACTAACTTTTTACCTCACAAACAAGTGAAACATCAATTAATAATGCAAAACACACACCTACTTGCATCCTACTCTCAAAGAAGGGACATTTGTAAGTAAAAAGTTTTTTTGTTCAAAATAAAATGATTACATTTGCATTATATATCCAAAAATAAGTATGACAAATAATCACAACCATATCGTCATTATGGCTGGCGGCGTTGGTAGCCGCATTTGGCCCATGAGTGTTGAAAACAAGCCTAAACAGTTTATCGATGTGCTGGGCGTAGGACGCTCGTTGCTTCAGCTCACCTACGACCGTTTTAAAGGGTTATGCCCTAACGAGAACGTATGGATTGTGACCAACAAGAAATATGATGCCTGGATAAAAGAGCAGTTGCCCGAAGTGCCTGCCGAAAACATTCTGCTGGAACCTTGCCGTCGAAACACAGCCCCTTGCATTGCCTACGTAAGCTGGCACATCAAGGCTAAGGATCCGAAGGCCAACCTCGTTATCACCCCCAGCGACCATATCGTTATGGATACGGCCGAGTTTAGACGTGTCATTACACAATGCTTAAAGTTTACCAGCGAAACAGATGCAATCCTTACCTTGGGAATGAAGCCTAATCGCCCCGAAACGGCTTATGGCTACATACAGGCCGATCTTAGCTCGAGCTCGCCACGCAATAAAGAGATATTCCGCATCGACACCTTCCGCGAAAAGCCCGACTTGCAAACGGCACAAAAATATATACAGCAGAACAACTTTTTCTGGAATGCTGGAATTTTTATTTGGAGCGTTAGCACCATTGTTAACGCCTTTCGTATATACAGCCCCGCCATCAGCAAGATTTTTGAAAACATGCTGAGCATATATGGCACAGACAAAGAGCAAGAGATGATTGACTTGCACTATCCCGAATGTGAAAACATTTCTGTCGACTATGCCATCATGGAAAAGGCAGAAGAGATTTTCGTTTGTCCCGCCAGTTTTGGATGGAGCGACCTCGGCTCATGGAGCTCGCTGTATATGCACACTCGCCACGATTTGTATGGCAATAGCCTCATTGGACCCGACATCAATGTGTACGACACACATAACTGCATGATACATACCACACAAGAAAAGAAAGTTGTGGTACAAGGCCTTGACGACTATATCGTAGCCGAGAAAGACAACTTGCTGCTCATCTGCAAGATTTCAGAAGAGCAACGTATCAGACAATTCTCGGGAGACAAATAAGGAGAATTTTCTGTTCGATTGCACACAATCAAAATAAAAGGCGAGATATTAGCTTCAATGCAGCCAATATCTCGCCTTTACTTTTTATATCTATCTATTATTCTTCGTTTTTCTTACCTTTCAACATTTTGCGTATAAGGAAATAAATAATAGCTACGATAACAAGCACAAGAATAATCCACTTGATATACTCGCCATACTCAAGAATCTTGTCGTGTAACTGATCTTCAGGAACAATGGTATGCAGATACCAACCCAGGCCTGCGAGAATGCAGTTCCACAGTCCAGCGCCTAATGTTGTATAAAGCAAGAATTTCCAATAATGCATCTTGGCCAAACCTGCAGGTATAGAAATGAGGTGGCGTATACCCGGAATAAGACGACCTGTGATGGTGGCCACCATGCCATGATTGTCAAAATAGCGCTCGCTTTGTTCTACCTTCTGCTGATTGAGCAGACACATCTTGCCCCATTTGCTATTGGCAAAACGATAGATGATGGGACGACCCAAATAATAACCTGCTACATAGTTGATGGTAGCTCCGAAATCGGCACCCAATGTTGAGAACAGGATGACGAGAAAAACATCAAGGTTTCCTGCAGCTGCATGATAGGCAGCTGGCGAAACAACAAGTTCGGAAGGAACAGGAATAACAGTACTTTCAAGCATCATCAAAAAGAAGATGGTGCCATAATTAAGATTTCCTAATAGTGAAGTAATCCAATTCATTGTTTAAAATAAAAAATAATAACAGGGTAAGGCCAGTCTTAACACAGGCCAGTCTTAACGCCCAACCGTCAACCTTATAAATGATGTTGGCGAGCATAGTTTACATAATTGCTCACAGGGCAATCGTTAGGGAACAGTTCTTTCAATATATAACGTGCCTCTTGCGGATTAATCTCGCACGCCTTTTGCAGATACAACAAGAACTCGTCGTGAAGCCCAAGCTTTTGACAGGCAAAAGCTAAATAAGCATAGCCATCTTGAAAGTCGAGGCTTGGTTGTGCGAAGAGGGCCACCAAGAGGTCGTGCGTTTGCTGGAACATGCCGAAATCAAAATAACAGCAAGCCACTTGCAAACATACCGCAGGGTCGTTCTTCGAATTAATGATAGCATATAAGAAGCAGTCGCTGGCATTCTTCTCGCGAAAGGCAGCAAGATGTATATACCCCTCTACCACCATTCGGTCAACATGATTAATATGGTGTGCACTCTCGGCGCTATCAAGATACACCATCACCTCGTCTTGCTTACCCATATTAATCATCACATAAGCCGTTTCTTTCACCATCTTGCTTACCATGATAGGGTCTTTGCTCTCGGCTTCAACATGTGCAAAGGCGGCAATGGCTTCTTCGTTTCGGCCAGCCTCTTGCAAAGCATAACCATACATCGACCACAGATAGCAATCATCGGGCGAGAGGTAAACACAGCGTTTGTAATAGTCGACAGCTTTATCTACCTGTCCCAACCACACCAAACAATGAGCTTTGTTCAGTAAAGCATCCTTGTCGTGCGGATTGATGGCAATAGCATATTCACTACTCTCCATCGAGTCTTGCACCTTGTTCAGCATAAACTGCGACGAGGCCATACAATTCCATAGCTCTGTTGAAAAAGGTTCATCATCCAATAAACGGTGCAAGATGGTTTCGCTCTTCTGATAGTTGCCTTCGCTATAAGCCACCTTCGCCTCTAACGTTTGATAGTCGGCCGACTGTTTCTCATCAGTGCGCAGCATCCATTTCTGGGCCAGTTCGGGCAAATTATAATCGAGAAAAAGTGTGGGAACCTCAATCAAAAAATCGCTGAGGTCGTCGTCATCAATCACATGGAGTTTAGCCTCAAGATATTGATCAGCTTCATCAATACGCTCCTCCATGATCATGATTTCGGCTTGAAGATAATAATATTCAATATCGTTTTTATCATCGGCCATTGCTACCAATTGTTTAGCAAGCTCTACATTGTTATCGTTGAGCATCGCCATTCGGGTAAGGATAGCAATAGGTTTCAATGCACCTGGATATAGGCGCATGGCATATTGGGCTGCTTGCTTAGCTTTTTGCAAGTCGCCTTCTTCATAATAATAATCAGAAACATCGACAAGGTCATCCAAGTCGAAGAAAACACTTTCATCCGACTCCTGAACAGCTTTATATTTGTTCAGGAGCTCGGTGAAAGCTTTATTATTGAATTTATTATCCTTATTGTTCATTATTTGTTTTGTTTTGCCCACGTGTCTTTCAAGCCCACGGTCTTGTTGTAAACAAGATGTCCGGGAGCGCCGTCGGCATCTGCCATAAAGTATCCGATACGCTGGAACTGCAGATATTCGCCAGGTTTTCTCTCGGCGGCATAGTTCTCTACGTAGCAGTTATCAATGGTTTGCAGACTGTTGGGGTTGAGCAATTCGCGGAAGTCGCGCTCATCGGCCGAAGGGTTCTCAACATTGAACAGACGGTCGTAAACACGCACCTGCGCCTTCTGGCAGTGATCGGCCGATACCCAATGCAGTGTGCCTTTTACCTTACGGTTAGCGCCTTCCATTCCGCTCTTGCTTTGCGGATCATATTCAGCCTGAATTTCGATAATATTTCCGTTCTCGTCTTTTGTGCATCCTGTGCACATAACGATGTAAGCGTTCTTCAAACGAACTTCCTTGCCAGGTGTCATGCGGAAGAACTTCTTCGGAGCATCCTCCATAAAGTCGTCACGCTCAATCCACAAGTTCTTTGAGAAGGTGATGGTGTGTGTACCTGCTGTTTCATCTTCAGGATTATTTACTGACACCATTTCTTCGGTCTGGCCCTCAGGATAATTGGTGAGCACCAGTTTCACGGGGTTGAGCACAGCCGACACACGAGTAGCTTTCTTGTTCAAATCGTCGCGCACAGCGGCTTCAAGCAGTGCCATGTCGTTCAGGGCATCAAACTTGGTGTAACCGATAGAGTCGATAAACTTGCGGATGCTCTCGGGCGAATAACCACGACGACGCATACCACAAAGGGTGGGCATACGTGGGTCGTCCCATCCTGCTACAAGATGTTCATCAACCAAAGTGTGAAGCTTACGCTTACTCATCACTGTATAAGTAAGATTCAAGCGGTTGAACTCAATCTGACGAGGACGGAAGTCGTGCAGATTCTCAGTCTCGCCACGCATCTCCTTCAAATAATCAATCAGCTTATCGTAAAGCGGACGGTGAGGTACAAACTCGAGCGTACAGATTGAATGGGTTACGCCTTCAAAGAAGTCGCTCTGTCCGTGTGCGAAGTCGTACATAGGATAGGCGTGCCATTTTGTGCCTGTGCGGTGGTGCGGTGTGTGAATGATGCGATAGATGATGGGATCGCGGAAGTGCATATTGGCATTAGCCATATCCAGCTTAGCACGAAGCACCATACTTCCCTCTACAGCCTCGGGGGTATTCATTTTATTAAACAGTTCGAGGCTCTCCTCTATGGGGCGGTCACGATAAGGCGAAGCCACACCAGGTGTAGTGGGTGTGCCCTTCTGTTCAGCAATCTGCTCGGCAGTCTGCTCATCAACATAAGCATGCCCGTTCTTTATCATCCAAATGGCAAAGTCCCACAACTTCTCAAAATAATCAGAAGCGTAATAAACATTACCCCACTGGAAACCCAACCAATGAATATCGTTTAAAATATTTTCAACATATTCATTGTTCTCTTTGCTGGGGTTTGTATCATCAAAGCGGAGGTTGCACACTCCGTTATAGTGCTCGGCCACTCCGAAGTCCATACAGATAGCTTTGGCATGTCCAATGTGCAGATAACCATTGGGCTCTGGCGGGAAACGTGTCTGAATGCGTCCAGCGTTTTTGCCATCGGCAAGGTCTTTCTCTACCATCTGTTCTACGAAGCTAATGCTCTTCTTCTCTTCTTCAGGTCTTTCTTCCTTCATAACTTATTATTCGAATTAAAATTTTACTGCAAACTTACATAAAAAAATCGAAATTACACCTTTCTTTATATAGAAATTGCATTACAAAAATATAGCTTATAAATAAAAAACGCCAAAACCTCTACATTT
>USAI01000019.1 GCA_900552675.1 uncultured Prevotella sp.
ACAGTAGTCTTTACCTTCCTCTTCGTTATTCACCATATACTTGAAGCATCCACGCACCACATAGGCCACATATTGTGAAGGTTTACCTGCATCCTCGAATATCTCACCACGCTTCAATAAGCGTTCTTCTCCATGTTCCATGCAGTAAAGACGCAGAGTCTCAAGATCAAGTCCATCCTTATACAAATTGAACATCTTCACTTATGATTTCTTTGGCAATATAATATAATTACAAGATCCCTATCGCCCTTAATTCTTTAAACTAATAAAACAAAAACGACAATAGAGACAATGGTTGGCTATTCTCTTATGATGATTTGCCAGTCGTTATCTCTATTGTAGTTTATATAATTCAGAGGTTCAATCAGAAAACTCTCTCTGAAATTGCTATTTTCTACATCGCAGATGTAGCCGCTACGAGCCATCCATATACGCAACTGCATACACCGAAGAGGAGTACGCCAGCGGTGCAGAGAGCGAGAGCGGTGCGGGTAGCACAGTCGCTCTTAAATGTAGGCAGCGGAGTGTCGGTCTTATTGATGAACATGCACTTCACAATCTTCAGATAGTAGTAGAGTGACGGCACAGTGTTTATCAATGCCAAGAACACTACTGCATAGGCGATATTAGTACCCTGCTCGGCAGCTGCCATGAACACGAAGAACTTACAGAACATACCTGCGAAGGGAGGAATACCTGCCAGTGAGAAGAGAGCAAGCGTGAGGAGGAACGAGAGTTTGGGGTTGGTGGTGTAGAAACCATCAAACACCGACATCTCAGTATTGCCCTTACCACGTGTCTCAACAACGTTGATAACGGTGAACACTGCCATATTGGCTGCCACGTAGATGAGCACATAGTACATCAATGCGGTAAGACCCATTGTCTCGTTGCCTACGGCAGCAAGCATAATGTAGCCTGCCTGTGAGATAGAGCTGAACGCCATAAATCGTTTGAGCTCTGTCTGGCGAAGCGCGAAGAGGTTAGCAATGGTGATGGTGAGCACGATAACAACATACATCAGTGTTTCGTAATATTCAACCATCGGTGCAAACACCTTCAACAAAATGGTCATCAAAGCAAAAGCAGCGGCACCCTTAGAAACAACGCTCAGGTAGCCTGTGACTGCTGTAGGCGCACCCTGATAGGTATCGGCTGTCCAGAAGTGGAAAGGTACGAGCGAAATTTTGAAGCCCAAGCCACTGAAGAAGAACACCAAGCCCATGATGGTGAGCGGTGTAGCGCTAATCTTAGCAGCCATATCGTCAAAATAGAGTGTGCCACAAGCGCCATAAAGGAACGAGATGCCATACAGCATCACGCCACTTGAGAACGTTGCGGTAAGAATAAACTTAGCAGCACCCTCAGCCGACTCCTTCTTATACTTATCGAAAGCCACGAGGCAAGCCATAGGTACAGAAGCCATTTCAAGACCAAGGAAGAACATGAGGAAATGTCCTGATGAAATCATCATATACATACCAAGCAAGGTAGAAATGATAAGCTCATAGAACTCGCCCTCTTTACGTGCTACATCCTCGCGCTCAATCCACGACTGTGCCATAACAACCACGATAAAAGCACCAGCGGTAAGAATAACCTTCATTACCTGTGCGGCAGCGGTGGCAGTATAAAGACCAGCAAATGCTGTGGCGGGTTGTGCAGTAAAGCAAACTGCTACCTGAGCTACCAACAGGAAACCTGTCAGCATGCTCAGAACAGAGTGTTTCTTCTCGCCTTTCAAGATAAGGTCGGCGAGGAACACTATTACCAAGGCTGCCATAAGGCCAGCCTCGGGTATCATATTAAAAAACTGACTATAATCCATTTTTTACTGCTGAACGGTTATTAAAGTGTTGGAATTACGCTAAGGATAGGAGCTACTGCATTGTTGATAACATGGCTTGCCCAGATAGGGAATGAACCAAGACCTGCAACACAGAAGATGAGGCAGCACACTGCAAAGCGCTCGTCCCATGTAGCGTCGGTAAGTTCCTCGAAGTGTGGGTTCTTAACCTTCTCGAAGAGGATAAAGCCCACGGTACGGAGGATATACACAGCGGTTACCACGATTGATGTGATGGCGATAACAGTGCAGCAACGGTGGAATGTATCAGCATTCTCAAAAGAACCGTTGAAGATAGTCATCTCAGCGATGAAGCCTGAGAAGCCCGGCAAACCAAGGTTGGCCAAACCTGCAATAACATAACCTACTGAGAGGAACGGCATAATCTTCATCAAGCCACCCAGTTCGCGAATGTCACGGGTATGTGTACGACCATAAATCATACCGATGAGGGCGAAGAAGAGGGCTGTCATCAAACCGTGAGAAAGCATCTGAAGGATTGCACCTGTGCAGCTCACCTTTGTCATCATCAACAGAGCGAAAAGCACCAAACCACAGTGTGACACTGAAGAGTAAGCGTTGATAAACTTCAAGTCGGTCTGAACGCAAGCCGAGAAAGCACCATATACTACAGAGATAGTGGTAAGGATAAGGAAGATCCAAGCCAAATCATGAGCAGCCTGAGGCAACAGGAACATAGCGATACGGAAGCAACCGTAACCACCCAGTTTCATCAACACACCTGCATGGAGCATTGACACTGAAGTGGGCGCACAACCGTGACCGATAGGTGACCATGTGTGGAAGGGGAACAGAGCACCAAGTACGCCGAAACCGATAAACACAAATGGGAAAAGCACGTTCTGAACGGCTGCAGGGATATGGTTGTTATGTGCAATTTCAAGGATGCTCATGGTTGAAGCACCATTGAAGAAGTAGATACCTACCAAGCCAAGGATGATGAGAGCAGAACCGCCCATCAACATCAACGTAAGTTTCATGGCAGCATATTCCTTACGACCTGAACCCCAGAAACCAATCAAGAGGTACATAGGGATAAGGGCCACCTCATAGAACATGAACATGGTGAAAAGGTCGATCGAAATAAAGAAGCCATAAACACCTGTTGAAAGCAGCGTGAACCACATGAAGAACTCTTTTGTCAGTGGTTTGAGTTTCCACGACGCGAAAGTTCCTGTAAACACGATTATGCTTGAAAGCAGAAGCATCACAACAGAAATGCCATCAACACCAACCTCATAATTGATGTGGAGCGAAGGGAACCATTCCGTAGTGGCGCGAAGAATCATCTCCTCGGTGTTGCCTGCTGCGCGCTCGCCGATGAAGTGGAGTGTGAGCCATACGCTCAGTGCCAAGAGGCAGGATGAACCGGCAACCATCACACCACGCACCTGATTGACGTTGCGGGCGATCCAAAGACCGAGCAACATCAGGACAGGGATTACTACGAATAAACTTAATATATTCATATTTTTAATTGTTAGTTGACGAGTTGACGAACTGACGAGTTGACGAGCTGTTCGTTTATAACTCAAAGCTATCAGCTTGTCTGCTTGTCCACTAGTCTACTTGTTTACAAACAGAGTAATAATAATGTTAAAGCTACCGTACCTGTGAGGAACCAAACGGCATACTGGCGAACGTCGCCGCTCTGCCAGGGGCGAATGGTTTCTCCTGCCTCATTAGCACCCCATGCGGTAAAGTCGATCAGACCATTGATAATCTTCTCGTCAATCCATTGTACGGGACGGCTAACAAAACGGAACAGAATCTTGTGTGTAACAAACTGGTAAACCTCATCCATATAGAAGCGCTTGTAAGCCCAACGATGCAGACGGGGGAAGGTGGCGTACATCTTGTCGGCGATAGGCTGCTTCTCACCTTTATAAATATAGGTGGCGAGTGCAATTGAAAGAATTGCAATCACAGTAGAAGTGGCTGCTACCTGCGGATCGAAGTGGATGGTATAAGCAGTGCCAGCTGCACTGACGAAAGAGCCGAAGCTTGCCCAATCCCAATGAAGGAAACCACCAAGTGTGGTAACAACACCTACACCTACAGTAATGATACTCAAGAATACCAGCGGGAATGTCATAGCAGCAGGTGCCTCATGCGGAGTGTGGTGAGCGTGAAGCTCTTTGTTCTCTGTACCCCAGAAGATACCGTAGTAGAGACGGAACATATAGAACGCTGTCATAGCGGCCACACCTGTCATCCACCAACCACAAAGGGGTGAGTAAGCGAAGCAAGCAGAGATAATCTCATCCTTAGAGCTAAAGCCCGAGAAGAAAGGAATACCTGCAATAGCAAGACATGAAATAAGGAATGTGATATGAGTGATAGGCATATACTTGCGCAAGCCACCCATTGTAGACATCTCATTAGAATGAACAGCGTGGATAATGCAACCAGCACCGAGGAACAAACATGCCTTAAACATGGCGTGTGTGAACAAGTGGAACATAGAAGCCATGTAGCCAAGCTGAGCATGATTATCAAGAGCGGCTCCGTGATGTCCAGGCAGACATACGCCAAGGGCTACCATCATGAAGGCAATCTGTGAGATTGTAGAGAAGGCAAGCACACGCTTGATGTCGCTCTGTGCACAAGCTACTGCAGCAGCGTAGAAGGCGGTGAAAGCACCAACAACCACTACAACGCTAAGAGCCTGAGGAGCATACTCAATCCATACAGGGAAGAGACGTGCAATCTGGAACACACCAGCAACCACCATGGTAGCAGCGTGAATCAAGGCCGACACAGGCGTAGGACCTTCCATCGCATCGGGCAACCAAATGTGCAATGGGAACATGGCCGACTTACCAGCACCACCGATAAACATCAGCACAAGAGCGGTGGGCAAAATCATGCCACCAGCAGCCAGCGCGCGAGCATTATCAGCAACAGTGAAAGCAGCAGCACCAGTACCGTAAGTTATCTCAGTTCCTGTGAACGAGAAGTTGTAGCTTCCTGTATAGTAACCGAAGATAAGGATACCAATAAGGAAGAACATATCGGCAAAACGTGTTACGATAAAGGCCTTCTTTGAAGCATGTACTGCAGCATGCAAGGTATAATAGAAGCCAATGAGCAGATAAGAACTTACACCTACAAGCTCCCAGAACATATACATCTGGAAGATGTTGGTAGCAAGCACCAATCCGAGCATTGACATGGTAAACAGTGAAAGGAAAGCATAATAACGCTGGAAACCTTTCTCACCATGCATGTAGCCAAACGAATAGATGTGCACCATGAGGCTGACCGTTGAGATGACGATAAGCATCATCACAGAGATGGGGTCGAGCAGGATGCCAAGGTCGAAATGCAGATGGCCTAAGGGCAACCATGTTACATTATAAGGAACGAAGGTTGCGAAGGTGCCGTCAGCAAGACGAGGGGCGGTGAAATACTGGAACGCTGTAAAATAGCTTAACGCAGTTACCAGTCCGAGAGAACAGGTGCCAATGAGTCCGGCTGTTTTATGCGACCAGGCATATTTCTTATTCACGAATTCTGGCAGACCGATGACCAAGAAGCTGATCAACGGCAACAGAAGAATCCATATTGAATATGTAAAATCCATAATCTAAAATTAATATTTCATGTTTTCAATACTGTTCACCTGATCGCTGTGGAAATTGCGGTAAACGTTGATAATAATCGCGATAGCAACAGCACTTTCGGCAGCACTTACACCGATAGAGAACAGGGTCATAAAGAAGCCCTCAAACTCATCAGTAAAGATTAAACGGTTGAAAGCAGCAAAGTTCAAATCAACAGCGTTGAGCACAAGCTCAATAGAGACGAGCATGGCTATCAGATTGCGACGTGTAACGAAACCGAACACGCCGATAAAGAACAGAAGTGCGCTAAGCACAAAATAACATTCTACTGGTACCATATTACTTATTCTCCTTTTCTTTACGTGCTACAACAATTGCTCCAACGATACATGCCAGCAAGAATACTGAGATGAATTCGAACGGAAGCACATACTGATATTTATCTGAACCCAAAAGGGCTTTACCGATGACGTCCATCGTAACCTCATTGCCAGCAGTGGCGAGATTGAGGAAACCATTCTTCAACTGTATGCCCACCACAGTAATCAAGCTGATAATGCACAACAGCGAAATGCTGATGATACGACTTCCCTTTACATGCTCAACCAAACCCTGAAGCGTGCGTTTGCTCACCAGCTGTACAGCAAAGATATACATCATCACCATACCACCTGCATAAACGCTAATTTGGGCTGCACCAAGATAGGTGTAGTCGAGCAGGAAATAGAGGCCTGCCACTCCGAGGAGCACAAACAGCAGGAATGTGATAGAACGCATAATGCGTTTGGTCATCACGCACATGACAGCCGATCCAAGGATAATAACTGCCAAGATGCAAAACATTACTAAACTTGCCATAATATTTCTTGCTCCTTATTTTGTTTTGGTATTAAACGTACCAATCTCGAAGTCGGCACCACCATCAATGATGTTGGGCAACGAACCACCTTCATACACCTCTTTGTCAAGGTGAAGAACAAGTTGGTCACGGTCAAATACCGAGTTTTCGAAATCGTTTACAAACTTGATGGCGCCAAAGTTGCAGGCGTTCACACATAGTTCGCAGAACATACAGTCGCCCAAATCGTACTGGTAATCAACAAGCTGTTTCTTTTTCTTACCTGTTTCAGGGTTCTCTACCATCTGCGACACAATTTTAATAGTGCCGTTCGGGCAAGACTTTTCGCACAGTGTGCAAGCTGTACACAGCACATTACCGTTTTCGTCACGGTTCATCACCAGACGTCCGCGGTGACGTGCAGCAACGTGCAGCGTGGTCTTGCGGTTCTCAGGATACTGCTCAGTGCTCTTCGGCGTGAAATACTCCTTCATGGTAGTTTTCATACCGATGGCAAGCGTCTTTACGGCAGCCCCGATTTCTCCGAAATATGATTTTTTGTTTTCTTCCATTGTTTTCTTAATGTTTTAGAAGTGCCAACCGAATGCCACAACTACAGTCATGAGAATCAGGTTGATAAGACTCAGAGGCATCAAGTACTTCCACTCAAGCTTCAAGATCTGGTCGATACGCAAGCGAGGGAAAGTCCAGCGCACCCACATAAGCAGCCAAACCACAGCAAAGGTCTTGCCAAGGAACCAAACGATACCTGGGATGTAGTTAAGAACACCATCAACGGCCTCTACACCAATGTTAAAGGGAGCCCAACCACCCAAGAATACGGTAGTGGCGATAGCAGAAACTACGAAGAGGTTAAGATACTCAGCAAGATAGTAGAAGCCGAAGCCCATACCCGAATATTCGGTATGATAACCAGCGGTAAGCTCGCTCTCAGCCTCGGCCAAGTCAAACGGACCACGGTTTGCTTCTGCGTTACCAGCTACGAGGAACACGAGGAAGGCAATAATAGCGGGGATGTGTCCCTTAAAAATAAGCCAACCGAAAGCTCCCGTCTGAGCATTAACGATCTCGCTAACCTGCATTGTACCAGTGAGAATTACAGCAGTAATCAAGCACAGAGCCAATGACATTTCGTAAGAAATGAGCTGTACAGCGCCACGCATAGCCGATACTACCGAATACTTATTGTTTGAACCCCAACCAGCCATAAAGATACCAACGATACCAATACTTGAAATGGCCGACATCAGGAACAAGCCAACGTTGAAATCAAGCACCTCGGCACCATTGTTCCAGGGCAGGAATGAGAAGGTACCAACTGATGCAATGATTACAAGGAATGGAGCGACATAATAGAGCACTTTATCAGCACCGTCGACAGAGAAGATTTCTTTGATAAGCATCTTCAACACGTCGGCAAACACCTGGAAAATACCCCAAGGACCTACACGCATCGGGCCAAGACGACACTGGAAGTAGGCGCAGACTTTACGCTCCATGAAGATCAAGATGATAGCGAGGATGGCATAGCCTGCAAGGATGCAGACACCAACCAAGATGCACTCAATCAGTATTGTCCAAAAATCTCCAAGGCCACATGTTACTGCGAGGAGATTATGAAACCAGTTTGTTACTAAACTAAAGTCAAACATTCTTTCTAATGTTTATTATTAATGATTGTGCTATTAGCGGTCAATATCAGGGATAACGAAGTCGATAGCCGCACCTGTTGTAATCAAGTCAGCGATTTTCTGTCCACGCAGCATCGGATCCAAAGCACCCGTCAACGTGAGACCCATCGGACGCATCTTCATACGATAGGGGCTCTTGTCGCCCTTCGAGTCGAGATAAACGCCAAACTCGCCACTGGCACCTTCAACAGAGAAATACCACTGTCCTTCGGGCACCTTGATAATAGGTTTCTGTTTGATATAGAACTCGCCAGCAGGAATATTATCAATGAGTTGCTCGATGATATCAAGACTCTGGTAAAGTTCCTGGATATGGCAGTAGTAGCGATCCATTGAGTCGCATCCTGTCATTGTAATTTCCTTCCACTCTACCTTGTCATACATATCATACGGATGACGTTTACGAGTATCGTTCTTCCATCCTGCAGCACGACCAGCGGGGCCAGTAACAGCATAGTTGATACAATCCTCACGACCCATAGGTCCTACACCTACCAAACGGTTATGTGTAATAACATTATCACCAAACACATCGAGATACTCTTGAATCATCGGACGCAGATACTTGCAAAGTTTCTTTGTATTCTCAACAAATTTGGGATCAATATCGGCCTGGCATCCACCTATACGATAATAGTTCATGATGAGGCGTCCACCTGTTGTCTCCTCCATTACATTGAGCACATGTTCGCGGTCGCGCATACAATAAAGGAATGCGGTAAGAGCGCCGAGGTCCTGAGCAGTACAGCCAAGATAAAGCAAGTGGCTATCGATACGCTGGAGCTCGTCCATGATGGTACGAATGTAATGTATGCGGTCAGACAGTTCAATGCCCATACCCTCTTCAATAACACCCACCAAAGCATGGCGATGCATCATAGCTGAAAGGTAGTTCAAACGGTCAGTAAGAGCAAGTGTCTGAGGATAGGTCATACCCTCCCACATTTTCTCAATACCGCGATGGATGTAACCCAAGTGAGGATAGATGCGTTTCACTTTCTCTCCATCGAGCACAGTCTGCAAACGGAGCACACCGTGAGTTGACGGGTGGTTAGGGCCAATGTTTACAACAAAGTCGTCGTCGTCAAACAAGCGTTTCTTTGTAGCAACAAGATGTCCATCCTCATTCAGGCTATAAACAGTTGTAAAATCGCTCTCGGGCTCATCAGTCAATGGGAACTGGTTTGCTTCGGGGCTCATATCAAAGCCTTTACGCAAGGGGTAGCCATTGAAGTCGGTACGTAAGAAGAGACGACGCATATCGGGATGTCCGAGGAACTTAATTCCTACGAAATCGAACACCTCACGCTCAAGCAGTTCAGCAGCCTTCCACAGTTCTACAACAGTAGGAATAACATCGCTATCGTCAACTTTCTTGGCAATAGTCTTTACTGAGCAACGCTCGTTGTTATCAGTATTCTCAAGGATATAAATACATCCTAATCCTTCTTCGCCGAAATCTTCACCGATGATGGTAACAAGGTAGTCGAAATGTTTCTGGTTTTTCAGTTTCGACATCTCACTGGCGAAATTGTCAAATGAGAGTTCAATGTTTTCAAGTTTCATATCTTATACCTTATTATATTAATCAGTTAGTAGACCTTTCTTTGCATCGAAATCGGCAGGAACCTCATTCACCACAATGGTATTCTCATTTTTCTTAAGGCGCTCGGCTTCAAGAGCCTCGTTGCTCAAGCCATGCAAGCCACCTTTACTCATAGAGAGAGCTTTCTCTTCCTTATTCATTTTGTGGTTTGCGCCTCCAAAGAATTTCTCTACCTTAACTTTACGCTGCAATTGCATCATACCATATAGGATTGCCTCAGGACGAGGAGGACAGCCTGGCACATACACATCAACAGGAACAATTTCGCTGATGCCACGCACTACGTTATACGACTTTTTGAAGGGGCCACCAGAAATGGCGCAACCGCCAACGGCAACCACATACTTAGGCTCAGCCATCTCATCGTACAGACGCTTAAATACAGGTGCCATCTTGTTTGTGATAGTGCCTGCACACATAATAAGGTCAGCCTGACGAGGAGAGTTACGAGTAACCTCAAAGCCGAAGCGTGAAAAATCGTAACGTGCACATCCCACTGCCATAAACTCAATACCGCAGCAAGATGTTCCGAATGTTAATGACCATAGAGAGTTGGAACGACCCCAGTTAATAGCCTGATCAAGCGAGCCAACAATCACATTGACGCCTCCTTCATGGAGCTCGTCTACGATTTTCTCAAGGGTAGCATTGTCCTTGAACTCATCGTAAGGAATACTCTTGATAACAGGTTTTCTTACTTCCATTCCAACGCTCCTTTCCGCCAAGCGTAAGCAAGGCCAAATACCAATACCAGCATAAAGAAGCCAACGCTAGCAAGCGCCATGACTCCAAACTGCTTGACAACCACTGCCCAAGGATAGAGGAACAATGTCTCGATGTCGAACATCAAGAAAAGGATAGCGAAGAGATAGTAACCCACATGCACAGGGATCCAAGAGGTTCCACGGGTAGGAATACCACACTCAAACGGCTGACCCTTTACCGGATTGTACGAACGCGGACCCACGAGTTTTGCAACCACGTATGCCCCCACAACCAGTACAACGGCCGTCAAGATTACGGTGATGAATAAAATAAAATTCATAAAATATTAAAACAAGTTATTTCTTTGTCTACGTAGAATATTCTAAAATTTATGGATTACAATTTTCAACATGCAAAGTTAGTAATAATAATTGAAACTTAAAGATTTTTAAGAAGAAAATATGGATTGTTCAGTTGTTATTCAAACAATAAAGCATAAAAAAAGGAAAAGCACCAAGAAAAAGAAACGATATTCTTTCTCTTAGTGTTTTTCCTTTAAGAACATCTATTGTTGTAGATTATTTCGTCAAGTCGAAGCCAACACGTACGCCGTCATAATTTTTCGAGATATTGCCAATGGCATTTACAGTTTCGTTACTGCTCATCGACGCAAGAGTTTGAATAAGAGTAAGCACCTTTTTCGATTCAAACAGCAAACCAATACCATCAGTATTACGCTTGATATGTCCTGTGGCATTGAGCAAAAGTGTTGACAGTTGCACCTCACCTGTATTCTCGTTATAAGAATACTTACCAACAATGCTCTTACCATCGAGTTTGGCCGAGAAAGAGCCATTGTTATCAAAGGTGATGTAAGTGTTTGAAGACGAGAATCCCAGTTTAGAATATTGCGAAGCCATCTTCTCTTTTACCTGAGTGGCCGCAATCTCTCCACCAGCTTTTGCCAGTGTGTTTTCGCTTGTGAACGCACAGCCAGGACCTTTATATTTCCAGGTTCCAATGAGATTTTTCTGAGTGATACGATCAATGCCCAATACACTACTCAAAACATTACCCAATGTTTCACCATTTGCAGTAGCGCCCAAAATACTTCCCAGCACACTACCACCTGTAGCTGCCGATGTAGATGTCGTGGTTGACGAAGATACTGATGATGAGGTTGACGAAGACGAATTGGCTCCTCCCCCTACTCCTCCACAACTTGAAAACAAAACTGCGCTGATAGCTACTGCTACAGAAACTAAAAATTTCTTCATCTTTTTTTATATTACTTAAAACTATTTTTGTCACTATTTCGAGTATATTGCAACCAATCAATGGCAACAACCATACTATTAGACTTCAGTTTTTCACCAAGGTTTAATGTTATAATAATATTATTTTAACAATAACAAGATTACCTACATAAAACTTACTTACTCATAACGCTTTATCATATCAGAGCACCCATCTAATCCTTATTCATCGAAACACTAAGCCTAAAGAAAATAATGGACGACAAAGCACATTCCTTGTCGTCCATTAATATAGATGTATTGGCTTTCGCGCACTTAATTATTAACGCTACCGCCAACAATATCAAGCAATTCGTTCGTAATAGCCTGCTGACGTCCTTTGTTATACTGGAGATTGAGTTCACGCAGCAACTCATCGGCATTATCAGTGGCCGTCTGCATAGCCACCATACGTGCCGCATGTTCACTAGCATTGCTATCAAGTAAAGCCGTATACACCATTAGGTTGAGTTCCTGTGGGATAAGTTCTTGCAATACAGTGGTCAAATCAGGTTCAACAATAAAGTTGTCGTTCAGCGGTTTTGCCACCTCTACCTTTTTGCCATTGTCTGCTTCCTCCTGTTTCTTACGAAGATATTCCTGAGCTTTTTCAGTAGCCATCGTCGATGTCAAATCGCGATCGTTATCCGACATAAAGTCGTCATGAATATCAATAGGCAAGAACACACGTCGCTGCAGAATTTGCGAGCCTGCACTCTTGAAATGATGATAAATCAACTCTACCTTGTCAATCTCGCCAGCCATAAACTTCTTGCACAATTCTTCAGCAATAAGTTGACATCCATGCGGATTTGGCTTATCAGCAAGTCCCATGAAATCGCCTCCAGCAGGCAGTCCAAGCTTCGTCACTTTCTCGGCCACCTTTCTACCTACAGGGTAAACAACGATGTCAGAGATGCCTTGAGCCTTATACTCGCCAATGGTTTGCTCCATCATCTTAATTACATTATTATTGAAGCCACCACACAAACTACTGTTACTGGTAAACACCACCAATGCCACTCGTTTAACATGAGCGTGCGGAATGTTAAGTGGCGTTTGCACATCGGGCATAGCTGCGAGGAACGATTTCAATATATGCTCCAAACTGCTTTCATAAGGCAACATGTTGCTAATAAGCGTTTGAGCATGATGCAATTTAGACGAAGCCACCATCTTCATGGCACTCGTGATTTTACGAGTGCTATTTACGGAGACAATTCGGTCTTTTGTTTCTTTAAGTGACGGCATAAGCTATTACTTTTTATACTGACCTGCAATATCAGCCATCGTATCAGAGATAACCTTTATCGCATTGTCATCAATTTTGCCGGAAGCCAAGAAGTCGATGGTATCCTGGTGTGTAGAACGCATCTTGTCAAGGAAAGTGCCTTGACACTCAATTACCTTCCCTACAGGCACATTGCGCATCAAGCCGTGGATACCGCAATAAAGGATAGCGATCTGCTCACCTACGGCCATCGGGCTATACTGAGGCTGAATGAGCAACTGGTTGTTTTTACGTCCACGGTCGATAGTCATAGCCGTTACCGCATCCATATCACTTGAGAACTTTGAGAAAGCCTCAAGTTCACGATACTGAGCCATATCAATCTTCAGTGTACCAGCCACCTTCTTCATACTCTTAATCTGTGCCGAACCACCCACACGGCTCACAGAGATACCCACATTGATGGCGGGACGGAAACCCTGGTTGAAGAGGTCGGTTTCAAGATAAATCTGACCGTCAGTAATAGAAATTACGTTAGTCGGAATGTATGCAGAAACGTCGCCAGCCTGAGTCTCGATAATAGGCAGAGCGGTGAGCGAACCACCACCTTTCACATGGCCTTTCAAGCACTGAGGCAGGTCGTTCATCTGTTCAGCCACCTCTTGCTGGTCGTTGATACGTGCTGCACGCTCCAACAAACGGCTATGCAGGTAGAACACGTCACCAGGATAAGCCTCACGTCCAGAAGGACGACGAAGGATCAGTGATACCTCACGGTAAGCAACCGCTTGTTTCGACAAATCGTCGTATACTACCAAGGCAGAGAAGCCACGGTCACGGAAGTATTCGCCGATGGCAGCACCTGCAAAAGGAGCATAGTATTGCATAGCAGCAGGATCAGCAGCTGTAGCACTTACAATAATAGTGTAAGGCAGAGCACCATGCTCCTTCAAGTTTTCTACCAATGCAGCTACGGTAGAAGCCTTCTGACCGATAGCAACGTAGATACAGTAAACAGGATTTCCTGCCTCATAGAAACTCTTCTGGTTGATGATGGTATCAATGGCGATAGCAGTCTTACCTGTCTGGCGGTCGCCGATAATCAGCTCACGCTGTCCACGACCAATAGGAATCATCGAGTCGACAGCCTTCAAGCCCGTTTGCAACGGTTCCTTTACAGGCTGACGATAGATAACGCCAGGAGCCTTGCGGTCAAGAGGCATTTCAAAAGCGCCTGTCAAGTCGAGGTCGCCCTTTCCATCGATAGCCTCACCCAGCGGATTGATGACACGTCCGAGCATATTGTCGTTCACGCGGATGCTGGCAATACGCTTTGTACGTTTTACACGCATGCCTTCCTTGATGCCCGATGTTGATCCTAACAACACACAGCCCACGTTGTCTTCCTCGAGGTTCATCACGATAGCCATCGTGCCATTCTCAAATTCCAACAATTCGTTAGCTTCAGCATTATGCAGACCATAGATACGGGCCACACCATCACTGACCTGCAGAACGGTGCCGACTTCGTCAAACTCAGCCTTTCCGCTGATGCCCTTCAGTTGCTCAAGCAATACTGAGGACACTTCGCTTGGTTTAATTTTATCTGACATAATAAAAAATCATTAATATTAGGCACGAAGCAGTGTTCATGCCATACTCACGTTATTTAAGCTTTGACAAGATGGCATTCAATTGCGACTTGATGCTGGCATCCATACGGTAGGTATCATATTCCAGAACGAAGCCACCGATAAGATCGGGATCCACTTCCGAAACAAATTCCACCTTACCATTTGTTTGACTGCCAACCAGTTTTCGCAATTTTCCCTCAACCTGTTCCGACGGTGCTGTAGCCGTTACCAGCCGTGCCCGTATCAAATTGTTTTGCTTTCTGTAAAGGTCGACAAATGAATGAGCCATGAATTGCATAATGCCTTCACGTCCCTTCGAAAGAACCAGCTCGATGAAGCGCTTTGTCAGCTCACATCTGTCAGCACCAGCAGCAGTCATCAGCAAATTCTTCTTTTGTTCCTTTGAAAGCATCGGATTATCTATGGTCACCTTCAAGGCGGGCACTTGCGCATAGCTATTTGCTACATTCTGCATATCAACATACACAGCAGCGGATAGCTTAGCATCGGTGCAAGCCTTCAAGAGGGCACGCGCATATCTTACCGATATTAATCCTAAATCCATAGCAATAATTATTTATCGTTAGCGGTAACCTCGTCAAGCATCAGGTTGATATAATCCATCTGTGCCTGGTCAGTGTCAAGCTTCTTACGCAATACTTTTTCTGACACCTCCACACTCAAGAGCGCCACTTGCTGACGAATAGCAGCAATAGCGGCTTGCTTTTGGCTTTCAATCTCGGCTTTAGCGTCGCTTATGATGCGTGCGCTCTCCTCACGAGCTTTCACTCGTGCATCCTCAACGATAGCCTCTCGTGTATTGGCAGCTTCTTTAAGAATTGCTACTTGCTTGTCACGAGCCTCCTGAAGAATGGATTCGCTCTCCTGTTTGATATTCTCAAGGCGTGTAGTAGCCTCATGTGCTTTACGCAAGCTCTCATCAATGTAGTTCTTGCGTTTCTCCACCATCCCGATGATAGCGGGGAAGCCGAATTTGGCCAGCACCACGAACACCACCAAGAATGCAGCAAGCATCCAAAGGAGCAAACCGGGGTCAGGAGTTAATATTGATGGTAATGTACTAAAATCCATTCGTATAAATTTACAAACGATATAACCTTATATCACAATAACAGTAGCCGGCACGAAACCATGCCGGCCCTTGATGTTTTATTATTTAATAAGGAAGGCGCAAGCTACGATAGCGAAAAGGGCACAACCCTCAACGAATGCAGCAGTCAAAATCATGTTAGTTTGTATTTTTCCAGAAGCCTCGGGCTGACGTGCAATAGCGTCCATAGCGCTACCACCAATCTTACCAATACCCAAACCAGCACCGATTGTTGCGAAACCTGCTCCAAGAGCGCAGCCCAGCTGTGCCAGGCCTTCAGCTGCCAAAAGTGATGAAATAATCATAATTATAAATTTTTAAAATTGTTATTTAATGTTTTGTTGTTTACTTAGATTTATACATGAGCCACTAAAGTAGATATAGAACCATTACCAGCCCACATAATTATTAGTTTGTTAAGCTTCCGCCTCCTCTTCCTTATGGGCCAAGCCGATGAACACGGCGCTCAGCAAAGTGAAGACATAAGCCTGAACGAAAGCCACCAGCACCTCAAGACAGTTCATGAAGAGCAACATAATAGCGCTGATGAGGTTCAATCCCATACCATAGCCTACACCCATTGACCATCCTAAGAAGATGATGCAAGTAAAGCTCAATATGATAGCGTGACCTGCCATCATATTGGCAAAGAGACGTACCATCAAAGCGAAGGGCTTTGTGAAGACCCCAAAGAACTCGATAAGCGGCATCAAAGGCACAGGATAAGCCTTCAAGAACAAAGGCACGTGTGGCCAAAAGATGTCTTTCCAATACTCTTTGTTACCGAAGAGGTTGATGACTACCATCGAGCAGAATGCCAAGAAGAACGTAATATTGATATTACCCGTTACGTTAGCACCACCAGGGAAGATAGGCAACAATCCCAACAGGTTGGTAGTGAAGATGAAGAAGAACACCGTCAGCAAGTAAGGAGCATAAGGTTTAAAATGCTTCTCTCCTATTGATGCCTTTACTACATCATCATAAATGGCCATCACAAACATCTCCATCATTCCCACGAAGCCACCAGGTGCTTCGCTATGCTCGTCACGTTTCCGATACCAACGCGCACAAGAGAGGAAGACAACAATCAGCACAATGACCACAATCCATATCTGGGCTACTGTCTTTGTAAAACTGATGTCGAAGGGGCGCACTGATGTACCATCTGCCATTTTCTCATAAATTTTTCCGTGATGATGTTCATCAAAGAAATATTTATCAGGTAGCGTCTCGGCCGTACAAACCGTCCATTCTCCTGTCTCTGAGCTACGAACAATTATTGGGAGAGGTATGCTTAAACTCTCTTCTCCGAAGGTAGCGATGTGCCACTCATACGAGTCAGACAGGTGTTCAAGCACAATCTCGGGTATGTCAAGTTTTTCACCACCCTTTTCCTCATTATTGGCAACCGCCATCATAGGCGCCACCAGCATGAGCATTAGGATGAGCAACGACCTTAATTGTTTCATTATCATAAGTTTTATTTACTTTTCACACTTGCTGTGAGCATTGGAAACATGCGCAAAAAACAAAGAGTGGTGCGTAAGAACAGCAAAATAGAAACACATAAATACCATTACATACATAAGCATTGCTTCGCGGCCAACAGCCACCCAGCACCCCACCATTGTAGCAAGGGCCAGCAGCATACGGAAGCTCGACACAGCGGTAAAGAAAGTAGGCAAGCTATCAGGATGCTGTCCTGCCACCCATTTCCATATTAGCGCATCGGCAAGTTCTACGGCTACGGCAAAAACAACAGACACGATGAGCGGCGCAACGATATCACTGCTGCATATTGCAAACGCCATCAAAAGCAATGCAATAGCTATCAACACCAGCATAATGGCCATTGTTTGAAAAAGATACCTTTTGCTTAACCGTTTTATCTCTGTCATGATTATTATTTATTTCTGTTTACTGTGTAACAACGTTGTGTTTTTACATGACGCTTATAGCTCCACGCAAATTGTCACATTGTTCTTCTGCACTTCAACGAATCCTCTTGTCACCATCATCTCATGAGCACCCTGTGCATCATGATAGATGATGCGTCCCGCCTGTAACGAAGAAATGATAGGAGCATGGTTGGTCAGTATTTCAAACTCGCCACTAGCGCCTGGCACCACAACGCGTTCTACACTTCCCTTATACTCCACCTTCGCTGGAGAAACGATACTTAAATTTAAACTCATATTCAAAAAAATTCTTTTTCTGCGAATTTATTCCAATTACTTCTGCACAGCACCATTAAGCGCTGGCCTTTGCTGCCTCCAACAACTTCTTGCCCTTGGCAATAGCATCGTCAATAGTGCCTACGTTGAGGAAAGCCTGCTCAGGCAGGTCGTCAACCTCGCCATCAAGAATAGCGTTGAAGCCCTTGATGGTTTCTTCTATGGGCACCATCACGCCAGGCAGACCTGTAAACTGTTCGGCCACAGCGAAAGGCTGCGACAAGAAGCGCTGCACACGACGTGCACGGTTCACAGTAAGCTTATCTTCGTCAGAAAGTTCATCCATACCCAGAATGGCGATGATATCTTGCAACTCTTTATAGCGCTGCAAAATTTCCTTCACGCGCTGTGCGCAGTCATAGTGGGCCTTACCAACGATCAGCGGATCAAGGATACGTGAGGTAGAACCCAGCGGATCAACAGCGGGATAAATACCCAGCTCGGCAATCTTACGGCTCAGCTCAGTAGTAGCATCAAGGTGTGTAAACGTTGTTGCAGGAGCAGGGTCAGTAAGGTCGTCGGCAGGTACATATACAGCCTGCACTGAAGTAATAGAACCCTTCTTCGTAGAAGTAATACGTTCCTGCATCTGTCCCATCTCACTTGCCAATGTAGGCTGATAACCTACGGCCGAGGGCATACGACCTAACAAAGCCGACACCTCAGAACCAGCCTGAGTGAAACGGAAAATATTATCAATGAAGAACATGATATCAGCAGCTTCGCCGTTCACGCCACCATGGTCGCGGAACTCTTCAGCAACGGTCAATCCCGACAGTGCCACCGAAGCACGTGCTCCAGGCGGTTCGTTCATCTGTCCGTAAACGAGGGTTGCCTGGCTCTTCTTCAGTTCTTCAGGGTCAACCAGTGAGAGGTCCCACTTGCCCTCCTCCATTGCTTTTTTAAATTTCTCGCCATAACGTATAACACCTGACTCGAGCATATCTCGTATCAAGTCGTTACCCTCACGAGTACGCTCGCCTACACCCGCAAATACCGAGTAACCGTTGTGGCCTTTGGCGATATTGTTAATCAGCTCCATGATGAGCACGGTTTTACCTACACCAGCACCACCAAACAAACCAATCTTACCACCTTTCATATAAGGTTCGAGCAAGTCGATAACCTTAATACCGGTAGCCAACATCTCTTTGTGTGTAGAAAGGTCTTCAAATTTCGGTGCCTCGCGGTGAATAGGATATGAGCCTTCCATATCCAGCTCTTTCATACCATCAATGGGCTTACCGATGACGTTCATCATTCGGCCCTTAATCTGTTCACCAGCAGGCATAGTAATAGGTCTTCCTGTCTGCACCACTTCCAATCCACGCTGTAAGCCATCGGTATTATCCATGGCCACACATCTTACTGTGTCTTCACCAATGTGCTGCTGAACCTCGATAATCAGGTCAGAGCCATCTGGCCGTGCGATTTTCAGTGCATCATGAATTTTTGGCAACACCTTCTCAGCATTTTGTCCAGCCGTGTCAAAATACACGTCAATCACAGGACCAATGATCTGTGAAATGCGCCCATTTAATTGTGCCATATATTTAACAGTTTGTTTAACTTTCCAAGTGCAAAAATATCAAATTAATTTATATTCAGCAAATATTTAGCGTTATTTGTTCCTTTTTTGAACAACATCACACGCTATTTAAATACTGAGTTCATCCAACACTTTAATCAGTTTACGATCAAAGGGTTTATCGCTACGTATTGCCTCGCTCAGGGGCACATAAACGATTTCGTTATTACGCACGCCCACCATCACATTGCGCTGGCCCTGCATAATAGCCTCAATAGCACCTACACCCGTGCGTGAAGCCAAGATACGGTCGTGAGCCGTAGGACGTCCACCACGCTGTAAGTGTCCTAGGATAGACACACGTACATCATACTGTGGGAACTCGTTGCGCACACGGTCAGCATAATACAGAGCGCCACACTTAGGGCTTTCTGATACGATTACGATACAGCTCTTCTTCGACTTACGAATGCCACGCTCCATGAAGCGAGCCAACTGGTCAACATCGGTGCTATCTTCAGGAATGATAGCAGCCTCGGCACCACTGGCAATAGCACTGTTCTGTGCAAGATAACCAGCATCTCGGCCCATTACCTCGATAAAGAAGATGCGCTCATGGCTCTGTGCGGTATCGCGAATACGGTCAACACACTCAACGATTGTGTTCATGGTGGTGTCGTAGCCGATGGTCGAGTCGGTACCATAAAGGTCATTATCAATGGTGCCTGGCAGACCAATGCAGCATACATCATACTTCTTTGCAAACTCCATTGCGCCGGTCAATGATCCATTACCACCAATAACCACGAGGGCATCAATGCCATTCTCCATCATGTTATTGTAAGCTTTCTCCTTACCTTCGTCGGTCATAAACTCTTTCGAGCGAGCCGTTTTCAGAATGGTGCCACCATTCATAATAATACCACTAACATTTTCTGTAGTAAACGGTTCCATCTCATTATTGATTAGACCATCATAACCGCGGTATATACCTTTGATATTAAAGCCATTGCAAATACCAGCACGTGTCACGGCACGTATGGCTGCATTCATACCAGGAGCATCACCACCCGAGGTTAGCACACCTATCGTTTTAATTCTTGCCATAATATTATAATGTATATTTCTTTTATATATTTTATTGATTTGTTATTCACTTTTTTTCATTCACGCCTCATAACACGTTCATGAACCACATAACAGCCAAGCCCACCAGTGCGCCCACCGCACATTTCACACCTACGTTACGGAAATACCAGTTTACACGCACCCGTTCAGTCTTCATATATGCTAAGCCACACATCGACCCTATTCCGAGCACATTGCTACCCATAGCCGAGGCGTAAGCCACTATTTTCCAGTAGATGCCATTTTGAGCAAAGTCGGCACCCCAATGCTGTACAACAGCTTCTGTCTCAGTAACAGGGAAGAGCGAAATCATGCTCATTGCCGACATAAACTCGTCGATCACCAAGCTCATCACACCCGCTATTGTTCCCAACAGCCACACTTGGTGCACCTCTTTTTGCAGAAACTCTGCCACCCATGCCACGATGCCTGTTTCAGTCATTACACCCATAGCCAGCATCACGCCCATCACATAAAGCATCATCTGTATTACGCCATATTGCAGCACACGCGGAATGCGACGATTGGTATTATCGCCCGACTTCAGTAGCTTTCGGTTCACCACCTCATTAACAATGCTCAGCACCGCCAGCACACAAAAGGCGCCCAAGAAGGGGCTCAACCGAGTGATATTATGAAAGGTAGGGATGAACCACAGTCCGCCAATGCCCACAAACAGCATCAGCGCCCGTTGCCACACCTTCAGGTTTGTATCGTCGCCACGATAAGGCAATGTCACCCACTGTGTTTCAATACGCTCGGGCAAGGCACGGCCTATCCACCATACTGGCATCAGCCAAGCTATTAGGCAAGGCATCAGCAGCGCCATTGAGAAGTTGGTAGCAGTAACCGCCCCCATATTCCACAGCACCAATCCTGTGGGGTCGCCAATCACTGTCAACGCTCCACCACAGTTGGCCGACACCACAATCACGCTCCCATAAATCATGCGGTTACGACGTCCTTCCACCACTTTATGCATCAAGGTAAGCATCATCACTGTAGTGGTGAGGTTGTCCAAATTTACAGAGAGCAAAAACGTGATAGCCGCTGTCATCCACAACAAGCGTTTACTGTTGCGTGTGCGCATCAGTTGCAAAAGGAAGTCGAAGCATCCGTTGTTTTGTAATATCTCAACAATCGACATCGTAGCCAAAAGGAAGAGCACAATCTCGGCTGCTTTTCCCACATATTTTAGGAAAACATTCTGAGCTATAAACTGCTTGGTAGCCAGCCCTGTAGAGGCATCGCCTTGAAGAAAAGAAGCATACTCGCCCAAGTGTTGACTTTGCACATAGTCAGAGCCATAGCAAAGATAAAGCACCCACCCCACCGTACCGATAAATATAGCTACGGCACTTTTGTTGACGTTCGTCACCTTCTCAGTAGCTATGAGAAGATATCCCATCACCATTATGGCAAGTATAATAAAAGTCATCCGTTCTTGGTTACGATGTTAATACTTTGTGGTTAATGCACGGGCAAAGGTAATAAATAATATCGAAAAAGAAGAAAGCGCCAAACTTTTTTCACACGTTTAACGCTATTTTCACACCCTCTCTTCAGGTTTTCATCGTCTTACCAATCGTTTCAAGAAGAAATAGAGCCGTTCTTGCGTATAAAAGCAGCACCAAGAAGCGCTAAAGGGCCTATACCCCAACTTACGTTTATACCGCGAGGCTATCTCATTAAAGTGTATATCGCGCCATGCAGCCCGCAACATAGCAAGGGCACGTAGGCGTTCACCACGCGTCCAACCACCCTTGTGTTTACAGTAGTAGCCGAAACAGTCTACCACCACCAGCCATCGCACCGCCTCATAGCGTTGCACAATCTCGTCTGGTTGTCGAGCCTCAATAATTTGCCTACGCATACTGGCCGTTGCCTTCAGATAATCGAAACGCGATAGCCCCTGCGTATGCGTAATAGAGCCCGCATGCTGCCAATAATAATACACCCCTTGACAGCAGTCTACATACTGGCTGCGCAAATAGTGCATACGCGTGGTATTATCATCACTGTATGTGCGGCAGGTTTCATCATAGGGCGTTGCTTTATGTAATGCTGTTCTCACCGCATAGCAGCCATGCAGTGTCCATGTTAGGCTGTGTATAAATGCCGTGCGCCCATCATAACGTTGAGGCACCATCGGATAATCGTGCGCTCGGCCATCCTCTTCCACATTCACCACCCGAAAGAGCACACAGTCAGTATCGTCATGGCGCGCAAAGCAGTCGGCAGCCTGTTGTAAGGCATCAGCCGACATCCAGTCGTCGCTATCCAAGAAACATACATACTGCCCACGAGCTTGGCTCAATGCCACATTACGGGCATGGGCAGGGCCACTATTTTTGATCAAAGTAATAACACGTATTCTGCTATCAATCAGTGCATAACGCGCCAGCCGTTCAAGTGAATTGTCGGTTGAAAAATCGTCAACACAAATCACTTCAAAGGCATCAAGCGTCTGCTGTAACAGCGATTGCAAGCACCTATCAATGGTGCGCTGAGCGTTATACACCGCCACAATAACGGTGAACACAATGGGCTGTACGGTTAGCGTCCTAACTTCTGCTTTATTCTTTTCCATACCTCCGATTTTTCATTAATGGCACGCGCGGCCAGCACCGACGTCACCGCCATCAGCGCCATACCTATCAGCCAGTAAGCCCACCCCACTTGCAAAAACGTGAGCAGAAATGCAGCCAAGAGCCAAGGTGCAAAACAGGCTATAGTGCGAAGCAACGCTGCCGACAAGATAAAGCCATATTTATAGCGCACATATAGATACGACACCACCATCTCTACTGCCGCTGAAGTCAGCAGTCCGTAGCCAGCCCCCTTTAAGCCAAAGAAGTTGAAGCCCACCAGCACGGCCGTTACCATACACACATCGTTAATCAGTTCAAGGAAGAAGTAAGAACGCGAGTCGCCTTTTGCCAAGGGTATATATTCAATGGGCAGGTACAGTGCCTTGCAGAACATAGATAGCGCCGATACCTGTATCATGCCAGCCACAGGCAAAAACTTAGAACTAAACAGCAAGGGCAGCAAGATAGGTATGCCCACGATGAGGGCTACCAGCAAGGGCGTAATCATGATGAGCGACACCTCGGTTTGCGAGTTTACCAGTCGGCACAACTCCACTCGCTGCGCACTAATGGCCGACAGGCGCGGAAAATAGTCAGACTCAAGGGCCATAAACACCATGCCAGCATAGGTTACCGCCAGCATATAGCCCGCATTAAACAAGCCCACCATAGCCACCGAGGCATGATAGTTTAGCCACGAGCGTATCAAGAAGTCGGCACCGCTACCCACCACGCCAGCCAGCACAAAGGCCAACCCTAACTTTACAATATCAATACCCTGGCTTAGAAAGGCCAAACTCAGCGACACCCTATATTTAAAATGTCGGCACGAGAACCACACCGTCAGCACCATTTGCATAGCGCCCACCAGCACCAGCGAGGGCACAATGCCCTTTTCGCCAAAGTACCAATAGATGGGCACCGACAACGCTGTGGCTGCCAGCACGTTATATACCGATATGCGTGCCAACTGTCCCAGTTGGCGTATGCCTTTCAGCACCGCCATCTCACCACCCGTTACAGCCATCAGTCCTACCAAGGGCGAGAGAAAGACAAAGTGCCATACATGGTTTCCCCAAGAAAAGGTCCAGGCATCCAGCACCGTGCTCAAGCAGCAGCATAGCAGCGTGCCCACCAGTGCCGTGAGCAAACACCACGAGCGCACCAGTCGCACCATACGTGCGGTGTCAGCCTCCTGACCATTTTCATAGGCATCGGCTATTTTTCTTACCGCGCTCATAGGCAATCCCAGATTGGTAGAGTCGTTCAGCAGCTTCACCGACGAATTGAAAAGCGCCACCAGTCCCATCCCCTGTGGTCCCAGCAGAAGCGCCACCAGTTTGTTGCGCACCAGTCCCACAAGTATGTTCAGCCCCTGTATGCCGCCAAACACGCCAGTATATTTAAATATGTGTGTATAATTGTTAGGATTTTTACCCATAGCATTGTTACTTCTGTATCGCCAACCTTTTTGGTAGGCTACCAGCAAACAAAAAACTTGTCTACCGTATAGAATAATAACAAAAAAATATAAATAATATTATAAAAATGCTATGTATTTTTCTATTTTCGCCTTTAGCCACACTCGATGACGGGTGCTTTCGGAAGAAAAATCTATAATTTCATTCTGAAAGTCACCACGCCCTTTTGCGCATCTTGTATCAGTTGTAAGGTGCCGCCGCTCACGCGCATAATCTGTCGTGAGAGGGGAAGCCCCACTCCACTACCATTGTTTTTCGTAGTGAAAAACGGCACAAAGATGTGTTGCGCCACATCGGCATCAATCAGCCCAGCGTTGTTACATACGTCAATCACCACCGAGTCGTCATCGCCCGTATAGGCGTTTACCCATATTTGTGGCAAAACATCAGCAGCCGTCGTATCAACCTCTTGTGCATCAATGGCTTCTCCAGCGTTTTTCAACAGGTTCGTTACCACGCGTCCCATCAATCCCTCGTCGGCATAAGCCAACAGGTCGGCGGGCATTACATTCACCGTTACGGGGTGCGAGGCCAAGTGTGCCATGCGCTCAATAAATGGTTTTACGTAAAACAGCTTGGGTTGAGGCTGTGGCACATGCGTAAAACGTCGATAGTTTTCAACAAAGGTTATCAGCTCGCTACCCGTTCGGTTGATGGTTTCAAGCCCCTCACGCTGCTCGCCCTCAGCATGTTTCAGCAACGTTTCGCTGAGCGAGGTGATTGGCGTTATCGTGTTCATAATCTCATGCGTAAGCACGCGTATGAGTTTTATCCACGAATCAACCTCACGGTTAGCCAGTTCGCCATTAATATCGCTAAGGGCAATAATGCGCACACGACTACCACGCAGCGTGGTATAAGTTTCGCGCAGCGCCAGCGATCCATCGTTCAAGCGTTCTTTCACCTGGTCGATGTGTGTGAGTGTTTCGCGTTGCAGCAGTGTGGTGGCCGCCTTGTTATGTTGCAGAATATGGCCAAGATCATCTACCACTAACAGGGCTGTGCCAGCCGCATCCATTATCTGTTCATAATATTTTTCTTGCGCCACAGCCTCATCACGGGCATGTTCTAAAAAAAGTTTGATGCGGTTAAGCGATTGGTTCAGCAACTTTTCGTCGTGCCCAATGTGTCGTGTAGGAAAATTGAACGAGAAGTCGACATTATCAATAGCATCAAACATGAACGCCACTTTACGTATGTTGCGCCGATAGTGTAGCCACAGCCTCACATACAGCACAATACCCACAAGTATCAGTGCCAGCACTATTATTGTTGAGAGTGTTGTCATAGCCCGTAACGTTTTATTTTGTTATACAACGTTTGCCTTGAGATGCCCAACCGAGCCGCCACCGCCGACATATTTCCGCCACAGTCGGTCATGGCACGCTCTATCATCTGGCGTTCCATATCGTCCAGCGTTTTTAGGGGTTCGGCAGGCTCTGTGGGCTGAGTGGCCACGCTGCCATCATCAATATCGTCGGCGACAATGATGTCGGCATCGGCCATTATCACGGCACGCTCAACGGCATGTTGCAGTTGGCGTATGTTGCCATGCCACGGCAGCGCCATCAGTTTTTGTTCAGCCTCGGCCGAGAGCGTCATTCCCACCTTATTATATATAGTGGCATAGCGCTGCATGAAGCGCTGAGCCAGTGGCACAATATCATCGCGACGCTCGCGCAGCGGTGGCAGATGCAGACGTATGGTGTTAATGCGGTAGAGCAAGTCTTCGCGAAAGTGGCCATCAATCACCATACGGTCGAGATCGCGATTGGTGGCACATATCAGCCTTACATCTATGTTTATAGGTTTGCTGCCTCCCACGGGCACAATGCTGCGGCGCTGCAAAGCCGTAAGCAACTTAGCCTGAAGCGCATACGACAGGTTGCCTATCTCGTCAAGAAACAGCGTGCCACCCTCGGCCAGCTCCATCTTACCAGGCTTATCGGCCTTGGCATCGGTAAAAGCGCCTTTCACATGTCCGAACAGTTCGCTTTCAAAAAGCGTCTCGCTCACCGCACCCATATCAATGGGCATCATGGGGGCCGAGGCACGATGCGACAAGCGGTGTATCTCGCGCGCCAGCACCTCTTTACCCGTACCGTTCTCGCCCGTTATCAAGATGTTAGCATCGGTGGCTGCCACCTTCTCTACCACAAGGCGCAGCTGCTGCATGGCCCGGCTGCTGCCCCATAACATGGCGCCCGCTGTATCAGTAGGCTGTTCCTTTGACTTCGGTGCATGTTTATCGCGAGCAGCACACAAGGTGTCAAGCAAACGCTTGTTGTCAAACGGCTTTACAATAAAGTCGGCGGCACCCTCTTTTATTCCTCTCACCGCAAGGTCTATGTCGGCGTAGGCCGTAAACAGCACCACCTCGGTAGAAGCACTTAGGCGTCGCGTCTCGCCAAGCCAAAACAGCCCTTCGCCACCTGTGTTCATGCCGCTTCGAAAGTTCATGTCGAGCAACACCACATCAGGCTTCAGCTCGCGCAAGCGGGCGGGTAACGCTGCTGGAGAGGTAATCGTTTCAACCGTAGCAAACTCGCTCTCGGCAAGCATCTTAACGGCTGTAAGTATGGCGCGATTGTCGTCAACAATCAATAGTGTTCCTTTCTTCGTCATGTGTAATTTCATTTTCTGATACAGCAAAAGTAAGAAATAAAAACCGATAAAGCAAAATGTTTCAAGGTTTTATTAACGATTTCGTATCGTAGCCAGTTTTTTCATTTTTGAAGAGATGTGCTCGGTAGCGGTCTATTATAAGGAGTATTCCATCCTCGTATGCCACCGCACTCGGCTCTAACTATGCCGTGAACGACCAGGATTTCCACAGGATAATGGCTTACGAGTTTGAGCGCCATGAGTAGAAATGCCCAATTTGCGTGGGTGGGGTGAGATAAATGTTAAAGTAAATATAAATTTCCTTGTTTTGTTTCGTTGTTTAGAAACAAAACTATAACTTTGTAATCAGAAACTAAATAATAATGAGCGAATATAAATTAAGAGTGCTCTTTATGGATGAAGCCTTATCATTCGTCAAAAAGTCACAAAAGACACCACCAAAAGAAATTATAAAGGCGGAAGAGATTAGAAAGAAATATTTTGAACTAAAACATCAGTAAAATGGCACAAATGCATTTAACACCGCTTTCCGAAGTGGTTGATGAAGTATGGGGCAAGACTGGATCTAAAGAGCGTGATGCAATGGAAAAACAACTCAAAGAGGAAGTCAATGCTTACTATTTGGGTGAAGCCATTCGTAAAGCTCGCAAAGCTCAAAACCTTACTCAGGAACAGCTCGGTGAGCGTATCGGTGTACAACGAGCACAAATTTCACGTTTGGAAAAAGGAAGTAGCACAATTACGCTTCCTACGCTTAGTCGTGTTTTTCAAGCATTAGGTATCACAACCGCAACACTTGATTTGGGCGTTGCTGGAAAAGTAGCCTTGTGGTAATCAATATGCAAACACCATGCCACTTTCGGCACCATCTACATCAATTGCAAGAAGTTCACACAGCACGATTTGTACCCAATTTGCGTGGTGAGAATTGTATATTCATTCTTTAATTAGGGGTATTCAGCTTATTTGGTTTTTATTACAGTGTATTTTAATAGATCAGACATCTTTACAACGAATGGTTTTCAAGATATTCTCCTTCTTTTATATAATTACCAAGTAAGCATATTAAATTGATTTTTATTCATTAGAAAACTTGTTTGTACTCATTATTCTATACTATTAAGGAGTTCCTTCAATGATGTTTCGTCATGAATCAATACTTCTCTTGGGCGACTGCCGTTTTGCGGACCTATAATGCCATTTTTTTCTAATTCATCCATGATTCTTCCTGCTCGATTATATCCAAGACTGAACTTGCGCTGGATCATTGACGTTGACCCTACCTTACATTTAACGACAAAGGTGGCAGCATCTTCAAACAATGGGTCTAAACGTTCCTTGGCAGAGGGTTGTTTTGGTAAGAATGATGTCATCTCCTCTATTTCTTTCTCCCATCCTGGTCTTGACAATGTGACATTCTGATAGGCTTCACTAAGTTGTCGCGAAATATCTAATTTTTCATCATTCAAAGACTGTATATCATCGTTAATTCCAATGATCTTTTCCTTTTTTACTGATATAGTTTGGGCATATCTATCCTTCTTAGTTTGTTTTACGAAAATTGAGAATATGCCACTCATTTCTGTCTGTAGTTGCTGTATTTCTTCTTCTGTCTTCTTTCTGGTATTCTCCAATTCTCGTATTTTCATTGAAATCTCAGGGGATTTCTCTTGACTTTTTAAATTCTCATATCGTTTCCATTCAGAAAGATTGAATTGTGATTGCACAGACAACATCTTCTGTTGTAATGTGCCAATCATTTTTAAGACATCCTTAGCATATTCTTTGTCTGCAATATCTTCCAGACCATTCATACACTCATTAGAAAGTATGTTCATTGGAGATACTAATGCGGAACACACATAGAAAAAGAAACTATCATCAGTAACGGAATCCAGTCTTTCAACAAGTGCCTTTATATTGAAAATAAGATTCTTACAATACCGGACTTTCTCTTGACGTTCAAGTTCCTTTACTTGATTTCTTAACATCTGCTGAGAAGTCATGTTGGCAGTGCGCAATTGCTTTTGTAACGCAACTAATTGTCCGCATTGCTCATACTGCATTGCAAGGCTCTGTTTGTTCAAAGCCACTATCCTTTCAAGGGAATATGCTTTATAAATATCAAGTATGTTACTCATATAGTCTATGTTTATTACCTTAATTTAGCAGACTTATAATTTTGCAAGGAAGCAAGTCATTGGATAACAATAAATTATCCAATGCTTGCATATGTTTGGAAATTCACTTACCTTAGTGCTGCTAAAAACTCAAATAAAGAATATCTGACATATGGCAAAGGTAAACATAAAATCTGAGAAAATCACTCCTTTCGGAGGAATTTATTACGCAAGCGAGGCTAAAGGGTTTCTTCATATCGGCCGACCCACCTTTGGGGTTCATAGCTTTGAACATATTCCTGTTGCTCAGCCAAGACTTGCAGAATCACTTTTTCTTCTACCATAATTGCTCTATTTGAGGATTATTTCTTGTTCTGATTACAAAAGTACAATAAAATATTCAAAGCCAGTAGGTTATCATATTTAAACTTTGCTAAAATGTATGTTTTTATCCTTCAAACTTTGCTAAAATGCATATTTTCACCCTTCAAACTTTGCTAAAATGCATATTCTACACGAACCAGCTGTCTGAGTGTTTATTCAACAGAGTTTGGGGATAAGGTGAAAATCATTCAACCAACCTCAGGCTTACAGTACAAATCCATTCAACTTTTTCTAGGGTAGTACACATGCCATTTAGGAAGCGGAAGATGACTAGCGCTAATTTATGGTTATTGACTACTATTTGGGATTGGTAATCCTTAAGAATAAATACTTTATAGGCTTTTAGTTGCATAAAACAGAATTTTTATTTCAATTATGCCACAATAATGACAGAAAACATCAGACAACATAAGCATGGAATTCCCTTTGCTATCAATACCGATAATTAACTTTACAATAATTAGGAAGAGATATTGTTTCTTTCCTAAGAAACAGACAATAGCAGTTCAAAGGACAGTAGATAGACAATTAACGTTATTCAAATTCGTCGAACTCATGTTATTTATAAGCAGTATTATGTACTGATAATTAAGCGATTTTTATTATCTTTGCAGTATTTCAAAAAATAGAAACATTGAATGAAAAAAGCACTAAAGATAGACGATCAAATACTAAAATTAAAGTCAAGGGGAATGATTTTCGAAGACGAAGAAAAGGCCAAGGAGATATTACTTGATGTCGGTTATTATCGTTTGGGCTTCTATTCGTTTCCTTTTGAAAAGACTTTCCCTGCATTAGATAATAGAACACATGAATTGGTTGACAATACTTCATTCGAGAGTGTTGTCCAGTTATACTATTTTGATAACGACCTAAGAAGAATACTTCTTGCTGCACTGACTCGCATAGAAGTTAATATACGTACTCGTATTACGTATTATTGCTCCACATTTTATGAAAATAATCCATATTGGTTTATTGACCCACAAATCGTAAACTCTCAATATATCCAGAAATTTGATAACAAGGTTTACAAAACTATCAAGGATGTCCCAATGATTAAACGTCATCACTTCAAGTATCCAAACGACCAGTATGCTCCTGCCTGGAAAACATTGGAGTTTATGACCTTGGGAAATATTGTTTCCCTTTACCAAAGTCTATTAGACCATGACTTGCAGCAATTTATTGCTAAGAAATACGGATGCGGTATAGGTATTTTCATGAATTATCTTGAAACAATACGAGTCATCAGAAATACATGCGCACATGGTGCATGCTTGTATAATATTTCTCTTGCTAAAGGTATTAAAAAAGGTCCAGCAGGACAAATCGCTGGAACTGACAGACATAATATAAATGGTGCAATCAAAATCATTTCGTACCTTCTAAAATGTGTTTCAGAGAATCGCGCAGATGATATGAAAAACAACCTTAACGCACTATTTTCGATACATAAAAATAGAAATAGAGATACAACAAGAATAATAAGGCTTTGTACAAATTTTCATATATAAAACTTGTTTATTTCAAAAATTAATTCTATCTTTGCGACGAATAAAGTGCCCATATCGGCAGGTCACGATATCTGCACTATAAAAAAGATGAAAGGGAATATGTTGAAATATACATATTCCCCTTTTATTTTATTGAAGCGGAAATCCTCTTAATGGCTCACCCGACAAAAGAATAAACAGAACAACTTTTATGATACAATTTTAAACAATAAAAACGTTGTTGATGTTGTTCTTTTGTTGTTTATAATGTTGTTTCCTTTTATATTTTTTGTCTTGCCACCATCACCTAATAATTTGGCTCAAAAAAATTGCTTATTTGAAAATCTCAGTTTCAGAGAACGTACAAAGTATAAAAACAACATTATTCTAATACCGTTAAACTATTGATACAGAAATCCATATACAATGAAACTACAGTACAAAACAAAGCAAATAATTGGGCGAAAGCATTGAGAAAATCGGGCGAAAGCATTGAGAAAGCATTCCGCATCGACCGTTCTCCATGTTCATAACGGTCGTTGTAAACACGAGCATCGACCGTTCTCCATGTTCATAACGGTCGATGCGGCATGACTTTCAGATGGGTTTTACTCGATTTTAACCTTGCTTTCGTCTCATTTATCCTTTGCTTTCGCACCATACATCCATTGCCTTTGTATCATATAAAGGTGAAAATCATCAGATTGTATGTAAGCGTATCCGCGATGCTAGTATATACACGTCAAAAAAATATCGCTCAAGAATAAAAACTTGAGCGAT
>USAI01000020.1 GCA_900552675.1 uncultured Prevotella sp.
ACTTCGGGCGAAGCCCAAACTTCTTTTAACTTCTATTTTGACACACCCTCTTTTACTTGAAGAAATAAAAAGTTATTATCGTTTCATCACCTTGCGCACAGTGCCATCGCTCATACGAATGATGTTGAGGCCGCGCTGCGGAGCCGACAGATGCTGACCAGCCACTGAGAAGCAAGCCTCGCGCGTAGCCTTAGCAGCAGCCACAGGCTGAGCAATAGCTGTAGGTGTGCCAGCCTCGTAGGTGCCACCCAGATTATCCATGCAGAAGTAGGTGGGTGTGGTCACGCCATAGGCGTTCTTGTGCGAGCTATCCATAGTGAAGGTAAGCGAGGTTACAGCTCCCAGGCCGCTCAGGTCTACCCATGTCCAGTCGTTGATATAGTGGTGGTTAGCCGTATTTTCTGAGGTATAGTCGGCCAGATACACCACCGTATTAACCGTGCTCTTGTCGGCCTTATGACCCGTAATAGTCAGCGTAAACCAGTCGCCCGTAGTAAAGGCACCCGGTGTCATGCCATCGCCTTCCTCGATAGCTTTCTTCACCCAAGCCGTGTTGTTTACGTAGAAGCCACTTATTACTTCGCCCTCGTCGCTGCCCAGCACGTCGATGCTTTCGCCTTGCGGGTAGCATACCAGATAGTTGTCTGACTTAAATCCGCCGCCCGACACATTATTATATTGGTCGTCGAGCACGGTGTAGGTGGTAGCGGTGCTATTAGATACAGCATAGCCTGACCAGAACAAGTAGTCGGGGAAGTAGTGAGTGTTAAAGCGGAAGATGCCGCTGGTGAAGTTGCCAAGGTTTTCATCTTCATCAACCTTAGGAATAAAGTGGCCATTTTCGCTACCCATGATTATGTTTTCAAAGGTGGCCACCTTAGCCGTAACCGGTGCGTCAATAGAAGCCTCCAGGTGCAGGTCTTCGGCACCCTTTACCTCAGTCGAAGTCTCGCCCAACCATCCTGCCATTTGGTTTTCAGCGCTATACACACGCACAAAGTCGATGGCGTCGAGGGTTACGGGCTTGCGGTCGGCATCTACAGCCCATGAAATATCAAAGCTGTTGCCCTCGATATCGCTGTTAGGCAGATTGTCAACATAGCCGTAACGGAACGCGCTCAGCTGCCAGTTTTGTCCACCGTTCACGCCCTTGTTCACCGCGTTCTTTGGCAGCAGCGTGCCCTTAAAGGTGAGGGGGCTCTCCAGCCACAAGGGAAAATATTCTTGTTTGTGAAAAGCGTTGCGCTCTACGGTGCCACTGTTGTTCTGGTTATCGGTCCAGGGCACATTCTGCATGGCATCGAGGGTGTAGGTTATCTCATAGTTATACACCACGTTGTCGGGGTCGTCAACGTCGGCGCTGCCCGATAGCTCATACCAGGGATCGTCAGGCAGGCCATTGCCGTTTACGTCTTTCGACACCATCACGATACCAGGCTCGGCACCATTGGCCATGGCGTTGCCTGTGATATACAGGTCTTTCTGTCCCTGCACGTTGGCCACGCTATGGTCGAAATGAAAGGTTACATAGCCACCGTAGGCCCCAAGGGTAATCATGCCATTTTTGTTGTTAGCCAATGCCTCGGTACATTTCTTTACCATGGCGGCAGCGTCGTCGCCCTCAGCATAGGCTGGCAAGGTGTTTACAAACTGGCCTGGCGCAGGCACATACTCGTCTACAGCCTGTATATACTTGCTGTAGCCCTTATACTCTGCTGTACCTAACTGCAACTGTGCACTTGCCACAGCTGCCGACGACAGCAGTAAAAACGAAAGTAAAGTTTTTTTCATATTGTTTTTTTTAAAAAGTTGACGAGTTAACAAGTTGACGAGTTGACGAGGAGGTTACCTTCTTTTAGTTAACAAGTTGACAAGGAGGTTTCCTTTTTTAGTTGACAAGTTGACGAGGAAATCTCCTTGTCTACTCGTCAACTTGTCTACTTGTCTACTGAAAGACAAACGCTCCTTGACACGGAATGTCGCCTGTGTTCACGCTCCAATCGAAGGTGCCGTCGGCCTTGAAGTGCAGCAGGCGTCCGCTTGACACATAGTTTTTGGCATCCATCAAGTAGAAGTCGCGCTCCTTGGGGTTCACGATGATGCCGAAGGGCACCTCGATATTGGCCAACTCGGGTGCCGACGACAGGTGATCGGTTACCAGTTGGTGCGTCTTCACGTTTATAATGCCATAACTTATGGTGTTGGCTTTCAAGGCATCATTCCATTCGGCGGCATAAAAGTAGAGCGAGTCGCCCACCAAGCACAGGTCGCTGGCGGCGCGGTTCAGGCTGCCTTTCAGCTGCATCTGCCCGTTGCCATCCTTGGCCAGCCAATAGATGTTTGAGTGGGTGTTACCATAATCGCCACGCGAGGTTACCCACAGCTGCCCATAGCGGTCTACACGGCAGCGGTGCAGGTTGATGCCTACATCTATCTTGCGCTCTTCGGTAAAGGTCTTCAGGTCGATAACGCTCACCGTGCGGTCGTAGTTGGGGTAACGATATCCGCCACTGTTAGCTACATACAGCTTGCCATCATGCACACACAGCTCGTCGGGCTGATAGCCCACCGTTACGCGGTCAACAATCTGCAACGACAGCGTGTCTACCTTATACACACAGCCCAGCACATCGCCTTGTGAAAGGTCGATGGGGCCTACATACGAACTGACGTAGGCATAACCGCCATCAAAGGCCAGGTAGCGGGCATTGGGTATGTTCACCTGCCCCACCCTGCGGCATTGGTCAACAGTGGCCACCTCTACTTTGTTTGAGGCGTTTATCACCATCCACAGTTTTGATCCGTATATCTTTATATCGTTGCCTACATCGCCCAACTCTTTCACCACGTTGGGGTTACGCTCGGCATATATGTTGCGCAGATAGGTGGCCGTAGTGCCTGACAGGTCGAGATAGTCGACCGAGGCTTTGTTGCTGCCCATGTTGCCTTGGTTTATCACATACATGCCCACAATGTTGGTGGGCGTGATGGTGCTGCCCGTATCTTCGGGCGTCGAGGGCACCACGTCATCGTTCTCGCGACAGCCTACCACGGCCAGCAGCAAGAACAGGTACAGGGCACTGATGATATGCCATTTTTCAGTATGTTTCATTTTTATCCTTTCTATCTATTTTTATAATGTCCACTCCAGCGTCAGCAAGAAGTTGCGCTTCGGCATGGGGTAGTTTTCTATCACGTCGTAATCTTGACTGAACAGGTTGTTTACATCAAGGTTGATGCGCCACGAGCTGTAGCGCCAAGCCAACGACACGTCGCTGGTGTACCACGGCTGTAGGTGGTTATACACTATGTTTTCTTGCTGACTGTATCGCTCACCCGAATAGATGAAGCTGTAGTTTAGGCTCCACTGGCGCCAAGCCACATTCAGCACCGCCGACCCGCTATGCCACGGTATGTAGGGTATCTGGTGACGATAATAGCTATCGCTGGCCGATGTTACGTCGCGCGCATCTTGATAGGTATATTGCAGCCTTGCGGTAAAGGCCACATCGCGCAACGGCTTAAGGGTACCCTCGGCAGTAACGTCGATGCCTTTGATGTGTACGCGCCCCAGGTTGAGCATTGTCCATCTGAACTGCTGCCCCTTGGGGTAAGCCACAATCTTGTCGTGCACCGTATTATAATAGGTGTCGGCCTGCAGGCGGGCATGAGCCACAAGACCTGTGGCCCAGTGTTTTTCAAGCACAAAGCCAGCATCATACTGCACGGCGCTCTCAGGGCGCAACAGGGCGTTACCCATGTCGGTGTAGTAGAGGTCGTTGAAGGTGGGCATACGATAGCTGCGCTTGGCAAAGGCCCTGAGGCTGAGTACAGGCTGCGACAGGGGCTGCCAACTAACAAACAGCGCTGGGCTGTAGGTGGCGCGATGGGGCACGGCGTTCAGCATGCGCGTGTGGTCTTTCACCCACTGTCCCACCACCGAGGCTTGTGCCTTCAGGCGACCGAGGTCGATGGCGGTGGCCACCGATGCACTGTTGGTATAGCGATGCGGAAAGGCAAAGTTGGGCATATCGGCGTTCAACTTGTTCCAGCGAAAATCGTAGCTGGCCGAAAGGCTCCACTGTGGCAACAGCTCATACACATTGGCCGACGAGAGGTATAGCTCTTGCTGCCGAAAGGTGTTGTCGACGTGCATCTGCGTGGTGTCGTTATTAATGTAACGCGTGTCGTAATAGGCATACTTAGCCATGAGCTTGGTTGAAAAACGACCACCCACCGTTTGCTGTGCCGTGGCCTGAACAAAGGTGTTGTGGTCGGCCTGTCGTTCGCCACGTCGCCACACATTGTTCACAATGGCGCCAGGAATGCCACGGCGCGAGTGGTAGCTATACACCTTGGCGTTCCACTGTCCGCCAGGTTGGCTGCCATACACGTTGCCCTCGAGACGCATGGCCCAGATGTCGCCATTATGGCGCACGGCAGTGGTGTCGTAGGCAGTGGTGCCATCGGGCGTAACACGATGATAGCGAAAGGGGTAACGGCCGCTGGAGCTGAGCCCGCCCACGCTGAGCGACGTGCTCACGCTTTGGCTGAGGCGCTGCTCGTAAAGGGCGTTCAAGCGCACTTGGTCGCTCGACCCATACTGTGCCTTAACCTTTATATGGCGCTGGATGCCAGCCGCAAACTGTGGAGCACGCGTGCGAATGTAGATAGAACCCGCATTGGCAAAGTCGGTAGCAGGCTGAAAGATGGCGCTCTTCTGCCCATTGAAGAGGCTTATCTCCTCAACATTGTCGAGAGAGAACTGGCCGAGGTCTATCTGCCCGTTCTGCGCGTTACCCAACTCAATGCCATCATAAAAGATGCCTAAATGATGGGTGCCCATACTGCGTATGTTCACGGTCTTGATGCCGCCCACACCACCATAGTCTTTTAGTTGGATGCCCGAAAAATAGCGCAAGGCATCGGCCACCGACAGGGCACTGAGGCGTTGCAAGGCCTCGCCTTTCAGGGTGGCTGAGGGTATGGTTTCGCGCTGCGTGAGGCGTTGCGTAACCACCACCTCGCCAAGGTGGTGTATGCTGTCGGCTACATGGTTCTGTGCCTGTGCCATCGCGGCAATGGTGCACAGAAGGGCACTCAACATTTTCTTTCGCATAAAAAAGTTTTTGTTCATATTCGGTGGTTCGGGCCATATCCACGTGGCACGAACGGTGAAACGCCTACCCCAAGATACCTATATATAATAAGGTGTAAGCCTTATATATAATAAGGTGTATTTTGGTGGCACAACAGGCAGGTCTTCTGACTACACTGTCTGGTGGCGAACGCCTTCCCGAGCAAAGTGCTCAGTGGCATGTGCTCGCCCCATAAAGGACAGCTCACAGCAGCGGGACTGTACAAGATTTTCACTCGTTTCCCTTTTCATCGCCGTCAAGCGAACCTATTGCGTTGCAAAGATAGTGAAAAATTTGCGCAAAAAACAAACTTGTTTGGATTTTTTAGACAAAAACAAAAAAAACACCGCCCACCATTTCGAGCCTTACGGCTCAAAATGATAGGCGGCGATAAACATAAAAAACCTTAGGGCAAGCATAGGTTTGCTATTACACCATGACATTATGCCAAGGCCATATATTCTTTACCTATACTGTTTACCTTATTAATAATCATTTGTTCGCGCTCCTTCGAAGGCTTCTTAAAGCCATTAATATAATTTCGTAATAGCGTGGGATTAATACCTACCAAGCGCGCAAACTCAGCCACATTAATTTCGGGATGCGACAAGAAGAAACGTTGCAACTTCGATGGCTCAGCATCTTCATAGGCGAAGCTCTCAAAACTGACGTCTTCATCCAAATTTCGCCAATGGATACCATCATAACCAAAAACATAATTAGATCGCTCTTCGGCTGTAGCATTCTTCAAATTTTTATACCACAACAACGACTGACGATAAGTTTTCCCACTTTCGTCCTCTCCATAAAGATAATCGTTATCAAACCAAATCTTAATAATTTTCATCTTCTACCTCCTTTCCAAAATACGTTTGCCATCGCAATACAAATATATGTATTATTTTTAATACCCACAAACAATGACAAAGTTTTTTGGGTTTTTGTTTACTTATCAAGGAACAAAGACATTCTGTATATTTATGCAATAATATGAATAAATATACAATATGGAGAGTAGATTGAGAAAGGCATGATATTACAATGTGAAAGCCTTGGTTTTAGGTTGCGAAACCAAGGGTTTTACAGCCCGAAACCAAGGGTTTCACGACCTGAAACCAAGGGTTTCGCAAATGAAAGGTATCAATAAAAAAAGTTGAAAGTAAAAGGCCTCGTTTCTGAAAAAACTATTACATTTTTAAACAATATTTCGTTAACAAATGTAAAACAATAAAAACAAGCCCATTTTGCATAAATATTCATTTTAACATGTATTACATGCTGTTTCAACCCTTCGCCTCGATATTGCATAAAACAAGAGTTGACCTACATCATGCCCCATTTTACAAGTTTTTTACATTTCAGCAAGGCAAATAGCACAAAAAAAGCGGCTTTTGGAAAAAATATCTAAGATATATTTGCATATTATAAAAAAAATTATTTACATTTGCAATTACTAAGAACAAAAACAATGTCTAACCTTAAAAAAGAAAGCTTATGAATAGACAATGGGCTTTAATTGGAGCAATCCTTTTGGCTTCAGGACTGACTGGCAGTAGTTACGCAATGGCTACCCCCCCTACTCAGTCGCAGAGTGTTACACAGAGTAGCACAATTATCAAGGGTCAAATTGTCGACGCTGAAGGCGAACCTATCTTGGGTGCAACAGTTGTCGAATTGGGTACGACCCGTGGTACCGTCACCGACATTGACGGTAATTTTACAATCAATTCTCACGCTAACGCAAAATTACGCATCACCTACGTTGGTTACAAGACCGTAGAAACAAAGGCTGTCAACGGCATGAAGGTAGTGATGCAGAACGACAACGCACAGCTCGACGAAATCGTGGTTGTGGGTTATGGTCAGCAAAAGAAGGTGAACCTTACTGGTTCAGTAACAAACGTTGATATAGAAAAAACTTTCGGTGGACGTCCAGAGCAAGATGTTGCTAAGGCATTGCAAGGTGCCGTTCCGGGCTTAACCATCATCAACTCAAGTGGTGAGCTTGATGCCAAGCCTACCATCCGCATCCGCGGTCTCGGTACGCTGTCTAATGGCCAGACCTCCAACCCCCTTATCGTTGTTGACGGTGTTCCTGTTGACGACCTCTCAATGGTTAACTCATCTGACATTGCCACCATCTCAGTATTGAAAGATGCCGCTTCTACCTCTATTTATGGTAGCCGCGCTGCTTTCGGTGTAATTCTTATCACCACCAAGGAAGGTAAGAAGGGCGAGAAGGTACAGGTTAAGTATGACGGCCACTTCGCATGGGACCGCGCTACCATACTGCCCGACTATCCCGATGTTCCTACACAGTTGCAGGCAGCTATCACAGGTTCAACTCGTACTGGCGACCCCAACCCCGAACTTTTCGGTATGTATTTCACCCAGATGATGCCTTATGCCAAGGCATGGAAAGAACAGCATAGTGGCCGAAAGGGATACAGCGAGATGCAACCCTTCCAGAGCATGGACAATGTAGGCGACTACTATTTCAATGGCAGCCAGCCTTTCTACTATGCCGACTACGACATCCAAGATATTTGGTACAACAAAGCAGCTCCCTCACAGAGCCACAACGTATCATTAAGTGGTTCAAGCGGACGCACCTCTTATTATACATCGTTTGGTTACGACTACAAACAGGACCTAAAGGAATTCAATCCTGGCAAGTTCTCACGTTACAACTTCACAGCCAACTTGCGCACTGACGTTACCGACTGGCTGACCGTTGGTACACGCATCAACTTTATACGTCGTAACGACAGTAAAGCCGATGCATACAACTACGTGTATCAGTATCTGTGGCGTTGGGGTTCATTCTTCATTCCCTCAGGCTACATGTATGACGAAAATGGCGAAAAGCTTGATTATCGCGTTATTGCCATGCAGAAACAGGCTAACCGCAAGGTAAGGATACACGACCAAACTCGTTTCAATGCTTATGCCATAGCCCACATCACAAAGGATTTGACCTTTAATGTAGACTATACCTATCAGATTGACAATATCAACGACTCGGCTGGTGACCACTTAGTTTACGGTATGAACTGGAGTGGTGTATCACCTCAGTACATCTTTGGTAAAACAAGTTCAACTGTAGTGCGCCAAAACGAAAAGCAGAACCGCTGGACAGCCAACGCTTATGTAAACTATAACCACACATGGCTTGATGCTCACAACTTCAGTGCCATGGTAGGTATCAATGGTGAACGTTTCAAGAGCGATATGATGTACGCAGACAGAATGCTTGCCTATAATGAAGACTATCCAGAGCTCAATCTTACCTACGGCGATATGGCTAAGGCCACCATCAAATCGTCAACAGGCGACCGCTCAACAGCTGGCTACTTCGGACGTATCAACTACGACTACAAAGGCATCTACCTACTCGAATTGAACGGACGTTACGACGGCTCTTCTCGCTTCCCCGCAGGCGACAAGTGGGCATTCTTTCCCTCTATGTCATTAGGCTACCGCTTCACTGAAGAGGGTTACTGGAAGAACTTGCACGATGTTATCAGCAATGGTAAGTTGCGTTTCTCTTATGGTGAGATTGGTAACGAGGCTGTAGGCGATAACATGTTTATCTCTACCATTACACCTACTTCTCAGAACGCCCTCTATTGGCTTGACAAAGGTGGTAACAAACTCAATCAGTTCGGCTTACCCAGCTGGGTAAGTTCAACACTGACATGGGAGCGTATCAAGACCGCTGATATAGGTGTTGACCTCAGTTTCTTGAACGATGATCTGTCTGTAACATTCGACTGGTATCAGCGCACAACTAACGACATGCTTGCTCCGGGTAAAGCTATCCCGAGCGTAGCAGGTGCCACTGCTCCTTACACCAATGCGGGTTCTATGCGCACACGCGGTTGGGAGTTGACCTTGAACTATCGCAAACAGATTAACAAGGATCTGAACGTTTACGGACAGTTCAACATTGGCGACTCAAAGTCGAAGATTACAAAGTGGAACAACGACTCGAAGATTATCGGCTACACTGGTGGAATTGTTGACGCTGGTACAGCACGTATGTATGCTTACGAGGGTGAGACATGGGGCGACATCTGGGGCTTTGAGACCGACCGCTACTTTACCGAAGACGACTTCAACGGTAAGGACGCTAACGGCAAGTGGATTTACAAGAAAGGCGTAGCCGACCAGACTGGCATACAGACCGACAACTTTGTTTTTGGCCCTGGCGATATCAAGTACAAGGATCTCGACGGCAACAACGTGATTGACGGTGGTAAAGGCACAGCCGATGACCACGGTGACCTCAAGGTTATTGGTAACACTCTGCCTCGCTACGAGTATAGCTTCCACCTGGGTGGTTCATGGAAGGGTCTCGACCTCGATCTGTTCTTCCAGGGTGTAGGCAAGCGCGACATGTGGACACAGTCAGCATTCGTATTCCCGCTGATGCGTGACGCCGATAAGGCTATCTACGCAAACCAGACCGACTATAACGTTTATGATCCCGAAAACGGTATCGTAGACATTAGCCAGAGTAACCGCTATCCTTGCCTCTACTCAGGCAACGAGGCTGCTGGCAATGTCACAGGTCTTGCACCAATCGGTGGCGAGCACAACTACTACCCACAGACCAAGTATCTGGTGAACATGGCTTATCTGCGTTTGAAGAACGTAACCATCGGTTACACACTTCCCGCAAGCATCACCAAGAAGGTTTACATGGAGAAAGTACGCTTCTACGGTAGCGTAAACAACCTCTGCCTCCTCTACAACGGTGCTAAGGATTATCCTGTTGACCCCGAAATGAACGCTGGTGAGAGTAAACTCGGCTACGGCACATGGGGACGTACCTATCCTATTACCCGCACATGGTCAGTAGGTGTACAGGTAACTTTCTAATAATGAGTGAAACTTAACAGTAAGTGAAACTTTAAAAAACGAACAATTATGAGAAAATCAATAATATTAGCTCTCGCTGCTGCTGCCTTCACCTTGACCAGTTGCGACGATTTCCTCGACAGAGATCCACGCGATACCTTCACCGACACGCCCGCATTTTGGAACAATGAAAAGGCCGTGGAGAGCTACACCAACAATTTCTATAACAATTTCGTAGGTTATGGAAGAGGCCAAGGATGGTTCTATTTCAAAAGTTTAAGCGATGATCAAGCAGCCGCTTCATTGGTCGATTGGACTTATAAGACCATACCTAACACATCGAGCGACTATAACAGTTGGTTCACAGAAATACGTCGCGCAAGTTATGTTATCCAAAACATGCCTTCTTCAACCTTGCCAGAGGCCAGCAAGAAAAAATATTTAGCTGTTGCACGTTTAACACGCGCCTATAGCTATTATATGCTGGTGCGCCAGTATGGCGATGTTGAATGGATTGATGGTGTTATCAACAATCCCGAGGACGAGCGCATTTATGGCGAGCGTACAAGTCGCGATGTTGTAATGGACAACGTATTGGCTGACCTCGATTATGCCATTGGGAACCTCGGAGCAGCAAGTGACCATACACAGTGGAACAAAGACATGGCATTAGCAATGAAGAGCGAAGTGTGCCTCTTTGAAGGTACCTTCCGCAAATACTGCTCTGCAACTGAGAACGGACTTGACCCCAAGCCTGAACGCGCTCAGAAATATCTACAAGAGAGCCAAAAAGCATCAGAGGCTTTGATGAATGGCACCTACTCGCTGATGGATAAGTATGGAGACATCTACACGCAAATTGACCTTGTCAAGAGCAAAGAAGCCATCTTCTATCGTCATTATGAGAAGGACGTATTCGGACACGGACTGGTTGACTATACCTGTGGTTCTACCATTCAGCAGGGTATCACTCGCGACGCTTTCGATGCCTTCCTCTTCAAAGATGGCAAGTGCCTTGCTAACACAGGTCTTAGCAAAAACGATCAGGCTGTAGTAAATGCCGATGGCAACTACTCTATCTCTAATGTTTTGGCCCAGCGTGACCCTCGTCTTAGCGTTATCGTCGACTCAATCGTTTGCTTCTCTGGTCATGGATGGAAGCGCCCTGCTCCCGCTACTGCTGGTGGTGCCAATATGACATCGTCTACGGGTTACAGCATTTTCAAGTATGACAATCAGACCTTGGAAAAGAACTACCGCGAGAACACGAACACGGGTTACACCGATGCTCCTATCTACTGGTATTCAGTTATCTTGCTGAACTATGCAGAGGCTAAGGCTGAATTAGGCACACTTACTCAGGACGATCTCAACAAGAGTGTCAACCTGTTGCAAGACCGCGTGAATATGCCTCACCTCACCGTAAATCCTGAGGCTGACCCAGAGAACAACGCTGGCGTAAGCAACCTCATTTGGGAGGTACGTCGTATACGTCGTTGCGAGTTAATGCTCGACAACTGGTTCCGCTATTGGGATCTCGTACGTTGGCATATGCTCGACAAGCTCGACTTCACCAAGTATCCTAAGGTAAATCAGGGTGCTCACATCGGTGATGGTCAATTCGACGTGACAACTGTTAACGGATACATTCAGGCCACTACTGCCGACCGCAAGTTCGACAAAAAGTATTATCTGTATCCTATCCCTGCACAGCAGATTACTTTGAACCCGGCTATCAAGCAGAACTATGGTTGGACTGAGTGATCAATCCCAATCATAAGAGATTAAATAAGTTATAAAAAGGAAACTTCCGGAGCTAATACATACGCTGGCTCTGGAAGTTTTTTTGTTATAATGATTTAAGGGATTATTATGGTTCAGATAATATTGTTGTGTTTTTAACAATTTAATAACCTATTATTATGCTCGCAATGCTTCGCATTGCTTGCGGTCTTTAAAACATTAATGTCCATTAATTATCCATTAATTATCATTAATACGCGCTTCGCGCGGTTCTATATTAATGTTTAATTAATGTTCAATTAATGGACATTAATGTTTAAAAATAAAACGCGCGAAGCGCGAAAAAAGATCGTTATATAGTGTTACCAACCGAGAACACCCGCTGATTCTATATAACACTCGTATTCAATAAATTATCAATTACTGACGTAACCCTTAACTTATACTTACCACCTGTGTAACCCACTCGCATTACGCCCTGGGCACTGTAGGCATCGGGCGAGAGCGACAAGGCGGTATGCCCCATCGTGCGACGTAGGTTTATCTCTACACAAGGATGTAAGAAGAAGGCGTCAGCACTGCCCGCCGTAATCATCATATCTACACCAAAAGCTCCTACATATTTATCACGAAGCAAAGGCGTAAGCGTATCAATCAGGCTTTGCTTAACGAGGGCAAGCAGAGAAGAAGAAACATATCGCTGCATCATCTTTTCTTTATCTTCTTCGGTGGCCAGAACGCTGCCACTGTAGGCGCCGTTCTCGGTATCGAAGAGCGACAAGCCCTGATAGCGCACGCCATCAGCATGGGCATAAAACTCCATACCAAAATCATACACTTTATTATATCGGGGCTCTACCATCACGCTGCCCTGACGCGCAATGATGTTGTTCAACCAGCCACGCTCGTGCTCGGTTAGCGTGCGGCGCACATAACGTAGGCCTCGGCCGCTACTGCTCCAGGGGGCTTTCAGCACGCTGTCGGTATGACGCTCTATCTGCTGCAACGCCTGTTCAACAGTGGTGCAACAAACGCTCTCACCCGTCAGGTGTTGGTCAAGGGCCGTAAGGTGTGGCAACACGGCCTCGGCAGCAAAGCGGCGATGGCTCAGCTGGCGTATTTCATCCAGCTGCTGGGCGGTGGGCAACAGGGGTTGCAGTGCGGGCTGCGTGTCAAGCAGTTCGGTACAAAGCTTCAGGTCCCATCCCCACGGCTCAATGCGGTCAATCATTCGAACATCCATGTGGGCGAGGTCGGCCTTGCTCACAAACGCCACATCGTGGGCGTAACGTTTCAGATGACGCACGGCCTCAAGGGCTCCTTCAACCTCGTCGACGAGCACCAAGTCGGCATCATTGGCCCAAAAGGCAGGTATATAGCCTAAGTTGGCACGAAGCTGTCGGCCAGCGTGTGGCGCCATAAACCGCTGTTGGTTTAAAGCCAGTGCAATGTCGTGTTCGGGATTGAAGATATGTAATGTTGTCATGTGCTTTGATATTCTTATTTTTTGTCGGCCATGCTGTTGACAGCCTCTGTGTTATCCTGTTTTGTTAATCGTTGCATACTAAACTCGCAACCACAATATTGCTGATTGTAAAAACCATATTGCTTGATGATGGCTATGCGACGCTCGCTCAGTCCGCCCTTGCGCCAGTTTTGGTCCCACCACACCACATCATCAAAGGGTGCAACAGCATATTCGCCCGCCGCATTAATCTGCTCTAAACTCTTCCAGCGCGACGATGCCAAGGTGGTAGTGATAACCGTGAAGCCGTGGTCGTGAGCATACTGTGCCGTATCGCGTAGGCGCATCTTGAAGCATTGTAGGCAACGACCACCACGCTCGGGCTCTTGCTCAAGGCCACGCACACACTGTAGCCAGTGGGTGTGGTCGTAGTCGGCATCAATGATGTCGAGGCCCAAGGCTTGACAATAGCGCGTACATTCGTCTTTACGTATATTATATTCGTCAAGCGGATAAATGTTGGGGTTACAATAATATATGGTGGGACGTATGCCGTGCTGCAACATACACTCGATGATGGCCGACGAGCAAGGTGCGCAACAGGTGTGCAACAGCACTTGTGTGGCGCCACCTGGCACAATCACTTCATACTTATTTTTTTTCATTGCTATAAACAAAAAGATAGGGGTTATGGCTGAAGGGCCTCAACATATTGCGCACACATCTCGGCACAACGCTCGCCATCAACACCGGCCGACACAATGCCACCAGCATAGCCAGCACCCTCGCCACAGGGGAAGAGGCCCGAGATGGTTACATGTTGAAGGGTTTCGGTATCGCGCACAATGCGTACGGGCGACGAGGTGCGTGTCTCGGTGGCTATCAGCAAGGCCTCGTTGGTAAGGAAGCCGTGGCTCATCTTGCCAAACTTTTTAAAGCCTTCTTGCAAGCGATGGGCAATAAAATGGGGCATCCAAAAATGTAAGGGCGACGAGATAAGGCCGGGGGCGTAGGAGCTCTTCGGCAGGTCGTAGCTGAGCCGATTGTTTACAAAGTCGGCCATACGCTGGGCAGGCGCCGTCTGCTTCATGTTACCTTGCTGCCAACAGTTGCGCTCCAGGGTTTCTTGAAAGTGCATCATGCGCAAGGGGTCGGCGGCATCGCCCTCTACATCCTCAGGATGCAGTTCTACCACCATACCACTGTTGCTCCACTGGGTGCCTCGATTGCTGGGGCTCATACCGTTTACCACAATTTGCTGCGCACCTGTGGCGGCGGGAATAACAAAACCACCAGGACACATACAGAACGAATAAACGCCACGCCCATCAACCTGGGTTACAAAGTTATACTCGGCAGCGGGCAAATATTTGCCACGCCCCTCACGGTTGTGGTATTGTATCTGGTCGATAAGCTGCGAGGGGTGCTCAAGGCGCACACCTACGGCAATGCCTTTGGCCTCGATGGCGACCTTGCTTTCGGCCAGCAGACGATAAACATCGCGGGCCGAATGGCCTGTGGCTAAGATAACAGGGCCACGGAAGGTAACCTCTTCGCCTGTAGTGAGACGCACTGCCTCAACACCTACCACATGGTCGTGGTCGATCATCAGGCGCGTCATCTTGGTTTGGAAGTGAACCTCGCCCCCACACTGCAAGATGGTGTTGCGCATATTCTCTATCACACGTGGCAGTTTGTCGGTGCCTATGTGTGGGTGAGCATCGGCTAAGATGGCGGTGCTGGCGCCGTGCTGACAAAACACATTCAGTATTTTGTTCACATTGCCACGCTTCTTTGAGCGGGTGTAGAGCTTGCCATCCGAATAGGCACCGGCTCCACCCTCGCCAAAACAGTAGTTGCTTTCGGGGTCTACCTTTTGGGTATTGGTGATATTGGCCAAATCGAGCTTACGGGCACGCACATCCTTACCACGTTCGAGCACCACGGGGCGCATGCCCAACTCTATCAGACGCAAGGCGGCAAACAAGCCACCCGGACCAGCACCCACCACGATAACACGGGGTCGGCCCTCAACATTCTGATATTCGGTATGCTCGTAGGCATCGTCTTGTGGCATCTCGTTAATGTAGACACGCACCTTTAAATTAACGTAAATGGTGCGCTGACGAGCGTCGATGCTCTTCTTTAGCACACGCACGCTATAGATGGTGCGAAGGTCGATACCTTGATCTTCAGCTATGTAACGTTTTATCGCATTTTCGCTGGCTGCCACGGCGGGAAGCACCCGTAACTGTATTTCTCTTGTCATATCGTCATCAAAAACAATAAATAACTATCCTTTTTACATCAAAGGAATTATAATTTTATACAAAATTACTCATTTCTTGGGAAAAAATATTGTGGAAAAGCAAAATCTTTGTATTTTTGCAGCATCAATCTTAAAGCAAGTCGGTAGAAGCCCTTTGCTTCTATGCACAACCAAAAGATAATGACGTGGTGAACCGCATACATGCCGCCCTCGTTTCAGCGGACGCATCGGACACCAGCCATTCGCTTTACGTTGTCATTCCCGACACTTCACCGCGCCACCTTTGTTTAGTGGCCAAAATAGTAACAAAAAAAGATGAAAGTATTAAAGTTTGGCGGAACATCTGTAGGTTCCGTAAAGAGTATTCTGAGTTTGAAAAACATTGTGGAGAACGAGGCCAAACACGAGCCTGTGGTGGTCGTTGTCAGTGCCTTAGGCGGCATTACCGACAAGCTTCTTGCCACATCGCAGTTAGCATTGAAAGGCGATGAAAACTGGAAAGAAGAATATCAGGCCATGGTTGAGCGTCACCACAAGATGATAGACACTATCATCACCAATCCACGTCAAAGAGAAGATTTATTTAACAAGGTTGATGCGCTGCTGGAACAGTTGCGCAGCATCTATTTTGGTGTATTCCTCATTCACGACCTGAGCGAGAAAACACAGGATGCCATTGTGAGCTATGGTGAACGACTGAGCTCGCTCATCGCAGCAACACTTATTCATGGTGCAAAATGGATGGACTCGCGCGACTTTATCAAGACCGTGCAGAAAAACAATAAGCACGTGCTGGAGGCCGAACTTACCAACAAGCTGGTGCGCAAAGCCTTTGCCGACTTGGCTCACATCACACTGGTGCCAGGCTTCATCAGCCGCGATGCCAATACCGACGAGGTAACGAACCTGGGACGTGGCGGTAGCGACTATACTGCTGCCATCATTGCCGCTGCTCTGGATGCCAATGTGCTGGAGATTTGGACCGACGTTGACGGATTTATGACCGCCGACCCTCGCGTTATCAAAACAGCCTACACCATCAACGAGCTGAGCTTTATTGAGGCAATGGAGCTGTGCAACTTTGGCGCAAAGGTTATCTATCCGCCCACCATCTACCCCGTGTGCGTGAAGAACATACCCATACGTGTGAAAAACACGTTCAACCCAGAAAACCCGGGTACAATCATCAAAGACGAAATAGTAAACGACCGCAAACCCATCAAGGGTATCTCAAGCATTAACGGCACGGCGCTTATCACCGTAACGGGCCTATCAATGGTGGGCGTGATTGGTGTGAACCGACGCATCTTCACCGCTTTGGCCGAAAAGGGCATCAGCGTGTTTATGGTGTCGCAGGCTTCGTCAGAAAACTCTACCTCAATCGGTGTGCGCGAGGTTGATGCCGATGCTGCCGTGCGCGTGCTGAACGAAGAGTTTGCCAAAGAAATTGAGATGGGCGCCATGTTCCCCATGTTTGCTGAAAGCGGACTGGCAACCATTGCTGTTGTAGGCGAAAATATGAAGCACACACCAGGCATTGCTGGTAAACTGTTTGGAACACTGGGCCGAAGCGGTATCAGCGTTATTGCTTGCGCACAGGGTGCCTCAGAGACCAACATCTCGTTTGTGGTTGACAGCAAATATCTGCGCAAAGCACTCAACGTGCTGCACGACTCGTTCTTTTTGTCTGAATATAAGGTGCTGAACCTCTTTATTTGTGGTGTGGGCACCGTAGGCGGCAAGCTCATTGAGCAAATAAAGAAGCAATATGAAGAGCTGAAACAAAACAGCAAACTGAAGCTGAACGTGGTGGGTATAGCCTCATCAAAGAAGGCTATCTTCAACCGCGACGGCTTGAACCTTGACAACTATAAAGAGGAACTGGCAGCTGCCGAACCCAGCGATGTTGAAAAGCTGAAGAACGAGGTGCTGAACATGAACATCTTTAACAGCGTGTTTGTTGACTGCACCGCCAGCCCCGACGTGGCGAATATATACCAAAACTTATTAGAGCATAACGTGTCGGTGATTGCTGCCAACAAGATTGCTGCATCGAGCGACTATGACAACTATATTCGACTGAAGCACACGGCTTTGGAGCGTGGCGTAAAGTTCCGCTTCGAAACCAACGTGGGCGCAGGATTGCCTATCATCGGCACCATTAACGACTTGCGCAACTCGGGCGACACCATCTTGAAAATTGAGGCCGTACTGAGCGGTACGCTCAACTTTATCTTCAACGAGATTTCGGCCGACGTGCCTTTCTCTCAGGCCGTAAAACTGGCCAAAGAGCACGGATATAGCGAGCCCGACCCTCGCATCGACCTTAGTGGCATGGACGTGGTGCGCAAGCTGGTTATCTTAACACGCGAGGCTGGATACAAGGTAACACTTGACGATGTTGAGAAGCACCTCTTAGTGCCTGAACATTTCTTTGATGGCACACTCGACGACTTCTGGAACCATCTGCCCTCGCTCGACGCCGACTTTGAAGAGCGTCGCAAAAAGCTGGAGGCCGAAGGTAAACGCTGGCGCTTTGTGGCTACCATGGAGCACGGACATACCTGTGTGGCACTGAAAGAGGTTGACCAAAACCACCCGTTCTACAACCTGGAAGGCAGCAACAATATTGTGATGCTTACCACCGAGCGCTATAAAGAATATCCTATGCTTATACAAGGCTATGGTGCTGGTGCCAGCGTAACAGCCGCTGGTGTGTTTGCCAATATCATGTCGATTGCAAATATCTAAAGAAGGAGGCACACATCATGAAACATATTATTATATTAGGTGATGGCATGGCCGACCATGCCGTAGAACGTTTGGGCGGAAAAACATTGCTGCAATATGCACACACACCACACATGGACCGCATAGCCCGCGAAGGACGCTGCGGACGCCTGCAAACGGTGCCCGAAGGCTTTCATCCTGGTAGCGAGGTGGCCAACACCGCCATCTTGGGCTACGACCTGAACGAGGTGTATGAGGGCCGCGGACCGCTGGAAGCCGCTTCAATAGGCTATGATATGCAGCCCGACGATATGGCCATGCGTTGCAACATTATCACGCTGGAAGACGGACGCATTAAAAACCACCACGGCGGACATCTGAAAACTGAAGAGGGCGACATGCTCATTAAATATCTTGACGAGAAGTTGGGCAACGACCGCATCAAGTTTATTACAGGCATACAATATCGTCATCTGCTTATCATCAAGAACGGAAACAAGCACATCGATTGTGCACCGCCTCATGATCATCCTAACGAGCCATGGCAGCCGCTGCTGGTAAAGCCTGAAGCAGGATGGGCCGATAAGAAAGATGGCAACCGCATGACAGGACAAGAAACAGCCGACCTTATCAACGACCTTATCTTAAAGTCGCAAAAGCTGTTGGCTGAACATCCCTTCAACCGTGAACGTGCGGCACAAGGACACGACACGGCCAATAGCATTTGGCCCTGGAGCGGTGGCTATCGCCCTTCAATGCAAACCCTGCCAGAGATGTTTCCGCAGATAAAGAGCGGCGATGTCATTTCGGCCGTAGACCTCATTCGCGGCATCGGACATTATGCCGGACTGAAAAACATCATTGTTGAAGGAGCTACAGGTTTAGCCGACACCAACTATGAAGGCAAAACAGCAGCTGCCATCGAAGCCTTGCGCCACGACGACTTCGTGTTCTTGCATGTAGAGGCCAGCGACGAGGCGGGACATGATGGCGACCTCGACCTGAAGTTGCGCACCATCGAAAACCTCGATAGCCGTATGGTAGGCCCCATCTACGATGAGGTAAAAACATGGGACGAGCCTGTATGCATTGCGCTAATGCCCGACCACCCCACACCTGTAGAGATACGTACCCACCTGAGCGAGCCTATACCCTTTGCCATTTGGTATAAAGGTATCGAGCCTGATAGCGTTCAACAATACGACGAAGTGAGTTGTGTAAGCGGCAGCTATGGTCTGCTACGATTACAACAGTTTATGAAAGCATTTATGGAATTATGAAATACTACAGCACCAACCATAAAGCCCCGCTGGCATCGCTGCATGAAGCAGTGGTGCGCGGACTGGCACCCGACCGCGGCCTATATATGCCCGAACGCATTAACAAGTTGCCGCAATCGTTTTTTGATCAGATCGACAAGCTATCGTTTCAAGAGATAGCTTATCAAGTGGCACAAGCCTTCTTCGGAGAAGATGTGGCTGCCGACGACCTCAAACAAATTGTATATGACACGTTGGCCTTCGACTGTCCCTTGGTAGAGGTTGAGCCTAACATATATAGTTTGGAATTGTTCCACGGCCCTACCCTCGCCTTTAAAGATGTAGGCGCACGCTTCATGGCCCGCTTGCTGCAATACTTTATTCGCCAAGAGGGTAACGAACAGGTAAACGTGCTCGTTGCTACCAGTGGCGACACAGGATCGGCCGTAGCCAACGGCTTCTTGGGCGTTGACGGCATACACGTGTATGTGCTCTACCCCAAAGGTAAGGTAAGCAAAATACAAGAAAGCCAGTTTACCACACTGGGCCAAAACATCACTGCTATTGAGGTTGATGGTGTGTTTGACGACTGCCAACGACTGGTAAAACAAGCGTTTATGGACGATGAACTGTGCCATCACATGAAACTCACCTCGGCCAACTCTATCAACGTGGCACGTTTCCTCCCACAGGCGTTCTACTACTTCTATGCCTACGCTCAACTAAAACGTATGGGCAAGGAGAACGACTATGTGATATGTGTGCCCAGCGGAAACTTTGGCAACATCACTGCTGCCATCTTCGGACAAAAGATGGGGCTGCCCGTAAAGCGTTTCATTGCTGCTAACAATGCTAACGACATTGTTTACAAATACTTGCAGACAGGAAAGTATGAGCCACGCGATAGCCAGCAAACCATTGCCAATGCTATGGACGTAGGCGACCCCAGCAACTTTGCACGCATTTACGATCTCTTTGGCGGTAGCCACGAACAGATATCGGCACTGATGAGTGGCGCTACTTATAACGACGCACAAATAAGACACACCATGAAGGCTTGTCACGACACCACAGGCTACATTCTCGACCCGCACGGCGCTTGCGGCTATCAGGCACTGAAAGACCTGTTGCTGCCTGGCGAGCACGGCGTGTTTGGCGAGACGGCCCACCCTGCCAAGTTTAAGAACGTGGTAGAAGATGCCATCGGCACCGAGGTACAGATACCTGAACGTCTGGCCGCCTTCATGAAGGGCACAAAGCAAAGCGTTGAGATGACCAAAGATTTCGACAGCTTTAAGGCTTTCCTCATGAAGCAGTAAGCGCTACAATATGGGTATGGACTATTGTCAATGCTTTTGTCAACGGCAACGCCATACCTCACCCCATAACCCTAAAAGCCCGACAAACGCTCTTTTAAAAGCATTTGTCGGGCTTTTTATATGATTTGTATACGTCTCAAAAGATTTGTGTTCGGCTCCGCCGCTTGCCTCAACAATAGTTATTAGCTTGCCATAGACAGACGCAGCTCGGTGTTATTGATCTAAAGCCAAACGGCGCTGTTGTCTTAATGCTTTAAGGCGTTGCTGGCGTTTCACACCTCTCAACACCCTAATGCCCACGCTGGGCCATGTGGGTACATGTTTTATCTGATGGCGCACCATCGGTATGTCCCACAACAACATAAGCATGGCAAAGAAAAGGGCTGCTATAAGTGTCCAGCCAAACAATATCTTAACACTTTGCGCCAGAAAGCCCTCAACCATTCCATTCATCATTTGCGAAAAGTCGAACCCATGACTGGCTGCCGCCTTGGCCGAGAGCCGAACGCTATCAATATAACCTGAACAGCGTGCAAAGCCGTCGGCCATATAATATTTCATGCCATGCCCATGAAAGGCAGCACCTACCAGTCCGCCCACAAACATATGCAGCACGTTAAACACTGACAGTGCTTGGAAGAAATGCTCAAACGACATAATGGCATGTAAACACCACATAAACGAGATGCACAGCACCGCATAACTGAAGCCACGCCAAATAAGGGGTACACGCAACTGAACGATGTTGATGTTTGAGTCGACAAGAAAATAAAAGCCGCCAGCATACAATGCAAAAGCAAACAGCCCCACCGCAATAAGTTTGTAAACATTCCAGCGCATCAGTTTCAGCCATCCCATCGAAAAGAGACAACCCACCCAGATACCTAACAACGACCATTGGTTCAGCGCCTCATAGGTATGGTCAGCATAGTGCATCACCTCTTCATAATATACCATTTCAAGCACATGTTCGCACGAGAACAGCGCCTCAACCACACCTATCAACAAGATGATGGGCGCCACATGACGATATCGCCACATAGCAGGTTCAAAATAGGCTTTGGGGCGATAGGCCATGCGTTGCAAGCAAATGGCAAGGGTAACGAGCATGGTGCCCGTAACCAACCGAAACTGTGACGAGTGCCACCAGTCGAGCCAGTCGCCATAATTCAGCAGCCAAGCCACCTGAAGCCAAAAGGCACACCATAGCACAGCCCCAAAAGCATCAATGCCACGCAAGGGAACAATCTGAGGCATAGCATGAAAAGGACGGGTAAGCACCGCTTGCACCAGCAACACCAGCAGCATCAGGCTGGCAATGAACCAATGCATATAGGTCCAGTGCATATCGTAGGCAAACCAAGCGGCCAGATAGCCCGAGAACTCGATAGCGGTAAGCAACACGATGTGCAACAGAGGAAAGAAGACGGCAAAGTCGCGCTTCGGTGTCATCCATAGCTGTATGGTCGACATACATTCAAAGGTGCCCTGAATTTTTGCCATACCACACACCACACACAGCGCCCACAACAGGGGCAACGGAAGCGGAAACGTGGTTAACGCATTGCACAGCACAATAACGGCGGCCGATGCCATGAGCAACCCTTTGTTTGAGAAGCGAAACTTCATGCGAAAGAGCACTGGGAAATATAGCGCCATACCTATCAGTGTGCTGTAAAGACACATCTGCACATCTTCGCGCATAATACCCCACTCGCCCACAATATTATTCATTGCGCCGAGATACATTCCATTTGAAAATTGGAAACAGAAGGCCAACACGATATATATCCATGGACGCACACACTTAGGCACCCACTCGTGATACATAGGCATGGCAAAGGTCATAGGTGTTTTATCCATTACCACGGTTTATTATTCAACTGTACATACCACATTCATGCCAGCACGCAGGTCGGCCAACTTTTTGCGGTCACTGCCAAGCGATATGCGCACTGGTATGCGCTGTTCCACCTTTACAAAGTTGCCAGTGGCATTGTCTTGCGGAATCATTGAAAAGGCAGCACCCGTAGCATCACTAATGCGCTCTACCGTTCCCTCAAACGTTACGCCAGGAACAGCATCGGCCACCACCTTCACCTTGGCACCCACCTTAATGCCAGGCAGCTGCGTTTCGCGATAGTTGGCTACAACCCACAGTTCCGAGTTGTCAACAATATCTACCATAGCCTGTCCGGGCTGAACCAGCTGTCCCTCATGAATATTCTTCTTGCCCACAACGCCATCAGCAGTGGCAATAATAGCGGTGTATGAAAGGTTTAGGCGAGCCAGCTGCACCTGAGCACGAGCCACCTCAATGGCTGCTTTGTTTTGCGACAAGCGATGTCCCTGTTCGGTCTCGGTGCTGGCCAACGTGCCACGGCTACGCTGCGCCTGCTCATAACGTGCTTTTGCAGCCAGCCATGCCGTATGCATGTGGTCGTATTGCTGACGTGTAACCGCATCTTCTTTCAGCAGTTGCGCATAGCGTTTCTCTTCACGTTGAGCTTCTTCCAATCGCACCCGAGCCTCTTCAATGCCCGCATCGGTCACGCTTATATTTTGCCGAGTGGTGGCCATGCCCGATGTGGTAGCATCGCCACCCGCCAACTCACGTTGCAGGTTGGCCTCGGCCTGAGCCAGCGCCAATTTAAACTCGCTATCTTCAATAATAACAAGCGTGTCGCCACGATGCACAGGCTGATACTCGTTAAAACGTATCTCCTTGATAAAGCCTCCTACACGTGCGTTTACAGGTGTGATATGTTGCTGTACGGTAGCATTATCAGTATATTCGCCCTGGCCGAAGTGTACAAAATGGTTTACCACGAGCCACACTCCCACAAGAAGAATTACCAGCACACAAATATTATAAATGGTTCTCAAAAGTTTTTTCTGTTTCTTTTGAAATTGTTTTTATGGGTGATATTTACCTACGTTTCGTTTTATTTATTGGCAGCATAGCACAAGTTGTAGTATGCATAAATGAGATTGATGCGAGCGTTTGCCAACTGCAGTTCGGCATCAAGACGCATGTTTGCAGCATCGGTTAGGTCGGTAACGATGGCCAATCCATTCTGATAACGACGGCTCACAACGTCATAGTTTTCGGTGGCCAGCTGCAAGCTTTTCACACGTGTAGCCAACTGCGTGCGCGCTGTGCCAAAGTCGACATAAGCGGCATGCACACCATCGCTCACGCCCTTTAGCGCCTCAACCAGTCGGTCTTGCGCATAGGTGGTAGCCAGTCGGGCCTTGCGCACCTTACTTTTATTTTTCCATAAGGCCGAGAAATTGTAAGTAACGCCTACGCCTACAAACCAATAATTGAGGTTCTTGTCGATGGGCGGCACCTCAATGGTGATAGGGCCATCAAAATGGTTTTCGGCAATGATAGCCAATTTAGGCAGACGGGCCGAGCGCTCCAACTTTTCCTGGGTACGACTCATGCTGATGCCAAGGGCCGACTGCTGCAAGCCTACATGTTCTTGCGCCGCCAACTGTTGCCATTCGGCCTCAGCACCCACCTTGATGGTGCTATCATCGAAAGCCGACTCGGGCAACAACGTTACCACCGACGTATCGGCATCGGTCACGCCCAACGCCGTAACCAACTGCTTGCGCACAATGCGTTGGCGGTCAACAACCGAGGTAAGGCCGAGGTCGATCTGTTGCAATTGCAGTTCATAACGGGTAATGTCGCTATGTAAGGACACGCCTTGCGAATAACGACGCTTCATCAGCGTTATTTGCTCTTCTGCCAATGTGCGGTTACGCTCATACACCTGTTGCTGATTGCTCAGGCTATGCAACTGCAGATAAAGGCCTGTTAGCAAAAAGCGCACACGCAAGCGCTCGCCAGCGGCGGTCAGACGCTGCATCTGCTCGTTCTGCCGAGCCATCTGCACGCCAGCCGTAAGGGCACCTCCCGCATACACCACCTGTTGTGCTTGAAAGAAAAAGTTGTTGCCAAAGTGTGGCATAGGAGCCTTCATAACCTCTCCGAAATGGCGGTTTAACAGCCAAGCATCGCCCAGATACGATACCGAGAGCTGCGCGTTTACATCAGGCAGTTTTGCCTTCTGTGCCGCATCTACCTCGGCCTGTGCTACATCAATAGCCGATCGCATAGATTGAAGGGAGGCATTATGTTCTTCGGCCACCCGAAACAGTTGGTCGAGTCCGCCTTGCAGTGTGGCGGTTTGCGCCTGTACAACGGCAGGCGCCAGCAACATTGCCACACCCATACACAGTGTGGCAACACGCTTATTAGTATTGCTCATATATAAAATAAGTATAAAAAGTTTTATGTAATGATTATTCAGTATTCGTATAAGAAGCTGTCATCATGTAAGAGCAGACGTAGGTGTAAAAGATCTTTCCCCTTATTTATCGGGTGAGCCAATACAAATGCCCAAACAAACATGACGACACAGTTATCATACAAACATGATGACACAGTGGTCATACAAACATAACGACACAGTGGTCATACAAACATAACGACACAACTATATCTGTGCACAAACTCCCCAACTATGAAATTTATGCACTTTGTTAATTGTCCAAAAAGAAGCGTTGTTTCGCGCTGATAATGTCATAATAAAACCTTCTGAAGCAGCGTGACTTCATTGTCAGCCATACAATTATTATGGCCTTACTGGCTTGAAAGTTGGTGCAAAGTTACAAATTATTTTGCAATAATCATTCACAAACGTAAAACTTTAACAAAAATCGAAGATGACGAACCTTGGCTATCAATGCGCAGTATAGCCAGTGCTCGTCTTCTTCAATTATTTACTTACTTATTGCTAACGTACAATTATTTCACAACAAGTTTCTTACCATTTACAACATATACACCAGGTTTGGTGGGAGCCGTTACGCGCTGGCCCTGAAGGGTGTAAACCACCGCTGGCTTGCCATCAACCGAAGAAATATTGTCAATGCCTGTTGCCTCGGCCAGGTTGAACATATACGGAGCCTTCAGATCAGTAACCCTTAGATAAGCTTCGCCCTTGCGAAGCGCCACAGTCATATCGTCAGCTTCAACCTTTGTAAAGAAGCCCGCATCAGGCATCAATATATATCCATTTACCTTTGCCAAGTCGGCAGCATGCATCACGCTCGTTACAGGCATAAGGTCGTTATATTGCATTACATCCGTAGCACCTGTTGCCAGTGGCACGGCCACATTCATAGCCTTGCCATTGCGACGCACCAGCAAACCAGTGCCTGCGGGCACCTTACCCGTCACTTGTGTCGTCATCAGCTTGTCACCCGTTACCTGTACGGTATAGGCCGAGAGGTCGGCCTGTGCATTCAGGTCAATGTTCACCATCGGCGTATAGGTGGTATACATACCCTCTTCTGGCATACAGATGTAAGCATGCGTCTGTGCCACCTTCAAGCCATAAACCATCAAGCTACTCTTGCCAGCTGCCACACGAGCTGGTGCCTTCTTAATGTCGGTATCTTCAGGAGCAGCAAAGATATAAACATATTGTGGGGTTGCCAAGTCGTAGTCGACCTCTACCGCATTACGCTCGTTGGCCGTATAATATTGGCACGCTGCCTCACCTATCTTCACGCCCAAACGCGTAGCGCCCAATGTTCGGCAGTCGATGGTTAGCGTTCCCTTACCGTTCAGCACCATCGTCATACCATTATACCAATCGGCAAACACCTCATAGCTATTAGCCTCTGTCGGCACGCGGTTGTTCATCAAGGTGAGGTCCATTGTGGTGTTCAGCACGATGCACTGTTCGGTAGCGTCGTAGCCATCGCCGTTATCGGGCACCACATTAAAGAACACATTGTCAATCACCACATTCTGCAGTGTTGTTGTCTCGCCTGTTGTAGCGTCAACCATTGTGCTGCTGAAGTTGCTGTCATAATCGCCACGCGTTACAGGCACGTCTACCATGTTGTCGTTACGGGTAGAGCGTATTACCACATGGCGCTGCATTACATCACCCAAATAGATGGTATGGTCGAAGAACACGCCACCCTCAGGAACCACAATCTCAAGGCCTTCGTCCAACACCAGCGTTCCTATATTCATGATAGCGGCCTGTTTGCCCGTGCTGTTCAGAAGGGCGTTTTCGCCCTTGATGGTAAATACACCGTTTTCGCCTTCCATACCATATTTCATAAACACACCGCTCCAACCGCCATTTATAATCACGGCACAGTTGTCGATAGTTAGGTTGCCAAGGTATGAATAGATGGCATCAGCAGCATCGTCGCCCATTTCAATGTTGAGCATACTATTGTCGTCGCCCACGATGGTGAGGTTTCCACCGCCACCTTCCATTCCTATTACACCATAGTTGATGCCATATCCGTTGCTCTTCAGGGTGCAATGGCCCACCACGCGTATGGTGAGGTCGCCACCGCCACCATTGATGGCCGAGTATGTCTCCTTAAATTTTGTTGCATCGATGGTAGCCCATGTCAGTGTCAGCACCTCGCTCTTCGGGTCATACACCACCGACCCCTTGTCGCCCAGCACATCGTTACAGTTCTTCTCGTCCACCGTCATGCCACAAATCTCGAGCGACACCTTACGTATAACGGGCGCCTTATAGGTGTAGACGTTCTTCACATACTCGCTACTGTTGAGGCCGTCAATAATGTAAGCGTAAACAGTGGCCGACTGTTCGCTAATGGTCAGCGGCTCTACATACACCATATAGGGCACCTCATTTTTCTCAGTGCCATCGGGCACCAGCTTATAATAAATAGTGCCTGTGGCGTTGGGGTTAGAAATGGTCACCGTGATGGGGTCGGTAAAGGTGCAACTCTCTTTCGAGAGCACGGGGTTTGCGAGCGTGATAAATCCCGCTGCCTCCTTCTTTTGATTGAACCGGCTCCAAGGATATTTGTCATTGTAGTTTGAACCCTCAGGAACAATCAATCGGGTTGAGCTATAATGTTTGGCATCAAAAACATAATTTTCGGCTTCAGGAGCCGTAGGCGCATGGCATACGATATCGGTAAGCGGACAATCTTTGAACGTGTTTCCGCCATAAAACTTAGTGATTGTTGATGGCAACACCACGCGCGTCAAACTTGTGCAAGACATGAACAGCTCTTCGGGAATGGAGGTCACACCCTCAGGTATGAACATCTCTTTTAGCTGTTTGCAGTTTGCAAAAGCATTGTAGCCAAGAGAGTTAACGGTGGCAGGAAGCTCACTCTTGTCGAAGAGCGTACCCGCAAAAGCGTAAGAGCCTATCGTCTTCACATTGGTGGGCAGGGTGATGTCGGCCAGCAATTCGCAGTTTTTAAACATACTGTTTTCGATAGTTTCCAGGTTCTTGGGAAACACGAAGCGTTTAAGATTCTTACAATTGGCAAAACTGCTTGCCATCTTGGTTACGGTTTCAGGCACCACAACCTCTACTATTCCTGAGCTTTCAAAGGCATCTCTTTCAATCGCCATCAGCCCAGCGGGGAGCTCCACCTTTGTAAGCGATATACATCTATTAAAGGTAGATTCGGGTATCGTGGTGAGCGTCGCCGGCAACTGAACCTCCTTTAGCGACTCACAGCCATAAAACAGTTCTTTACCAATCGTCACGCCATCGGCAATGGTCATACGCTCTAACGCTTTACAGTTGCCAAACACACCTCTGCCCATCGTCTTAACGCTTGCAGGAATAACGACATCATTCAGCACTTCACAAGCGAAGAACAACCTGTTGGGTAGCTCTGTCAGGCCGCTGGGCAACGTCACCTTCTTTAGCGCAGAACAACTCTCGAAAAGCTCTGCACCTATACTTGTCACGCTCTCAGGTATTACCACCTCGGTCAGATTACGACAGTCGGAAAATGCGCCACTTCCGATGGTTTCAAGACTGTTGGGCAGATTTAGTTCAGTAAGTCCATGACATCCAGACAGAGCCGAATAGCCGATCGACTTCAATTGGGGTCCAAACGATACCTTGCGCAACTTTTGGCAAGCCCCGAACGCAGCATTCGATACATCAGTAATCAGCGGTAGCGATATCTCGCCGTCCCACATTTTGCACTGATAAAACGCACTTGTGCCAAGGGTGGTGAGCGACGTTGGTAGGTTCATGCTCTCCAACGCCTTACAACCATAGAACGCGTTGTTGCCAATGGTGGTGAGGCCCTCAGGCAAACGGAGTGCCTTCAGGTTGTAGCAGCCATTAAAAGCATACTCTTCTATCATCTTGAGGTCGCTCGGAAGGTTATTTACTGCTTCCAGCTTGATACACTTCTCAAACGTATATTTGTCAATCTTTTCAAGCGAGGTGCCAGGAGCAAAGTTTACTTCTTTCACATAAGCTTCGCGGAACGCGCTGGTACCCATTTGCTTAAGCGATTTAGGCAGGTTATAGATTTGCGTATTGCTGTTCAAAAATGCGCTATGCTCAATACTGGTGATTCCCTCAGAAAGGGTGAGCGACTTAAAACCTGAAGCTGTGAAGATAGAATTGGGCAACATGTCCCAGAGGTGAGGTACAGTGTAGTCGCAGTCCAGGCTTCTACAATTATAAAAGGCGCTATGGCCTATCTCCTTAAGGTTGGGGGTTTTCATCTCACCCTCATATTTCCATTTTTCGCAATCACAGAAGGCACTACTGCCAATGATTTCGATGGACGACGGCATATTCATGGTTGTAAGATAGGCACAATCGTCAAAAGCACTAACGCCAATAGAGGTGACATTGTCTGACATCTGCACCGTCTGCAGTCGCCTACAATTATAAAAAGCTTCCCTTGGTATCTCTGTGAGGCTGTTTGGCAGCACTACGTTTACCAGTTTACTATTTTTAAAACACCTTTCTCCTAACGAGTTGAACCCTTCAGGAAGGGTTAATGTTTCAAGGCCCGCATACTGAAAAGCGGCATCACCTATCTCCTTCATTGTCGAAGGCCAAACGATGTTTTTCAATGCCGAACAGCTTGAAAACCACAGAGTTGGAATTTCGGCACACCCCTCTAAAAAGGTTACCTTTTCTAATGCGGTGCAATTGATAAAGCCATCCCACAAAAGCGTCTTAGGCAATGTTGCTTCTTTTATCGTTTTGCAGTTTTTCAGATAAATGTTTGCAATCGTATTGGCACCTAAATACTCAATGCTTTCAAGAGCAGAATTGCTTTCATAAGAAATAAACGTTTTTGTGAGTCCTGAGTGAAAAATCACCTTTTTCGTTTTTTCCTTAAGGATAATGCTCACCTCCCTTATTGCATACGACTTTTTGTCTTTATCGTTTTCATCGACAAGTGTGGTTGGAAACTCAAGTACCTCAGGAAAATCGGCATTAGCTGAAGTAGCGCAACCCACTTCCCAATAATAAGTCTTGGCGTTTGCATCGTAGCGACAATATTTAGTGGTTAAATATTTGTCGGGCACTACTGTAGCATGAACACTTAATGCCACAAACATAAGAACACAGAGGATGGCAAAAGCCTTCACTGGTTTGCACCCAGGCAAAGGGTGTAAACGGGAAATATTGATAGATGGTTGTTTCATAATCGGGCTTAACTATTTGGGTTTATAATTTCGTAAGGTAAAGTAGTTTCGGCAAATATAGTAAAAATATTGCAATGTTTAAGTTTTTACCCCCACTTTTTTTACTTTTTACTATAAAATGGGCTTAGATAATATTGTTGTGTTTTTAACAATACATTTCACGCTGTAACAGAAATACGTAACTGTGTACCACGCGCTTCGCACGTTTTTTTGCTTGAACAACGCATTTCCATACATTAT
>USAI01000021.1 GCA_900552675.1 uncultured Prevotella sp.
CTGTGCCAATGCTAATAGTCCTTGATTATTCATGGCACAAAGGTATAAATTTTCTGTAGAATCAAAAAGTTTCCCCCTAGATATATCGGGTGAGCCCTGATAGCCCCTGCTGCCACCGCCTTCTCAAACTCGTCTTGTGCCTTCTGTGGGTTGACATCTGAAATGCGCATAGCGTAACGCATACGCAGCGCATTGGCATATTTCTTCCACTGTGCCACGTCGCCACCCATGCTGGTAACGTCGCCCGAAATGTTGTCGGTGCCTGTGCCCAAGAGCGCCTCGCAAGCCGTCAGCTCTTCAAAGAACCAGTTGTACAGCTCTTCTACAGTGTCATATTTGGGTGTTGAGATGCCTGCGATGTAACCCAAACCAGCCTCTGAAGCGGGCACATCGCCATAGATGTCGGCCAGCACAGCTGTCAGGTATACACGATGTATGCGCAAAGCGGCATTGAGGTTGGGTTTATCTTCCGACTGATGAATGGCATCGACAAGGTTCTTGATGCTTATCTCGTAGTAACGATCCCATATACGGCGCGAGATGTCGTCTTCGGCAAAGTTAGAGCCCGCATAGTTAGTTACGTTCCAGCCACCCGCAAAGTGCTGTGTAAAACCTGTAATATAGTTACGATAGGTGTCCATTAGGCTGAAGTCGCCATAGGTTTGCAGCAACGCGGTTGTTAGCTGAGCGTTGGGGTCGAGGTTGCTCACCTTTGTCTTATCGGTATTGATATTGCTCAGCGTGTCATCAGAGCAAGAGGTCATTGCGACACCTGTTGTCATGAAGGCGAACGCCATCATGAGGCTGCCCTTGCCAATATATTTTTTAATAAGATTGTTCATTTTGCTATTCGTTTTTGTTTTTTTAGAACTTTACATTCACATTCAAACCATAGCTCTTACGCGATGGCAGCGAACCAAACTCTAAGCCGAGTCCCGATGTGTTGTAGCTTGAGTCGGGGTCGATATTAGGAATGTTCTTCCAGATAATGAATGGGTTACGAGCCACGAACGATACAGCCAGCCCTTTTACATACTTGCCCAGCATGTTTTCAGGGAAGGTGTAGCCAAAGGTTATCTCACGACACTTTACATAAGAGTTGTCGTAAACAAACTGGCTCTGAACATTGGTTGCGATGTGCTTCCAGTAGTCTTCTGGGTTTACGGCAATGTCGTTTTTGCGGTATGTGCCGTCGCCATTGTCAATCACGCCGTTGGCCACGAAGCCCTTGCAGAGGCCAGCCTCACGCCATGCAGCAATGTCCATGCCGGCTGCCTGACGCGCCTCTTCTGAAGCATACCATGCGTCACGGCCTGTTACGGTGCCCTTTGCCTTACCTGTTTGATAAGCCGAGCGCATAGACATTGAGTAGATGTCGGCTCCCACCTTTACGTCGAACGATGCCGAGAGGTGGAAGTTTTTATAGCTCAGCGTGGTGTAGAAGCCACCCGTCCAGTCCCATGACGAGTTGCCAATGGTTTTCACCTCTTGGTCAACCTTGGGCAGACCTGTAGTGGCATCGATGATAACCTGTCCGTTGTCGTTATAGAGGAAGTCGTGGCCACGAATGGCACCATAGTCTTCGCCTACCTGTGCACCTACCGACACGCCACACCAGGTGGCCTTAGCCATCTCAAAGTAGTTCATGCCATCGGTGAGCGACTTCACCTTGTTGCTGTTCTTCGAGAAGTTTACGCCCAGGTCCCAAGCAAAGTCGTTGATCTGCAGCGCTCTGCCGTTAAGGGCTATCTCTATACCTTTGTTCTGTATCTCGCCAGCATTTATCAGGCGATAGGCATAACCCGATGTGGTGGTTGAGGCCAGACTAAGGATTTGGTTCTTCGAGTTCTGATTATAATAGGTGGCGTCTAAGCTCAATCGGCCGTTAAAGAACTTCATCTCCAAGCCCAACTCGTAAGAGTTTGTCATTGTGGGCTTCAGGTCTTTGTTGGGCTGTGTGGCGTTAGCAATCATACCTATGGTATAGCCAGTGTAGCTATACTTGCCTGTGGTATAGTTGAGGGCCAACTGGTAGGGGTCGGTATCGCTACCCACCTTTGCCCACGAAGCACGTATCTTACCATAGTTGATAATCTTTTTGTTCTTGATAAACTCAGAGAACACCATGCTACCTGATACCGAGGGATAAACGTATGTGTTGTTGCTGGTAGGCAGTGTCGACGACTTGTCGCCACGCACCGTGCCCTCCAGATAATAGGTGTGCTTATAACCAATGCTGGCGCTGGCATAGAGCGAGCTTATCTGCTTCTTATACATGCTCTCGCGTGTGTTTTGCTCTTGATAGTTCATAATGTTTATGATGCCATCCATCTGCTGGTTTAAGCCCACGTTTGTTACGGTTTTGTTGTTCACACGGAAGATGTTTCCGCCAGCGGTGGCGTTAACGTCAAAGTCGCCCCACGAATTGTTGTACAGGGCAAGAAGCTCGGCGTTCAGCGTGCGGTTGTTGAAAATCTGGTTGGTAAGTTTACCTGCTGGTGTGCCAGGTGTGGTTCTGGCAATGAAGTCGTCAAACGTCATGTTGTTCAGGTCGGTACCAATGGTTCCTTGCAACTTCAGATGCTTGTCAATGTTCCAGATGGCCTTACCTGTAAAGCGGAACACGTCTTTGCCCGAGGTGTTGCGGTTTTTGTACAGGTCCCAATATGGGTTTTTGTTATACTGGTCGTTGCCGTTCCAGTTTTGATAGTTGCCATTGGCATCTTGATAGTTTTTCAGCCATGCCTGGTTGTAGGTGCCTGCTAAGGTCATCAGGTTCTTACCTACATTGCTTTGCGAGTCGCCCAGGGCCGGACGGTTTTTCACCTGCTCGCGGGTATAGTTGGCGGTGAAGTCGAAGTCGACGGGGCCTGCCGATGTGTTTACACGCAGGTTAAAGTTGTCGCGGTTCATGTGGGTGTTGGGCAGAATGTCTTTGTTGCGCATGTCAGTAACCGAGAAGCGCATGCCTGTCTTACCCGAATTGACCGAGAGGATGGCCGAATTTTGTGTGGTGAAACCTGTGCGGAAGAAGCCCGACGCATTGTTAGGATACATCTTGAACGGACGCTCTACACCATCAAAATATTTGAAGATAAAGTTGTCGGCCTTCGGTCCCCAACTTGAGTTGGTACCTGCCGTGCTTGAGGTGGGCAGGGCGCCATTGTAGCCCATGCCATAGGTTTCTTGTATGTCGTCCCATTTAGCCAACTGTGTGTCGACGGTGTAAGAGCCGTTATATTCTACGCTCACCCTGTCTTTCTCTGCCTTCTTGGTAGTGATCAAGATGACGCCATGCGAGGCACGGCTACCATAAAGGGCCGAGGCTGCAGAGCCTTTCAGCACGGTCATGGTTTCAATGTCGTCGGGGTTAATGGCCGAGATGCCATCGCCCAGGTCGTAGCCACCAGCCTCGCCAGCGCTACCAAAGTTGGTGTTATCAAGAGGCACACCATCTACCACATACAGGGGCTGGTTGTTGCCCGCCATCTCGGTGTTACCACGCAGCAACACACGGGTAGAACCCGATGCGCCACCCGCAGTGTTCTGTACCACGAGGCCTGCCACCTTACCCGACAGCGAGTTGATAACGTTGGTCTCCTTAGCCTTGGTCAGCTCTTCGCCCTTCACCTCTTCAAGGCCATAACCTAAGGCTTTGCGGTCGCGCTTGATGCCCAAGGCGGTAACCACCACCTCGTTCAGCGCCTTACCGTCTTCTTGAAGTGTGATTTTCATGCCAGTGGCAGCCTTCACCGTCAAGGTTTTATAGCCTATGTAGCTCACCTCTATCATGGTGCCAGGCTTACAGTTAATAGTAAAGTTTCCGTCAATGTCGGTAACGGCTCCGGTAGTTGTGCCTACCACCTTTACACTGGCTCCTATCAAGGCTTCGCCAGTGGCATCCAGTACAGAGCCTTTAATACCTTGGTTCTGCTGCAGTATGCTCATGTCCATACTGTTACCTTGCGCAGCAAAGGCGGCAGGTGCTGGTATGCACATCATGCTTGTAGCCAGCATGCCGAGAAACACTGTTTTCTTTCTCATAGTTTTTATATTTGTTAGTTTTTAGTTTCTATCTTTCTACTTTCCACTTTCTTTGTACATTGTTAGGTCGTCAACTCGTTAGTTTGCCTAAGCAAACAGCTCGTCAACTTGTCAACTCGTCAACTACTTGTCAACTACTGAAAAATCCCATTAATAATCCAGGGTGCTTTGAGCTGCATGCTCTTGAAGCGGTCGAAGATGCCATACTTTTCTTTTCCGTTGCCAAAGCTGTTATTATCCCAAATAAAGGTTGAGAAGCCGCGCTGACGTGCCGCTGTAACAAAGGTTTTACAGTAGTAGGTCATGTTTTCGTGCACCTTATCAGCATTTGACTTATAGTGGTCGGTCACGCCCCATTCGCCTATCACAATGCCCAAGCCTTTGCTGCCCCATACGTTGGCCACCTTGTCGAAGAAGAGCGTCAAGGTTTGTTCGTTGTCAGAGGGTGTCTTGCCATATTGTTTGTAAGCATCGCCCCAATAGTCGTATTTGCCTTCGCCAGCATAGTCCCATGGCTGATAATAATGAAACTCTACGCTCATATATTTGTTGCCATTGCCATCGACATCGGTGGGTATGATGAAGCCTCCGTTGTCAAGTCCGAACGAGGGGTTGCAGACATAGGTCTGAACAATGAGGTGACGCTGCAGGTTGTTGCCGCCTGTGGCTCGCACCACATCAATAAAAGTTTGGTTATAGGCGTTTTGCACCTCCAGGTTTTCGGCCGTAGGCTGGTTCCAGTTGTTTTTTATGTGCACCTCGTTGGTGCCAGCAAACGCCAAGCGGTAGTCGTATTGCGCAAACTCTGAGGCAATGTTCATCCACAGTAGCGCCAGCTTTTGGCAGTTTTCTTCTTTATATTTATAGGTAGGGCGGCTTTCGAGCCACTTTTCATGATGCACATTAATGATAACCTTTAGGTCGTTATCAAGACACCAGCCCACCACCTCTTTTATACGCGCCATCCACGCCTTGTCAATGCTCATGGCCTGTGCATTGGTAATGTGGCACTGCCAGCGTATAGGTATGCGCACGGCATTGAAGCCCGCCTTTTTTACGGCTGTTATCACCTTTTTCGTAACACGTGCATTGCCCCAAGCGGTTTCGGCATTAATGGCGCCTGTGGGGTTGCTTATCTCCAGCGTCTCGCCATCTTGTCCTGGGGCCGAGCACTCAAGGTTGTTGCCCAAGTTCCATCCCACCACATCTTTGTTCCATTGCTGTGCAGTGGGTATTGTGGTTTGATTGGGGGTGGTGCTTCCGCCCAATGTGTTAGGCGCCGATACTGCACCCATTAAGGGCGTATCAGCGTGGCAAGATACTGTAGTAAATATGCTTACTATAATAAGACTGATTTTAAAGAACTTCATGTTTATCTTTGGTTAGGATTGTTGACTTTTAACTTATTTTTCTGATAATAATCAGATAGCCGTTGGCTTTTAGCTGTCTGGCTGCAAAAGTAGAGAAAAACAAGATAGATGGGGTTTGATAACAAACAAAAAAGGTTTCAAATCTGACACTTCGCCAGGTTTGAAACCTATCATTATGTTTCGATATAAGTTTTTAATGCTTATACTGTGCTGATAGCTAAAGAGTTAATATCACTTCGAGTTAAGGCTCTGCCTACCTGTTTGTGTTATTATTCAAACCCTCATATTTGCTGGGCGACACGCCAAATTGTTTTTTAAACACGGTGCTAAAGTATTTTACATTCACAAAGCCAGCCTTTATTGACACGTCTAACACGCTTTGCCCTTGGCGTAAGAACAGGGCTGCCTGCTCTAAGCGTATCAGTCGGATAAAGTCTTGTGGCGATTGTCCTGTCAGCGTCTTCAGCTTGCCATAGCATAGGGTGCGGCTCATGGCGAGCTCGCGGCACAGGCGGTCGATGTTGAAGTCGGTATTGCTCAGGTTGTCTAACACCAGCTGTGTGGCCCTTTCTACAAAGGCTTGGTCTTGAGGGTTCAAGGTAGGCTCATTGCTATCTTCATTATTTTCTTTTTTATCTTCCTTTCTCTCATCAGCCTTCGCCTCCTCTTTTTCTTGTTCCGTAATGGTTTGGTCCACCTCTTGCCGTGCCATTGCCAAACTGCGCTGCATGTAATAACGACTCATGCGCCGCCTGTTTTTTAGCATGCTGTCTATCTTGCTGGCAAGAATGTCGGCATCAAACGGTTTGGCTATATAGTCGTCGGCACCCAGGCCCAAGCCTTCAATCATAAAGTCGCGACCCACCTTGGCGGTCAGCAGTATGACGGGTAGCCAAGAAAGGTTTTCGTCTTCCTTAATAATGTGGCATAGCTCGTCGCCTTGCATGCCCGGCATCATCACGTCAGACACCACGATGTCGCACTGCCCGTTCTCACGCAGATAGGTCAAGGCAGCTTCGCCATTTTCAACGGTTATCACGTGGTAACGGTCAGAAAACGCCATGCTGATGTATTGGCGCAGGTCGGCATTATCGTCAACAAACAGCAGGACGTCTTGCTGTGTTGTTTCTTCTGTTGTTGCTGTTTGTTCTGTTTGTTCTGTTGTTTTCTTTTGGGTGATGGGCTTCTGTGCTATTTCTTTTTCTTCAGTAGCTGCGGTGGCGTGCTCTGACACACAAAACGTGATAGCAAAGGTGGTACCCTTACCTTCTTCGCTCTCAAACGTCAGTTTGCCATTGAGCCGCTGCACCAGTTGGCGAGTAAGCATCAGGCCCAGTCCGCTGCCCATCTCTTCTGTCTGCACAGCGTTTGATGCGCGATAAAAACTCTTGTAGATATGTTTCTTCTCGGCCGAGGGTATGCCTATACCCGTATCGCTTACCTGTATGCAGATTTGCTGACTGTTGCTGCAGAGTGCTGCCGACACGCTTACGCGCCCTCCTGCGCCTGTATATTTTATGGCGTTTGATAACAGGTTTTCAAATATCAAGTCGAGCATCGACAGGTTTGAGGTTATCATTACCTGTGGGCATGACAATAGCTGCAGTTGCACCTGCTTTTCTTGAGCCATTGTGGCAAACTTGTTTATCTGAGTGCGCAAGAAGATATGAACGTTTACCTGTTGCTGATGCACCTTTCGTTTGCTATGGTCTATCTTCTGAAAGTCGAGCAGCTCAGTTACCATGCGCAACAGGTTGTTTCCGTTGCGCTGAGCCATCTCCAGATAGTCGCGACTCTTGGCTGTTAGGGTGTGGTCTTTGGCCAGGTCGGCAAGGGGCGTGAGCACCAGGCTCAAGGGGGTGCGTATGTTGTGCGCGGTGTTTACAAAGAAGTTTATCTTCTCGTCATAATATTTTCGCTGCAAACGCTCTTTATAATAATTCCACCCTAAATAGGCTATCGAGCCTAAGATGATGAGGTAGAAGGCCCATGCCCACCAGGTGTTCCACCAAGGCTGGGCAATAATGATGTTGATGGATGCCTCGTCGAGCACACGCCCACTGCTTCGGCCTATAGCCTTTACGTGCAGTGTGTAATGGCCAGGAGGCAAGTTGGCGAAACGTGCTTGCTGCATGTCCGAAGGCTGGCTCCACTGGTGGTCGAAGCCTTTCAGAAAATACTGATATTGTATGTCGTGTTGATACTGATAGTTGATGCTTTCAAAGCTTACCACCAGTGTGTTTTCGTTGTGGCTTAGGTGCACCTTTCCGGCTTGCAACATCTCAAACAGGTGGGCGTTCCAGGCTTCTCGCTCTTGTGCCCCAGTTAGGTTCATGCCTTCAACCTTAATCTCGGTCAGACGCAAGGGGGCATGATAGTCAAGGCCTTTGGCAAATTGTGGCGACAGGATAACGGCGCCGTTGCTGCTGCCAAATATTAGGCTACCGTCTTTAGCATGTGTTACGGCCATGCGCTTATATTCGCACTCCAGTCCGTTGAAGAAGTTTAGGTTTATTACCTTTCCGTTCTGCAGAAAGGCCAGCCCTTTGTCGGTGCTCATCCACAGCTTGCCGTCGGGGGTTTTGGTAAGAGCATACACCGTGTTTGAGGGCAATTGTTGGGTGGTGTTATAGTTTGTTACCTTATGGTGGCGCATGTCATACAGATACAGTCCGCCACCATCGGTAGCAATCCAGATGTTTTGTGCATCTTGAAATACAAGAGCATTAACAAAATAGTTGATGTCGGGCTCTTGATGCGGTGTGGGATAGAAAAACCTACTAACCTGATGGGTATATTTGTCAATAAGATAGCAACAATGGGTGGTGCCCACAGCAATATGCCGCTTGTCGGTCGACTCGGTAATGGCTTGCACCTCTTTGATGGGCAGATATGTCGTAGCCTTATGGGTAGCAGCGTGCTTGCCGCTGGTGGGCGATAGGTGCACCAGATCGCCATCTAAGCAGCCTATCCATAGGCCGCCATCGCTGTCACGAAAGAGGCTATACACATAGTCGGTCTTCAAGGTGCCGTTTTCCACCGAGTATACTTGCTTGCTACGGCCATCGGCACTTACCTCATACACGCCATTGCCATAGGTGCCTACCAGCACATGTGCGCCAGGGCCTTGACATAGGGTTAGTGTTACCTTGTTGTGTAGCCCATGCTGCCAGCGCTGCGTGTGGTCGTCGTAAATGCTTACGCCCTTGTCGGTGGCATACCATATCTTTCCGTCTTGGCTTAAGAACACGTCATTCACACTATTGTTGATAATCGACTGGCTGTTGTAGTTTTCATGGCGTACAAACGATAGGGTGTGTTTCATGGGCACGGCCAGGTCTACGCCGCCCGAGTAAGAGCCTATCCACAGGTCGCCAAGGCGGTCTTTACACAGTGCATACACGCCATTGCCCATAAGCACGTTTTCGGGTCGGCCATCGGTGTTTAACAGCAGCCATGCCTTATGGGTTTGCTTGTCGAAGGCGAACACGCCTTCGCCATCAACACCCATCAACATGATGCGCCCATCATAAGGTATGATGGCGCGAACAGGAAGAAGCGAAAGGGTGGATAATGCGGGCTCGTCTATCAGTTCCCAGTTTCGGTCGTCAAGGATGATGATGCCGCGATGAAAGGTGCCTAACCATATCTTGTGCGCCTTGGCATCATGATACGACGAGAGTGCCGAATAACCTCTTAACACCAAGCGGGGCTGATGCTTGCCTTGTGTGGATAGTGCCTGGTTTCGGTCGCAAACAAAGATGCCTGAGGGCGAGCCCACTAACAGCTGATGCCCCACAAACCTAATATGACTGACGTATGTGTTTTGAAGAACATACACGCCTTTATGCCCATACGGGTTCTGCCTCTCTTTTTTAGCATTGGGGTTTGATGTAGGTGCCCATACATAAACGCCACGGTCGATAGCCATCCAGAAGCGGCCTTGCTCGTCAACCAATAGTTCGTTTAGCACCACGCTCTCGTCAAAAATCTTTTCCAGGTTGCATCTCTCTATGAAGGCATCTACCACCTTATCATAAATATACACCTTTCCTTTGTTATCGTAGGCATAGATGTTTTGATGATTGTCTTTCACCAGTTTTATCTTTCTGCCACAGGCGTCGCTAAAGGGCATAAGGGTGGGCAGAACATAGTTTTTCACCTGTTCGCCATTATATCGGTCAACGCCACGTTTGGTGCTTACCCACATTGCCCCATCTTCGGCTTCAACAATGCTGCACACCCGAGCGCTTGAAAGGCCCGCATCGGTATTGATGTTTGAAAGCATAAACATGTTTCGGCCGAAGGGTTCTTCAGCCAGCAAGGGCAACAATAGGGCCCAAAACCCTATGATAAATGCGAGTGTTTTTATTAGGTGTTTATCTCTCATACGTATGATTGTTGTTTAGATTATAGCGCAACGTCTCTTTAGGTATACAGAGGTGGTATAATGTAACTTAGGCAAAGATAAATATAAAAATAAAGAAAACGTTCGTTTGTTCAATGTTTTTTTTCTTCATGAATAAAACTTTTAAAATAAAAAAAGCCGACACCACTGTGCCGGCCTTCGTCATCTCTTTTCACAAAGTGGTGGCGAAAGATAGTTATAATAGTTATTTTCTTTAGTATTCAGTATTCAGTTGACGAGTTGACAAGGAGATTTGCATTGTCAGTTGACTGTTGTCAGTTGTCAGTTCTCAGTTGACGAGTTGACAAGGAGAGATGTCTTGCTGCTGTGAGCAAAAGAAGAGCCTCCTATTATAGAAAGAGTAATCTCCTCATTTAGAAAGGGTAATCTCCTCGTCCCTTGTTTACTCGTCTCTTGTCTACTATTTCAAAAGTTTCCACACGCAGCCGTCTTTGGTGTCTTTCACCTCAAAGCCAGCCTCTTTCAGGGCGTCGCGTATCTCGTCGCAGGTAGCCCAGTCTTTATTTGCGCGTGCTTTCGAGCGCAGTGCCAGCACCATGTCTACCACCTTACCGAAGGCCTCTTCGCGTCCGCAGCTGTCGGCCTGGTGGTCGTCGCGCAAGCCTAATATATCGAAGGCGAAGGTGCGCATGGTGTTTGCCAGCGTGTCGATATCTTGCTGAGTGGCCGATGCCTTATGGTCGGTGAGCTTATTCACCACGGTGCAAGCCTCAAACAGGTGACTGATAACCTGTGGTGTAGCCATATCGTCGTTCATGGCGTCGTAGCACTTCTGTGGCAGGGTCTGAATGAAGCGTGCCGTTTCGTCGTCGGTTTTCTCTTCAGCCTTCACCCTTGCCAAGTCGCTAATGCCGTTGAGCAATCGTTCCAATCCTTTTTCGCTGGCTTCGAGTGCCTCGTTTGAGAAGTCGACAGTGCCACGATAGTGTGCCGAGAGGATGAAGAAGCGAATGGTCATCGGTCCGAAGGCCTTTTTCAGTGCGGGGTGGTCGCCAGTAAAGAACTGGTTCAGCGTGATAAAGTTGCCCAGGCTCTTACCCATTTTCTGTCCGTTGATGGTCAGCATATTGTTGTGCATCCAGTAGTGCACCATAGGTTTGCCTTGAGCCGCCACCGCCTGTGCTATCTCACACTCGTGGTGTGGGAACACGAGGTCCATGCCTCCGCCGTGAATATCAAATTCGGCGCCCAAGTATTTGCGTCCCATTGCCGTACACTCGCAGTGCCAGCCAGGGAAGCCATCGCTCCAGGGGCTGGGCCAGCGCATGATATGTTCAGGCTGTGCCTTCTTCCACAGGGCGAAGTCGGCCTGACTGCGTTTCTCGCCTACGCCATCGAGGGCGCGTGATGCGTCTTTCACGTCGTCGAGGTTGCGCCCTGACAGCACGCCATAGCGATAGGTTTCGTTATATTTATGCACATCAAAATAAACGCTACCGTTGCTTTCATAGGCAAAGCCGTTGTCCAGAATTTGCTGCACCAGCTGCTCTTGCTCAATGATGTGTCCTGTGGCGTGCGGTTCAATGCTGGGTGGCAGCACGTTCAGCGCCTCCATGGCGGCGTGATAGCGGTTGGTATAATATTGTGCTATCTCCATGGGTTCGAGCTGCTCCAGGCGTGCCTTCTTTTCTATTTTGTCGTCGCCCTCATCAGCATCGTGCTCCAGGTGTCCTACGTCGGTAATGTTGCGCACATAACGCACCTTATAGCCTTGGTGCTTGAGGTAGCGAAACAGCACGTCGAAGGTGATGGCCGGACGGGCGTGTCCCAGGTGTGGATCGCCATAAACGGTGGGTCCGCACACATACATGCCCACATGCGGAGCGTTGATGGGCTTAAACAGTTCCTTCTGTCGTGTCAGCGTGTTGTATATTATCAACGGTTGTGTTGTCATTGTGTTTATAATTTAACTTCTGAACTTGCAAAAGTTCAATAATACTCATGTTTAACTGCAAAGTTACTATTTTTATTTGGGAGGCAAAGCGTTTTTTTGTTTTTTTTCATTTTCGCTGCATGAAGGCCTGATATCTGTTTCCGGGTCGGTCGCTGCGAAAGCTTACGTGCAGCCAATAAACGCCAGGTCGTCGTTCCAGGATGAGCTGGTCGTAGGGCAGCTGCGTGCGTATGTAGTGATACATTTTTTCAGATGTTTCTTTTCCGCCAGTATGTATGTCGGCGGCCTCGCCCAAGGTGTGTTGCGAGTTAGGCACCCCACCCACACGAACATTCAGTTCGGGCGAGCGATACCCGCTGGTGATGCGTATCACGCCGAAGCGTCGGCGCAGCGGCTCCAGCACCTGCTGGCACAGCGCTTGCAGGCGTTGCACCTGCTGTTCAGATGGCTGATTGCTGATGCCATAACGTATGGCTGTGGCCGAGCGTGTAAACTCGCTAAGGCAGAAGTGCTTGGTGAGGCGCAGATCGGTGGTGGTGTTATCTATCTCGGTGGTGTTATTATTTATCATAGTGTTATTCATTGGTGTTATAAGATGATTATTAAAAAATGATTATTAAAAAATGGTGTTATAAGACAGTTGTTAGGTTTATAAAAGCAAAAAAGGCTTTAGAAGCCTCTATAACAAGAACCTCTAAAGCCTTTCTTTTTTCTTACTGTTGATCCTGTACCTTCTCAGGCTTAGTATAGTCGGCGGCCTCTTGTATCTTCACGTTCTTGAGGAAGGTGCGCTCAAAGTTGCCGTTAGCGACATTACGAGAGCCCTGCGGAATGAAGTTGACGTGCAAGCCACGCACATTCTTCATTACAGTCCAGTCTTTAGCCGAGTCGGCGGGAGCCGAGTTCATGCCCATACGGAAGGTGCCGAAGCCATCGAGCTTCACAATCATCGAGTTCTGCAGCTGGTCGTTCATCACCTCCACCAGCTCAGTCAGCACTGCTACGATATCGCTCTCCTTCACGGTACAGTTGCGTTGCATGATGGCGGCCAACTGTTTAGTGCCGATGGTACCGTTGTGCAGCACGCGTCCGTACCATTTGCCGTTAAACTTGTCGCTACGTTTTGCCTGATAAAGTTTGTAATTTACTGCCATAATGTGTTTTCCTTTCTTTAAAAATTTAATGGTTAAATATAAAATAATTATTAAGGTGTGCGATGCAGAGAATGTAAACGAGGTATGATTGCCGGCGTTATCACCCCTTCTTCCCTTTCGCTGATGCAAAGGTACTATTGTGTGCAAGCGAAAACAAATATGTGTGGTATCAATTTTCATATAAAAATAAAAAAAACAATAAAAATCATTGACATATGCGCCCACTTACGGGTATAACGATATAAAAACGACAAAATAATGCTTACCTTTGCAAGCAACAACAAAACAATCATTTTATGAAACGAATTCTACTTTTCATGTCACTGATGGTTGCCTTCTTGAGCAACGCACAGGCACTTTTTGCTGACGACAACGCCAGCACCGAGACCACCGACCCCACTAAGCAGGGTGTGATTACCACCCCGCCCGCGGGCGACGAGCGCCATTATTATCTCGACCTGCTGAACCTCGACCCCTATGATGGCGGCATGGGTTATATGAGCGAGAACCACTCAGAGCTTACCATGGTGTATGCTGCCAATGGCGAGGTGTATATGAAGTGTCCGCTGGCCACACGCACCATGCCCGCATGGCTGAAGGGTCAACTGTCGGCCGATGGTAAGACCCTTACCTTTAAGAATGGCCAAAAGGTGTTTCACGCCGTAAACACCAACGACGAGTATATCTTTGTTTCGGCCGACGAAGAGGGCAAGGGCGGACTGAATGGCGAGAGCGATGCGCTGTACGAGCAAGACATCGTGTTCAACATCGACCCCGCTACAGGCGTGCTCACCCCCGAAACCACCAAGATCTGCCCCGACGTGGCCATTGTTAGCAAGACGGCCGTGGGCACCATGTATCAGCAGGGCCGCTTTGTGCGCATCATCCCTGTGGCCAATGTTGATAACAATGTTCAATACTTCACCCTCACCTGTCGCGACACCAACACCAATAAGAAAAAAGAGGCATCGGTAAAGGTGAGCCTTGAAGACGATGGCAACACCTTATATATTAAGGGTCTCTACCCCACCTATCCGCAGGCTTGGGTGAAAGCCACCAAGGAGAAAGACGGACGATACTGGGTGAGCACCGAGGTTTTGGGCTACGACTTCAGCGAGTATCCTTACTTCACCGTGTGTGCAGAGAAGAATCTGGATGATAGCTTCTCGCTGAAGAAAACCTTCCCCCTGGCCTTCAACGCCGCCGATGGCTCTTACACCTTCAACGACCCCATACAGAGCATGGCTGTGGGCTATGTGCCAGAGGGCGAAACCAGCGTTTCAGTGCTGCAGAGCTATAACAACGTAAAGCTTACGCCTGCCACACAAAGCACGCTGAAGCCCGCTACACCGAAGATATATACTGGCGCTGATGGCGAGATGTCGTGCTACACGGTGACAGACAAATATGACGAGTTTATCTTTACCGCCGACCGCAAAGACCTTGATGGCAACGTGTTGAACGAAGACGACCTCGCCTTCCGTATCTATGTTGATGGTGCCCTCTACACCTTCACCACCACCGACTATCCTGGTCTGAAGGCTGGCAAAGACCTTACCGATGTGCCGTATAAATATCACGACTACAACTATTTCTATAAGAGCGATACCAAGCGCTACATCTACTTCAGCAAGGCCACAGCTCCGAAGAGCAACATTGGCGTTGAACTGGTATATAAGGTTAACGGCGAAGAATATGTTTCTGACCGCCTCGTCTACGACATTGCCACAGACAAGGATAGCGTAATATCGGGCATCAGCAGTACCGAGGGCGCTCAGAAGGCTGTCAACACCGAGTGGTACGACCTCACGGGGCGACGTCTGCCCGCTGCCACTAAGGGCATCAACCTGCGCCTCACTCGCTTTGCCGATGGCAGCGTGAAGACGGTTAAGGTTGTGAAATAATAACAATTAAACCGAAGGGCCTTGGGGCTTTTCAAAAATATAGAAGGGGCCGTTGAGCGATATCTTTGCTCAACGGCCCCCTTTTTTGCAAAGCTTTTGTTAGGCCTTTATTATTTTAAAATTTATTGCTGTCCGGTAATACTCAAAAGAGTATAAGTCGTATCATGATACATTTACGCTGTCACCATAGAAGGTAGCAATAGCTAATTCTTTGTTTTAAGAATAATCCAAGTTCCATCATTATCTTTGCCTGCATGCTTCACAATATCTTTCTTCTGCAAAGCAGAAAGATCGCGTTCTATGGTGCGTTGGGTCACCGACAAAGTCTCCGACATTTGTTTGCCGGTGATTGTCGGAGAATCTTTTATAAGATCGAGGATTTTCTGCTGACGCTCAGTAAGTTTTGTCTTCGACATATCTCCATCATAGTCTCCGACATTCGGGGTGTCGGAGGAGGCAAAAATGATGGTTTGAAATTGGGTCGGAGTAGATTTGAACACAGGTTTCAGTTCATCCTTATAACCATCCAAAGCTTTGGTCTCATTGCAAATGCGTGTGAGTCCACTGCCACGCTTCTCCATGTAGTCAAGTTGTGCCATTACATTTGCAAGTATAGGATTGCGCCTTTCAGAAGACACATCTTTGATGTCCAAATTCTGTATCAACATTCCATTATACATTCCTCCAGGAGATGTGACTGATAGGCGATTGTTGTAAATGTCAAGATGCACTTCGCTGCCCATCACTGTATAGTCACGATGGATGAAATGGTTTACCATTGTTTCCAAAACAGCACGTTCTGCATACTCTGGTTTATTCTTTCGCCCATCAGGTAATTTCTCCCAGCCTCTCATTGTGTTTGACTTCACAAAGTTCATAGCCTCTCGCAGCAGCATAAGCACATTGCCTGTAAACTCCGCATCATTGATGGCATCGCCCTTTTCCAGCCCATACCATCTTGTGCAATAGAGACGAGACTGCCATAAAGGACAGTCATCGGCAAACAAAGCACCAGCATTAGTCAGGATACCTTCACTGGTCACAAGTCCAAAAGAGAGTAGAAACTTCTTGTTCCACTCTTGAGCAGTGCGTTGTTTGAATGAATTTGCCAGAATAGAGAAGGAATTGTCCTCAACCTTATAATCAGTATGCAATGAATCAAAAGTCTTGTTTGAACCTTTGAGCACCAACCTTACCATCTGCTCAGCTGTCGCTGGCATACTTTCGTCGCCAACACGAACAAAGGCTACTCGCTGCCCATCACCTACATAGTAGTAAGGAGTATAATTGCCACTGTGAACCTTCAGTTGCAAAACCTCAAGCTTGTTGATTCTATGCGGTATCATTTCTACCTCAGGAAGAGGATCCATATAGTCACGAATCTTGCTACTGATGGTTTCACAAACATGTTGTATATCATCAAGTCCTTTGACAACGCCATCATTGTTAACGCCAAGGAACAAAGAGCCACCAAGCCCATTGGCAAAAGCACTTATACTCTTCAGCCAACTTTTCGGTTTCTTTTCTTCAAGCATCAGCTTGAAATCGTATGCTGTACACTCGCTGATTAGATTTTCGATTTCCATATCTCTGAAATTTATATGAGTCATGGACGAATGATTGTTTTTCCAAGTAATGCAAATTTAGATAAATTTTCCTAATTATAAACCAGTTGGGATAAAAAACATTGCTGTCTGGTGACACTTTTTCTAACAAAATAAATTAGGGTTGACATTTCTCTGGGGCTTCGGGAAGGTTTCTTATGCTCTTTTGAGTATTACCAGACAGCTATAAATATTTATCTAAACAGACGCCACAAAAGTAGGACGGTGGCCTCCGCGCCCCGTCCTCCAGCACAACCCTATTATCTGAACCATTTGGGTTTAATAAGCCCTTAACTATTAAAAAACAAAAGGCCTTAGGTGTTTTTTAACCTAAAGCCTTTTAGTATTTTTTCTTATGAATAGCTTTTTACTTCACGGTGATGAGGTAATAGTTTTTCTTGCCGCGCTGTACCAGCAGATACTTGCCGTCGATAAGGTCTTCGGCAGTGATGGTTTGGTCAAAGGCTGCCAGTTTTTCTTTGTTCAGCGATACACCGCCACCCTGCACCAGCTTACGCATTTCGCCCTTTGAGGCAAACACCTTCACGTCGTCGCGGGTGAAGAGCTCAACGGCGGGCTGTCCCAGCTGATCTTTCGGCAGTGTGAAGTGTGGCACACCCTCGAAGATAGAGAGCAGTGTAGCCTCGTCAAACTTCTGCAGAGTTTCTTTTGTTCCCTTACCAAAGAGAATGCTTGATGCCTCTTGCGCCATCTCCAGGTCTTCTTTCGAGTGTACCATGGTGGTAACCTCTTCGGCCAGACGCTTCTGCAGGATGCGTCGTCCTGGGTCTTGCTTATGCTCTTCAACCAGCGCCTCGATGGTTTCGCGCTCCAGCGAAGTAAAAATCTTGATATAGCGTTCAGCGTCGTCGTCGCTCACGTTCAGCCAGAACTGGTAGAACGAGTAAGGCGTGGTGCGCTTCGGATCGAGCCATACGTTGCCGCTCTCGGTCTTACCAAACTTCTTACCGTCGGCCTTGGTGATGAGGGGGCAGGTCAAGGCGTAAGCCTCGGCCTCGTTGCCCAGTGTGCGACGAATGAGCTCAGTACCGGTGGTCATGTTACCCCATTGGTCGTTACCACCCAACTGCAGCTTACAGCCCTTAGCCTGATACAGGTGCAGGAAGTCGTAGCCCTGAAGCAGCTGATAGGTAAACTCGGTGAACGACAGTCCGTCGCGCGAGGTACCGTTCAAGCGCTGCTGCACGCTCTCCTTCGCCATCATATAGTTGACGGTGATGTGCTTGCCTACGGTGCGCGCAAAGTCGAGGAAGGTGAAATCCTTCATCCAGTCGTAGTTGTTCACCATCTCGGCGGCGTTGGGACCCTCAGCGTCAAAGTCGAGGAACTTAGCCACCTGCTGTTTGATGCACTCCTGGTTATGATACAGCGTCTCAGTGTCGAGCAGGTTACGTTCCTGGCTCTTGCCTGAGGGGTCGCCAATCATACCTGTGGCACCACCCACAAGGATGATGGGTTTATGTCCGCAGCGCTGCAGGTGGCGCAGCATCATGATGCCACAGAGGTGTCCGATGTGCAATGAGTCGGCAGTGGGGTCGGTGCCGAGGTATGCCGTCACCATTTCTTTTTGCAGCAACTCTTCGGTGCCAGGCATTATCTGTGCCAGCATACCGCGCCAGCGCAGTTCTTCAACAAAATTCTTTATCATAATTATTATTGGGTTTTATTGTTTCTTTTAGGGGCAATGAGGGCTTTTTAAGCTCTGGGGATAAGCCTTTAAGCTCTAGGGATAAGCCTGTATAGGCCTTTCTAAGCCTTTCTAAGCCAAGGGGACTGGAGGAGAACAGGAGGGTGAGAGCGGATAAACCTTTTGCCTACTTGCGAGAGCAGCAAAATTAAAGCCTGCTTACGAGAGCAGCAAAGCTATAGGATTTTTCACTTTTCACTTTTCACTTAAATTTTTCCCTTTTCCCTTCTTCGGAGGCACTGGGTCGTATCCGCTGCCTCCCCAGGGGTTGCATCTCAGTATGCGCCAGATAGCCAAGAGCAAGCCTTTGATGGGGCCATGAATGATGAGGGCCTGTCGGGCATATTCAGAGCAGGTGGGTGTGAAGCGGCAGGCAGGAGGCGTGTAGGGCGTTATGAATCGTTGGTAGAACACGATGGGCAGCAACAGGCAGCCTGTCAGAAGCCATGCAATCGCTTTTAGCGGATGCCGCACGGCCCATTGCAGGGCTTTTCCTACCTTTTGCGCAGCTTTTTCAAGCATCTCCATCCCCTTTCTTATGCTCCGCCTCACGCTGTGCGGTATCATTGTTGTGGTGCGTTATCTTTGTTCTCTTGGCCTTGCGCCGTTTGCTTCACCAGGCGTTCAGCCAGTCGGTTCAGCAAACTCACCATCTTGGTATGAATGGTTTGGCTGCTATGGTGATGGTCGTCGAGGTAGATAAAGGCTATGAGCAGCTGCTTTTGAGGCATGTGCTGCTGCATGGCTTGCCACACTACATGCTTGTTCAGGCGATAAGCTTCGCGCACCTGTCGTTTCACGCGGTTGCGGTCGACGGCGTGGTGGAAGTGTCGTTTCGACACGCTCACCAATATTTGTGCACAGGGTTCGCCCCCGTTTTCCTTGTCGATGGGCACATACACCATGCGTAGCGGAAAAGCCGACATGGCTTTGCTGCCCCCGCCCTGGAAGAGCCGGTTGATGCGCTTCACGCTGCACAGCCTCTCGTTTTTGCTGAAGGTGTAGCGTAGCGTGTTATCAGCCTGTAGCGTTGTCATAACAGTAAAGCGAAAAAATGTTTATTTCTTGTTCTTGGCCAGATAGGCTTTCAGGGCACCCGTCATTGAGGGATGCTCTTTGGTGGGCGCCTCGAGGTCGAGACGGAAGCCCTGGTCGGTCACTGCCTTAGCGGTAGCGGGCCCGAAGGTAGCAATGCGCACGTCGCCCTGTTTGAACGAGGGGAAGTTTTTTGTAAACGCCTTGATGCCCGATGGCGAGAAGAACACCAGCATATCGCAGTCGAAGTTGCGAGCTTCTTCCTCAGTAAAGTCGTTGCTCACGGTGCGATACATTACACACTCGGTGTGGTTCAGTTTCTTGGCGTCGAGCAGTTTTTCCACATCATCATTGTGCACGCTGCTCAGTGGCACCAGATATTTTTCGTTCTTATGCTTCATCATCAAGGGTATAACGTCGTCGATACGTCCTGTCGATCCGAAGAACACCTTGCGTTTACGATACTGCACATACTTCTGAATGTAGAGGGCGATGGTTTCTGTTACGCAGAAATACTTCATCTCTTCAGGAATAGTGATGCGCATTTCTTTTGCCAATTTAAAGTAGTTGTCGATAGCGTGGCGCGATGTGAACACAACAGCCGAAAAGTCGAGCAGCGAAATTTTCTGCTGACGGAATTCTTTCGAGCTCAGTCCTTCCACTTTGATGAAGGGTCGGAACACCAGCTCTACGCCATATTCTTTAGCGATGTCGAAATAAGGCGATTTTTCACTTGACGGTTCGGGCTGCGATACAAGAATCTTCTTAATCATTATGATATTAAAAATTTACTTTCAGATAGTTACATATCATGGTCAGTATTCCCCACAGGGCGGCCATGGGTATGATTTCAAGGGTGCAAAAGTACAAAAAATTTTGCACAATAGCCCGCCTTGCGCTGAAAAAGATGTTATACACCTTATAAAAAGACAGCAAACGAGCCAATATCACTATCACACTGGCACATAACAGGGTGGTGGTGATCGACGTATCGAAGTAGGCTTGCACCATTACCACAGGGTAAAGCAGAATGCCTTCGGCCGTCATAATGACGAGCCACGACTTAAGCCATTGCTTGCCTCGCAGCGTGTCGAAAAACACCCATGCTGTGGCCCAATATAGCAATGCTTTTATGGCGATAAAGCCCAGCACGGCCAGCGCAAAGATGCCTATCACCATATACTGGTCGATGATGAAGGTGGTGGCCACATTGGTTTGCACGTAGAAGAAGTAGACGAGGCCAATAAGCAGAGCGTTGAGCACGACGAGGAAGAGCTGGAAACGCAGCTCGGCGCCCGTCTCGCTGATATCGGTCATGCCATCGCGGCGTGGCGAGCGAAAGAAGCGCTGTATCTGCCTGTGCATAAACGTCTTCGACTTAGCGTAGGCCAAGGCTCCTACGACGAAACAGCCCAGCAGCAGCAGCGTGATAATGTTGTCGCCAGCAATGCTGTAGGGCACGGGATCGCCAGCAATGCCTTGTCGTCCGCCAAACATATCGGGGTGAAAGAACGGCTTGCCCGTAAAGTACGACTCGCGGTAATATTTCGGCAGACTGACATCACGAAAGCTTTTGCCCACAGGCTGCCCAGGCAGGTGCAGGGTGTCGGGGCACTGGCTCCAAGTGATATCCGACGGCTTGATATGCGCTTGCACGGCCGAGTCTTGCTGTGCGGGCGTAGCGTTACGTGGCAGCCACGACAGCACCTGTCTTACCGTAGGCTGCCAGGTGCGCGGCTGTTGCAACGAGTCGGAGGCGGCACCCTGGCCGCCCCCCACTTCATGCATATGTGCTATCGAATCGTTCTGATTGATCATTGTTGTTGTTTCTTGGTAGGGGAAAAGGCCTTTTGGGCGGGGAAGAGCCTTTTGGGCCAGAGAATAATAAGCCTCACTAAACCTTGATAGGCCTTTCTAAGCCGAGGTGAGTGGAGGGTGAAAGCGGCATAGCTTTAGCCTGCTTACAAGAGCGGCAAAGCTATAGGATTTTTCACTTTTCCCTTTTCACTTTTCCCTTAAATCCCGAACGCCTTGCGTATATCCTCTACGCGGTCGAGTTTTTCCCAGGTAAACAGTTCTACCTGCATCACCTTTGTGGGGTGATAGTGCGAGGTGAAGGTTTTTTCTACCACCTGATTTTGGCGTCCCATGTGTCCGTAGGCCGCGGTCTCAAAGTAGATGGGCTGGCGCAGCTTCAGTGTGCGCTCGATAGCCTTCGGACGCAGGTCGAACAGTTCCTCTATCTTCTTTGCTATCTCGCTATCCGTCATGTTTACCTTCGAGCGGCCGTAGGTGTTTACATAAATGTTTACGGGGCGTGCCACACCAATGGCGTAGCTCACCTGCACCAGCATCTCGTCGGCCACACCAGCGGCCACCATGTTTTTAGCGATATGGCGAGCGGCGTAGGCTGCCGAACGGTCAACCTTTGAGGGGTCTTTACCCGAGAAGGCACCACCACCATGAGCACCTTTTCCGCCGTAGGTGTCGACAATAATTTTGCGGCCTGTAAGACCTGTGTCGCCGTGAGGGCCACCAATGACAAACTTGCCCGTGGGGTTTACAAAATATTTTATCTGGTCGTCGAAGAGCGCCAGCACCTTCTCGCTGTGTATCTGCTCTTTTACGCGAGGCATCAAGATGTTGATAACGTCCTCACGAATACGGGCCAGCATCTGGTCGTCGTCGTCCATAAACTCGTCGTGCTGAGTGCTCACCACGATGGTATCGATACGTTCGGGCACACCGCCATCGCTATACTGCACGGTAACCTGGCTCTTTGAGTCGGGGCGCAGATAGGTCATCACCTTACCCTCTTTGCGTATGTCGGCCAGCGTGCGCATGATGAGGTGCGCCAGGTCGAGCGACAGGGGCATATAGGTTTCGGTCTCGTTGGTGGCATAGCCAAACATCATACCTTGGTCGCCAGCGCCCTGCTCCTCTTCGTCGGCACGACTCACGCCACGGTTGATGTCGCCGCTCTGCTCGTGAATGGCGGTAAGGATACCGCACGACTCGCTGTCGAATTTATACTCCGACTTGGTGTAGCCAATCTTTTTGATGGCGCGGCGAGCGATGGTTTGCAGGTCGATGTAGGCCTCTGAGCGCACCTCGCCCATAATTACTACCTGACCTGTGGTTACGAACGACTCGATGGCGCAGTGCGACTTGTCGTCGTAGGCCAAGAACTGGTCGAGAAGGGCGTCTGAAATCTGGTCGGCCACTTTGTCGGGATGGCCTTCTGATACTGATTCTGAAGAAAACAAATAGCTCATTTTTCCAATAATTTTTTTGTTAAACGTTTCTTTGTGCGCGGTGTCGGCCTCGCGCATGAGACGACACGGGGTGACCGCGCTGATTGATAAAAAAGCGTGGAAAAATGCTTTATGACCGTGAAAATCTTTTGTTTGGATTTCGCAGTTTTAGCATTTTTTAGTGTGGTTGCAAGCAGCCAAATTCTTCCACAAACGGTTGTCTTTCAAGATAAGACGGTGCAAAGGTACGCTTTTTCTGTGAGGTGGGCAAGAAATAAGGGAAAAGTGAAAAGAGAAAAGTGAAAAATTTAAGGGAAAAGGGAAGAATTTAAGTGAAAAGGGAAAAGGGAAAAGTGAAAAATCCTATAGCTTTACTAAGCCTTTATGGTTTTTAAGCCTTACTAAGCCTTGGGGTGATATGCCTTGGGGTGATAAGCCTCACGAAGCCTTTCTAAGCCGAGGGGAGTGGAGGACGATGGCCGCAAAGCTATAGGATTTTTCACTTTTCCCTTTTCACTTTTCCCTTTTCTCTTACCTCCTGTCTTCCTCAATAAAAGCCAGCAGACGTTCTACGGCCTCTTCTTCAGGAATATTCTTTGCGATGCACGTTTTTTGTTTGTATAGCGATATTTTGCCTTTGCCAGCGCCCACGTAGCCATAGTCGGCATCGGCCATCTCGCCGGGGCCGTTCACGATGCAGCCCATGATGCCTATCTTTAGGCCCTTCATGTGCTGTGTGGCAGCCTTGATGCGTGCTATGGTGGCGCGCAGGTCGTACAGCGTGCGTCCGCAGCCAGGACAACTGATATACTCGGTCTTGGTGGTGCGCAGACGTGCTGCCTGCAACACATTGTAGGCGGTGGCGGCCACGGTGGCGGTAGCAATGTTGCCATCGTTCATCAGCCATACACCGTCGGTCAAGCCATCAATCATCAGGGCACCCATATCGGCGGCCGCCTCCAGGGCGAAGGCATCTTTCGTGTCGTTGTTATGACGATACATCTGTGCAAACACCACGGGGTTGAAGAGGCCAGCACGTGTCAGTTCGTGTACCAAGGCGCGCTGCTCGCCCGTCTTGTTTACATGGCTCGACATGCTCACCACCACCACCTCAGGATGGCAGCGCAGACAGGGTATATATTCGTCAGACGGTGCGCCGTAGGGCAGCACCAAGAATTTTAGTTCGGCCTTTACGCCCGCGATAAACGGGATGGCGTTATACGGGAAGATGGGATAGGTGTTGGCCTCGCCGTGGTAGGCGTTAAAGTCGACGATGTAACGCTGACCCTCGACGCGCTGCTCGGGCAACAGACTGCCACAATAGATGAAATCGGGGGTGAGATCTTTCGATGCAAAGGTCTGAGCATCAGCACGCAGCTGCCCATCGCCGCCCACAGCGGTGGTAATCACCACGGGCACGTTGCTGCCACCAATGCCTGCCACGGCACGTGTGTTACGACGTGTGGGGTGCAGATACGTCAACTCCTCGGCCTCGGTAGCGGGTATAGGTGTATGGCCCTCGCGCTTTTCAAAATAGCGAGCCAGATGCTGTGCCACAGGTATCTCGGCCTCAGGCTCTTCGCTCAACGACACACGAATGGTGTCGCCAATGCCGTCGGCCAGCAGCGCGCCTATGCCCACGGCACTTTTTATGCGACCATCTTCGCCCTCGCCAGCCTCGGTCACGCCCAGGTGCAAGGGGTAGTGCATATCGGCCTTATCCATCTCGCTCACCAGCAATCGCACCGACTGCACCATCACCACGGTGTTGCTGGCTTTGATGCTGATTACCACATCGTTAAACTGCTGTTTCTGGCAGATGCGCAAAAACTCCATGCAGCTTTCAACAATGCCTTCGGGGGTGTCGCCATAGCGCGACATGATGCGGTCAGAGAGCGAGCCGTGGTTTACGCCTATACGCACGGCGGTATGGTGCTCGCGGCAGATGTTTAAGAAGGGCACGAAGCGCTCTTCCAGTCGGCGCAGCTCGTCGGCATACTCGGCGTCGGTATATTCAATATGTTTGAAGGTGCGGGCTGGGTCGATATAGTTGCCGGGGTTTACGCGCACCTTCTCGGCATAGAGGGCGGCCACATCGGCCACGCGGGGGTTGAAGTGTACGTCGGCCACCAGCGGGGTGTCGAAGCCATCGGCACGCAGGGCGGCGTTAATGTTTTTAAGGTTTTCGGCCTCACGTGTGCCCTGAGTGGTGAGGCGCACCAGTTGTCCGCCAGCGCGTATAATGCGCTCGGCCTGTTCTACGCAAGCCTGCGTGTCATTGGTGTTGGTGGTGGTCATCGACTGCACACGCACGGGGGCTCCACCACCTATCTGCAGGGGGCCTACCTGTACGGCGCTCGTGGGGCGACGATGATAATTAAAAATGTCGATATTCATATTTTTTTTAGTTGACAAGTTGACAAGTTGACGAGTTGACGAGCTGATAGCTTTTTAGTTAACGAGCTGATAGCTTTTTAGTTAACAAGTTGATTTTATAGTTGACAAGTTGATTTTATAGTTGGCAAGGGTAACAGCTTGTCTACTTGTCTACTTGTCAACTTGTCTACTCGTCAACTAACTAATTAACTTTATATTCATATTTCACCTCGGCCAGCTCTTTGTTAGCCTTCTCAATCTTTTGGCCCAATGTGGCTTTGTAGGCGGCCAGCTTTTCGGCAACGGTGTCGTCGACGAGGGCGAGCATTTCTACGGCCAAGATGGCGGCGTTCATGGCGCCATTAACGCCCACAGTGGCAACGGGGATGCCGGGAGGCATCTGTATGATTGAGAGCATGGCGTCGAGGCCGTCGAGCATACCCTTGATGGGCACACCGATAACGGGCAGTGTGGTGCTGGCGGCTATCACGCCGGGCAGCGCTGCCGCCATGCCAGCAGCAGCAATGATTACCTTCACGCCGCGGTCTTTAGCGCCCTTAGCAAACTGCTCTACGGCATCGGGTGTGCGGTGTGCTGACAGTGCATTTACCTCGAAGGGTATCTGCATATCGTTCAAAAACTTACAGGCTTTTTCCATAACGGGCAGGTCGCTGGTGCTGCCCATGATAATACTTACTTGTGGTGTCATATTTTTATAGTTTTCAGTTGTCAGTTGACGAGTTGACAAGGAGATTTGCTTTGTTAGTTGACGAATTAACAAGGAGAGCAAAAAGAGTAATCTCCTCGTCCCTCGTCAACTTGTCAACTCGTCAACTTCTCAAATATAATTAATAATAATCAACGAGGAGGCGGTGAACATGCCTGCTAAGAAGCCGGCCACCACTTGCCACAGGGTGTGCTGACGCAGCACCATACGACTGGTGCCCACCATTCCGCCCACGATGATGACCACGCAGAGCCACCATGTAGGGTTGAAATTGAACAGGATGGAGAAGGCTTGCAGGGCGCCCGCCACGCCGCCTATGGCCGCCGTATGTGTAGATATCTTCCACCAAATATTTACGATGGCGCACAATATCTGTATGGCCAGTGCCGCCATTAGGATGATGTTCATAAAGTGGGGTATGCGGCTCATCTCCATAAAGGTGTAACACAGGGTGTAACAGAAGATAGAGATGACGTAGGGCACCATACGTTTTTCTTTGCGCCCCAGTTCTACCAGCGTCCAGCCGTGATATTTACGGTAGAAACGTATGAGCAGCGTGGGCAGCAAGATGGTGAACAGATACACCATGCCCAGCACCTGCAGCTTATACCCCCACGGCGCTATGCTGAGGTAGCTAAAGGTGAAGAGGGCGATAAGGCCCACCAGTGATAGGTAGAATGGCGTGAATATCATGCTCAGAATTCGTGCCGCCAATATGAGTTGTTTACTATACATTTTTCTACTCTCTTCTTTGCTTTGCAGAAGGAATGTTCATCTGTTCTCGATATTTTGCTACGGTGCGTCGGGCGATGGGCATGCCGCGTTGCGTCATTGCCTTGGCGATGGCCTCGTCAGAGAGGGGTGCTGTTTTGTCTTCCTTTTCAATCACCTCGCGCATCACCAGTTTGATGTTGCGTGTTGACAGCTCTTCGCCATTGCCCGTGTTGTATCCCGAACTGAAGAAGAAGCGCAGGGGGAAGGTGCCCCATGTGGTTTGCGCATACTTCACGTTGCACACGCGCGATATGGTGCTGATGTCGAGGCCCGTAACGGCAGCCAAGTCTTTGAGGGCCATGGGGCGTATGTCGGCCTCATCGCCATCAACGAAGAAGCGGTGTTGCCAGTTGATGATGGCCTTCATCACCTTTGACAGCGTGGCGCGTCGCTGGCGTATGGCCTCGATATATCCTTGTGCCTTTTCAACCTTTTCTTTGGCGTACAGCAGAGCCTCCTTGTCTTGTCGGCTCATACCCTTTCGGTTGTTGCGATAGGTTTCAACCATATCGGCAAACGATGCCGACACCTTCAGTTCAGGCACGTCGCCCGAGTTGAGGTAGAAGCGCACGTGCCCATCGTCTTGCGTCTCGACAATAAAGTCGGGGGTTATCTGTTGCATACTGCGCCCCACGGCCTCGCCCAGAGCGGCGCCAGGCTTAGGGTTTAGCTTCAGCAGTTCTTCGCGAAAGAGGTCGATGTCGGTATCGGTGAGGTTGAGTTGCTGTTTCAGCGTGTCCCATTTCTTGGCCGTAAACTCTTTAAACTTACGCCCTATGATGAGCATGGCCACGTCGCGCGCCCTGCTTTTGGGTCGGCGTTCCAGTTGCAGCATCAAGCACTCTTGCAGATCTTTAGCGCCAATGCCCGCGGGGTCGAAGGTTTTCAGCAGCGTGCGCATGCGCTCAACATCGTCTTCCGAGCACATTATATTATTAAAGAGCGTGAGCTCGTCGCACAAGGTCTCGGTGTCTTTGCGCAGTAGGCCATCATCGTCGAGCGAGCCAATGAGGTAGTCGAGGATGTCGCGGTCGCGGTCAGAGAGGTCTTGTTCGCCCGCCTGCTCGCCCAACTTATCGTAGAACGAGGTGCTGTCGCCATACACCATCTCTTCATAGTCGGCATTATCGGTGGCGGGGGTGCCCATACCAGGGGCGTGCACCGGCGGCATATCGTCGTCGCTGCCTATGCGGCTGAGAGCCTCGTCGAGGGCCGACTGTCTGAGGTCGGTGTCTTGCTGGCGGTCGTAGGCATCGGCGGTGCTGTCGATAGTGTCGTTGTCGGCACTGTCATTATCGTTGCCCACATTCTCGCTGTCAGACGCGTCGAAATCGTTGTCGGCGCTGTTGATATCATTGTTGATATCATTGTTAATATCGTTATCGTCGGGCGATGCCACCTCCAGTGCCGGATTGTCGTCGAGCTCGGCGTTCACATTTTCTTCCAGCTCGGCCACAGGCATCTCCATGAGCTTCACCTGCAGCATTTGTTGCTGTGTAAGCTTTTGTATCTGCTGCAGTTTCTGTTCTTGGGTTTGTATTAGATGTTGTGCCATTGCTTGTTGATTTTTTCTAAGCTTTACTAAGCTTTCTTTCTAAGCCTTACTAAGCCTTCATAGGCCTTCTAAGCCTTGGTGAAATTTTAGCCAGTTTCAGCAAAGGCTTATTTAGGCTTATCTCGGCCTATACAGGCTTAAAGCCTTTACCTTTTGTTACTTCAGAACAATCGTGATAGGCGTTTTATCAACGGGTTGATTGTTCAGCGTATAGGTGGTGGTCATGGTGCCTTGCGTGTGGTCGGCGTTCTCGGTGTAGGTGTGGTTTACGAGGATAACGTCGTCTTTACGCCCCTTGTTCCAGCGCAGTGTGATGGCGCGGTTCGACACATTCTGCTTGCCATTGAACGGACCAAAATACATGATATAGTTGTGGGTGCCGGGAGGGGCGAAGCGTTTCAGCACCACCTGTTGTTCGGCAGGCGTATAGTTTTCAGCCACCTGTACGGCGGTGTCGAAGCGATACTCTTTGCCCTCCATGATGGCCATCACGCCATCTTTCAGTATATGGTCGGCCTCGCGCGAGTCGAGCAGGTTTCGGCCCTCTTCATTCACCACGCGTATGCCCACCACATAGTCGACTACGGCAACATCGGGGTCGCGCTTTACAGGGTCGTCGTCGCTGCTACAGGCGGTGGCCAGGGCGCAGAGGGCCACCAGCACGATAGCCACACCCTTTGCCATTATGTTTTTTATTGTTTTGTTCATTGTTTGTTGTTTTTTTAGGGTAAAAAGGCCTTTTAGGCGGGGAAGCCTTACTAAGCCTTGATAGGCCTTACTAAGCCAGAGGAAGATAAGCCTTACTAAGCCGAGGATGGTGAAGGGTGAAAGCGGCAAAGCTATAGGATTTTTCACTTTTCACTTTTCACTTTTCCCTTAATTTCAGCTCAGCTCCAACATTCTTTCGATAGGCTTCACGGCTTCGCGTGCCACGGCTTCGGGCACATCAACGGTGGGCCATTCATATTTCAGAGCGTTATACATCTTTTTCAGAGAGTTCAGCTTCATATATTCGCACTCGTTGCACGAGCAGCCCAGTTTTCCCTCGCTCACCTCGGGTGGCACAGGCAGGAAGGTGGTGTTAGGGCAGGCGCGCTGCATCTCGTGCAGGATGCCCGACTCGGTAGCCACGATGTAGACGTTGTCGGGGTGCTCGGTAGCATATTTCAGCAGCACGGCCGTAGAGCCCACCACATCGGCAGCGGCCAGCACAGGGCCCTTACATTCGGGGTGTGCCAGCACCAGAGCGTCGGGATGTTCGGCCTTCAGCTGAGCGATAGCCTGCACCGAGAAGCGCTCGTGCACGTGGCAGCCGCCGTTCCACAGCAGCATCTTGCGTCCAGTGACACTGTTTATATATGAGCCCAAGTTATAGTCGGGGCCAAAAATTATTTTTTCGTCTTGGGGGAAAGTGTCAACAATCTGCTTTGCGTTGCCCGACGTTACCACCACATCGGTCAGCGCCTTCACCTCAGCCGTAGTGTTCACATAGCTCACCACCTTATAGCCAGGGTGCTCGGCCTTATATTGGCGCAGGTCGTCGGCGCGGCACGAGTCGGCCAGCGAGCAGCCAGCGTTCAGGTCGGGGCACAGCACCAGTTTGTCGGGCGACAATATCTTGCAGGTTTCGGCCATGAAGTGTACGCCACACATCAATATAATGCGTGCGTCGGTTTGTGCTGCTTTGCGGGCCAGCGCCAGCGAGTCGCCAATGAAGTCGGCCACATCTTGCACATCGCCCGTAGTGTAGTAGTGTGCCAGCACCACGGCGTCTTTCTCTTTACACAAGCGTCTGATTTCTTCTTTCAGATTGAGGCTTTCGCTGACGGGCTCGTCGGCATAGCCTTTTGCTATCCATTCTTGCTTGATCATTGTATGTTATTGTTTTGCTTTTTCTTTGCTTTTTATACTAAGCCTTTCTTGTCTTGGGGTGATAAGCCTTACCAAGCCTAATGAATATAAGCCTAATGAATACTAAGCCTCACTAAGCCGAGGGGACTGAAAGGTGAGAGCGTCAAAGCCATAGGATTTTTCACTTTTCACTTTTCACTTTTCCTTTAAACTCTCCACTTATCCCCACACCATTATTCTTATATATTCTTTTTTCTTTTTTTAAAAAAACTATTATAAGGATGATGTAGCTGTGGAAACGTGGATAAGTTTTTGGGCTTTTTCTTGCATTTTAAGTTATGAACCTTTGCGTATGTTCTATCCACATCTTGTATGAATATCTTTTTACTGTATGTCAGTATAGATACGCGTTTATCCACATCTTTCCTATCTGTGTGCAAAGTTAATAAGTTTATATCTTTTTCTTGCACTTTTCTGTTGAAAAAACAAGAATAAGTTTTTGATAGCCTTGTGTATATCCACACCCAGACGGTGGGCAACGGTTCGTGAACAGGTATCTGTGGATAACAGGTAGGTTATCAACACCACTATACACAGGTTATGAACAACAATTATGATAGGTTTTCACTTGCAAAACAATACTACACTTTGAGTAATAACCTCAACAAATAACAAGACCTGGGTGCTGGAGGACGGGGCACGGAGACCACCGTCCTACTATTTTTTACGCCATATACTCAAGATCGGAAGAGCGTCGTGTAGGGAAAGAGTGTAG
>USAI01000022.1 GCA_900552675.1 uncultured Prevotella sp.
CTCCAGCAAGAAGTAAGGGTATTCACTCCCCTCTCCAGCGGGGAGGGGTTGGGGGTGGGGCTGTTAAACACGAAAAACGGCAATTACACACCTCTTTATATATTGAGGTTATGCAATCGCCGTTTTAAAGATCTTGATATAATAAGGTGTGGGTTATCCTACCTGGCTACCAGGTTTCACATCTTTCGATGTGGTGGTAACCGAGAGGGAGCCATCAAAGTTGACAGCCGAGAGAATCATGCCTTGGCTCTCTTCGCCCATCATCTTGCGCGGAGCAAAGTTGGCCACAAACAGCACCTGCTTGCCCACGAGCTCTTGCGGGTCGTTATAGTAGGCAGCAATGCCGCTGAGGATGGTGCGTCCGTCGGGAGTGCCATCGTCGATGTGGAACTTCAGCAGCTTCTTCGACTTCTTCACCTTCTCGCAACTGGTAACAAGGCCTACGCGAATGTCGAGTTTTTCAAAGGTGTCGAAGTCGACATTCTCTTTGATGGGTTCGGGCTCGTAGTTGGCGGCCTCGTTGGCCTTCTTGGTGTCTTCCAACTTCTTCAGCTGAGCTTCGATCACGTCGTCTTCCAACTTCTCAAACAGCAGAGCGGGCTCGCCCAGCTGCTTGCCAGCCTCTAAGATGTTCATCTGTCCCAGCTGCTCCCACTCGAATGAGGTCATGTTCAGCATCTCGCGCAGCTTCTTTGATGAGAAGGGCAAGAAGGGCTCGAAGGCGATGGCCAGGTTAGCGCACAGCTGCAAGCATACATACAGTATGGTTTCTACGCGCTTGGGGTCGGTCTTCCATACCTTCCAGGGCTCACACTCGGTGATGTAACGGTTGCCGATGCGTGCCAGGTTCATGGCCTCTTTTTGTGCCTCGCGGAACTTGAACACGTCGAGCAGCTCTTCCACCTTCGTCTTCACGTCTTTAAACTCGGCTATGGCCTGACGGTCAACGTCGGTCAGCTCGCCACAGGCGGGCACCACGCCACCCCAATATTTCTTGGTGAGCTGCAGGGCACGGTTTACAAAGTTGCCGTAGATGGCTACGAGCTCAGAGTTGTTGCGCTCTTGAAAATCTTTCCAGGTAAAGTTGTTGTCCTTGGTTTCGGGAGCGTTGGCGGTGAGCACATAGCGCAGCACGTCTTGCTTTCCGGGGAAGTCGTGCAGATACTCGTGCAGCCATACGGCCCAGTTGCGCGAGGTTGAAATCTTGTCGTTCTCGAGGTTCAAGAATTCGTTGGCGGGCACGTTGTCGGGCAAGATGTATCCGCCGTGTGCCTTCAGCATGGTGGGGAAGATGATGCAGTGGAACACGATGTTGTCTTTGCCAATGAAGTGTATGAGGCGTGTGTCGTCGTCTTGCCACCACTTTTGCCAGCTGCCCCAGCGGGCGGGGTCGCTGTCGCACAGCTCCTTAGTGTTTGAAATGTAGCCGATGGGGGCATCAAACCACACATACAGCACCTTGCCATCGGCACCCTTAACGGGCACGGGGATACCCCAGTCGAGGTCGCGGGTCATGGCGCGAGGCTGCAGGTCCATGTCGAGCCACGACTTGCACTGGCCATATACGTTTGAGCGCCACTCTTTGTGGTCTTCCAGTATCCACTGCTTCAGCCACTCCTGATACTGTCCCAGGGGCAGATACCAGTTTTTGGTGGGCTTCTTTATCAGGCCGTGGCCAGGGTTGTTCTTATTGGTGGGGTTGATAAGCTCTTCGGGCGAGAGGGTGGCGCCACACTTCTCGCACTGGTCGCCATAGGCGCCCTCGGCACCGCAGCGCGGACAGGTGCCCACAATGTTGCGGTCGGTGAGAAACTCGCCTGTCACCTCGTCGCAATACTGTTCTTCAGTGATCTCTTCCAGCTTGCCATCGTCGTACAGTTTGCGGAAGAAGTCGCTGGCAAACTTATGATGTATCTTGCTGGTGGTGCGGCTGTAGATGTCGAACGAGATGCCAAACTCGGCAAACGAGTCTTTGATGAGCTTGTGATAGCGGTCAACCACCTCTTGCACGGTGATGCCCTCTTTGCGGGCACGAATGGTAACGGGCACGCCGTGCTCGTCGCTACCACCAATGAATATTACGTCTTTCTTCTTCAGTCGGAGGTATCTCACGTAGATATCGGCTGGCACGTATACGCCGGCCAGGTGCCCAATGTGTACGCCACCGTTGGCGTAGGGCAGTGCCGCCGTAACGGTAGTGCGCTTAAAATTCTTTTCCATAATTTATTACGATCGTATTTATTTCTAAGTGCAATGTTGCTTCTGGGTGCAAAGTTACAAAAAAACTTAGTAAGACAGGTGCTTGTGCCTAAACAATTGTTGCGATGGCCGTTATTCTATAACGGTGGTGTCGTTGTGTGGCTTTATGCACGCTATATAATAGATGGGCAGATAGGTAACACCGTCGCGGGTTTCAACCTCTTTGGCGTTTGACAGCACAAAGGCTTGGTTGATGTTATACTCTTTTATCTGCAAAAACTTGTCGAGGGCGCTGTGCACCTGATAGTCTTTGCCCGACTTTATCTCAAGGGGCAACACCGAGAGGTGGGCAGTGTCGTCAATAAGATAGTCAACCTCGCCTGTTTTTTTGTTGTCATAATAATAAAGGTTGAAGCCGTGGGCGCGCAACTCTTGTGCCACCACGGTTTCGTATACCGAGCCCAGGTTTATGCTGGCCACATCGTCTATCACCGCCTTTATGTTGGTGCCAAAGAAGATGCTGGTTAATATGCCCACATCATTCATATACAGCTTTAGCAGGTTTTTGCCACTATTCTCTATCAAGGGGAAGCTGGGCTTGCTGATGGCTTTTACCTCTAAGGCTATGCCCGACGATATCAGATAGTCGAACTCTTCAACATAATCGGTCATGCGCTTGCCCTTTTTGTCTTCTATATCCTTGGCTACCACCCGCTTTTTCTTGTTTTCAAGGTTTGAGGGTATCATGTTGTATATGCGCTGTATCTTTAGGCGGTTATGGGCCTCTTCATATCGTGCGGCATCAACGCCATACAGGTGGTGTATGTTGTTTTGTATGGCTCTTACGGTGGCAATGTTTTTGGTCTCGACAAAGGTTTTTACGGCGTCGGGCAAGCCGCCCACCAGCAGATACTTGCGAAAGAGGTCGAGCAGCTTGTGGTGAATGGCGTCGGGCATGGCCTTGCGCTCGGCAAAGTGGCGGTGCATGGTGTCGATAACCAGTTGGCCCACACCATTGGCTATCAAAAACTCTTCAAAGTCGATGGGGTACATGTGTTTGATAATGATGCTGCCTAAGGGTATCGACGAGGTGGCTTTCAGCGTCACGCCCAGCAACGATCCGCTGGCTATGTAGCTAAACTTAGCATCTTCGCGCAGAAATTTTAAGAGCGTGAGCAGATGGTCGTAGGCTTGTATCTCGTCGATAAACACCAACGTGTTATGCGGTTGGCCCATGCGGTTGCCTGCAATGGTGCTTAGGGCAAGGTAGAAATCGTCTTTCGTGCGGGCGTCGGCAAACACACGGTCGCCCAGCTTGTCGGTTTCCATGTTTATCTCAATATAATTGGTAAAGAGGCGCTGCCCAATGGCTCGTATGATGTACGACTTGCCTATCTGTCGTGCACCATCAATCACCAAAATCTTGTCAGACCCTGATTGTAAGTGGCTTACAATGCTGCTTTCTATCTTGCGGTATAGCATAATTACACTTTTCTTATGTTTTTACATCTGCAAAAATACACTTTTCCTATGAAATAAACAAGCGTTTTATACACTTTTCCTATAAAATAGCACCCTCAAAACTACACTTTTCCTATGAAATAGCACCCCTAAAACTACACTTTTCCTTTTTTAGTGAGGCGTTAAGGGCCGCACAACAGGGTTCAATAATGTAAAATAGTGCAGTGAAGATTGCTGAAATATGTAAAATAGTGCAGTGAGGGAGGCTAAAATATGTAAAATAGTGCAATGAGGTAAGAACGATGTTATATAAAAAGGAGCCTACGATAAGAATGTCGTAAGCTCCTCTCAATTTTTATTCGTTTTTATTTAAGACCTTACAGTGTAGCCACTTTTAGGCCGCTCACCTCTATGCTTCCGCTGTAGGCGTTGATGCTCCAGCAGTTGCGCTGTATGCCGTATATGCGGTTGGTGTAGCAGCACACATCGTTAACATACATGGTGCAGACGCTGTTGTCGGTGGTGATAACGATGTGGTAGGTGTTGTCGGCGGGGCGCTGGAACACATAGCCGTCGCCGTTGCTCAAGAAGCCAACACCCTTTTCGCCCTGCTGCTCAAAGTTGATCTTGCGGGTGTCGTCGCTCTCGTCGTTCACGATGAGCGAGTAGAACACGTCGGCATCGGTGCCGCGCACCAGCGAGATGCCGAACTTGTCGCGGTTGCCGCTGGTCTTCACCGTAAACTCGATGCGGTTCTTATAAGCCAGACGCGGGAAGAGCGCCCATGCGTTGCCCATGAGCTTGAGGTTTGAAGCGTCGCCCTCGACGGTGCCGGCATCGCTGTTCTCGCTCTTAGCGGCAATGGCAGGTGTGGTGGCGTTGTTAAACTTGGCGGCTATGCCCGGCACTTCGCCCAGGGTGAGCGTTCCGTCTTCGTGCTGTATAAGCTTATGTGCCACCAAGTTGCCAGCCCACTCAATGGCCTTGGTGTTGTCCTTGCCTGAGCGTGTGGCGCACCATCCCCAGATGTAGCGGTTAGTGCCATCAGATGCTGTCTTGCCAGCATACAGGCCACGGCCATCGAGGTAACCCTCGTGTGCGTCGGGCCAGCGTCCGGCATCATCTTTGGTGCAAGCCTTCAGCTCGTCGAGCGTGCGGCCCTTGAAATACTGCACACGACGAATGGCATCGTGCAGCTCGCTATATACCAGATACCACCAGTCGCCCATCTTAAACACGTCGGGGCACTCGTAGAAGCGGTCCCACATGCACTGCATGAACACGCCTTGGTGCTGCCATGCCTTCATGTCGGTAGAGGTCCACTCTGCCAGCACGCCCTTGCCAGCCTTCTTGCAAGATACCAACAGGTGGAAGAGGCCGTCGTCGCCACGGAACACGAAGGGGTCGCGGAAGTCGTGCATCTCGTAGCCATAGTCGGCGCCACGCAGATAGAAGGTGTGGCTCTTGGTCCAGGTTTTGAAGTCGGGGCTGGTAGCCATCATCACCATCTCGCGGCTATCGCCCACATTCAGTTCATACTTGTGTGCGGTGAAGAAGGTATAGTAGAGCTTGTCGCTCTCGTTGTATATGGTAGAGCCTGTACCCAGGGCAGCGTCTTGCTCGTTAATGCCGCCACAGGGAATGAGCTCGCCCAGCGAGGTGTATGAGGCGGCGTCGGTGGTGCTCACTGCCCAGATGGGGTGATAGGTGCCCACGGGGTTGGGGCGATAGTCTTGCAGATAAAGAATCTTAAAATCTTTTGCCACGGGGTCGTAGAAGGGCATGGGGTCGCCCACGTAGCCACTCTGCGGTTTATAGTAGATGTCTTGTGCTGCGACATCTGATGAGGCGAAGAGCGTGGTGGTTGACCAGTCGCGCTGCTCAACAACAGCATCGTTGTCGCTGCATCCTATCAGCGGTGTTACGGCTGCTGCAGCCATAAGGAATGAATATATCATTGTTTTCATTGTTATTCTTTTTTTGTGAGTGACAAGTGACGTTAGTGTCAACTCGTCACTCGTCAACTTATCAACTTAATAAATCACTTATTCATAAGATAATTAATGGCGTTCATTGTCATGGTTTCGACATTCTTATGGTAGCGGTCGCTGCTGGTATCGACGGTGGTGTGCCAGTCGTAGCAGCCCGAGCCAATGCAGATGATGCCACCCTTGCTTTCAGTAGCGGGGTACTCCCACACCACGATAGCGCCGTCGCCACCATAACCCAGGTCTTTAGCGCCTGTTTCGTTACGCCAGGTAGCATAGTCGGCATAGCCACCCCAGTCGGCACCGATATGCCACTGAGCGGTAGAGTTGGTGATGCCGTAGCCTGTGTCGCAGGTAAACACCGCGTTGGTGTCGTCGGTTCCTACGAGGTTTTGGTAGATGGCGTGGTTGCCGTTGCCGTTCTTGAGGAAGCTCCAGGGTCCGCCTGTGATCTCAGGACTGTCCTCGGCGCCGCCCCAGCAGTTGTTGGGCACGCGTCCATCTTTCTGTGCGCCAATGTAGGCGGGCAGGTTGGTAGCGTAGCGTGTGAGGAGGAAGGCGCCGCCGTTGTTATAGTAATCACGCAGCTTGGCAGCGGCGTTTATTGCTTCGGGAGCAGCCTTCTCGAAGGCAGCGGCCTGGTCAACGCCACCATCTTTGTGGAAGTGCCACCACATGAGCTTACACTCAGAGAGGTCTACCGAGCCGTTCATGATAGCATCGAACGATACGTAGAGCGAGTTGGGCACGTTCTGTAACATCCAGTTGCAGGCGTCGGCCTCTTCAGCGTTCAATCCGCTCATATCTTGTGCCGTGCCTACAAACACCATGGTGGGCTTGCCAATCACTGTCACGGTGACGGTGTATGTGGCCTTGGCGGTGTTGTTTTCAACGGTAAATGCTACAGGGTTGGTGAAGTCGACGGGCATGTTGCTCTGCGGTGTTACGGTGGCATTGTCGCTCACGGTAACGGTGGGTATGAGCTTGGTTACGTCGGCATCGGCAGGCACAAACACGGTGATGGTTTTTGCGGCCTCGTCGATGCTGCCCACATAGGTGCCGTTGAGCTTGAACGACAATATCTTGGCCTCGTCGCGTACGGCCTTGATGGTCCAGTCGAGAAACACATCGTCGTTCTTCACGCGCATGGCGTGTGCCACGGTCATGTTTAGCTTGTCGCCCGTGGCGAGGTTGGCCACGGCGCCAGCGCTCATCTCGAGCTTGGTGAGGGTCATCTCGCTGATGTCGTAGGTCTCGGGCACACGCACGGTGACGGTGCGCGTGGTGGCGTCTACGGTGCCTTCGTATTGGTCGAGGGCCAGCGAGGTAACGTTGCAGTCGCCGTTGAGCAGCAGGTCTGACGTGTTCTCGTCAGAGCAAGCTGTTGTGGCAAACGCCATGACGAGCATGGCCAGCGCTGCATATATATAATGTGCAAACTTGCTTGTTGTTTTCATTGTTGTTTGTCTTTTTTTTTGTTGTTGTGTAGGGCGAGGCGCTGTGGCCTCGCTCCTCGTATACCTTAGGGGTGCATGAACGTTTACCAGTTGCCTATGTTCTGTGTGTAGTGGCCGTTTGAAGCCGATATCTGACTGAACGGAATGGGCAGATACTCGTTCTTGTTCTTTGTAAACTTAGCGTCTTTGTAGATAGAGCAGTCGCCAGCCTCTTCAGCATAATACTTGTTCAGCACGTCGGCAGCCTCGCCCCAGCGCACAAGGTCGAAGAAACGTTCGCTCTCCATACCCATCTCTATGCGGCGCTCCATCTTCACAATCTTCAGGGCTTGAGCCTGATCGTAGGTGCCTTTGTAGGTAGCGATGTTCATGCGTACGCCATAGTCGGTCTCGTAGTTTGAGATAACGCTCAAGCTCTGCTTAGCACGTGTGCGCAGCTTGTTTACAAGGCTGATGGCCTCGTCGATGCGGCCATCGTTCAGCTGCACCAGCGCTTCGGCACGCTCCAGCAGTACGTCGGCATAGCGGAAGACGATGCGGTTTTCGGGTGTGCCCCACCATGAACCCTTGATAAGGTAGCCGCAGTCGGGGTCTACGTTCTGCTTCAGTGTTACATAGTAGCCATAGAGGCCGTGCGAGCGGCTCCAGGTGTCGGTCTCGTCCATCATGTATTTAGAGTTGAACTCGTAAGGCAGACCCGGTATGCCGACGGTGAGGAAGAGACGGGGGTCAGCATAATCGGCAGCCTTGTCATAGTCTTTGTCGTTGAAGGTGTCGAGCAGTGGCAGACCCTCGGCGTTGGTGCGGAAGGCGTTGACCATGTTCTGCGATGGCTTGTAGAAGTCGCAACCGCCATCGGTCACGCCGGCAATGTTGGGCACGATGAGGCCGTAGCTCCAGTTGAGGTTACCCAGCTTGGTGCCGTCGTTCATCGAATACTGTATGGCCCAGATGCTCTCAACACCGTTCTCATACTGTGTCTCGGGGCGGAAGTTGTTATGGAAGTCGGCCTCAAGGTCGAAACCACCTGCCTGGTAGATGCTGGGGTCGCTATATTCTACCACCTTCTTCAGGTCGTCGGCCGAGATAGAGGTTACCTCGTTGCTCTGTGCATTGTCTTGATGATAAGCCTTGTAGAGATATACCTTGGTGAGGAAAGCAGCGGCGGCAGCCTTTGAGGGGCGGCCCACCTCTTTTTGCTTCACGGGCAGCGCCTTGTAGGCATCTTCAAGGTCGTTGATGATGAGCTGCCAGCCCTGGTCGTTGGTATACTCGGTGTTTGAGAGGTTGTTATAGTCCTTGATGGTGAGGTTGGGGTTCATCACGAACGGAATGTTCTTATACAGACGCTTCAGGAGGAAGTGGCCGTAGGCACGCAAGAACTTCATCTCGCCCACGCGCTCGTCTTTCAGCGCATAAGCCTTCGAGTCGAGCTGTTCGAGCTGTGCCAAGGCGGTGTTAACGCGCGAGATGCAGTTGTAGAGGCGTGTCCACATGTCGCTGATGTTCCAGTTGGTGGTGAGTATGCCCTGCGAGATTTCCAGCTGATGGAACACGTCGCCGTCGCTCGTTCCGTTACCGCCTTTGTAGGCATCATCGGAACGCACGTCGAAGTTCCACATTGAGAACGAAGAGTTGACATCTTCGGCAGACATATAGACGGCATAAGCCGAGATGACCAGATTGTCGATGCGGCTGGGGTCTTTCACCTGGGTTTCGTCCAGGGTGCCCTGCGGCTTCTGATGGTCAAGAAAATCGTCGCAGCTGCCCAGCGACAGTGCACCAGCCGTAAGAACGGTGGCAAGGGCAATGCGGCTAAATATATTGGTTTTCATTGTTGTTTGTTGTTTTTGTTAATATTGTTTTTGTATGACCTATAAGCCTTTATAAGGTTCTATAGGTCCCATAGGTCTTATAGTCCCCCAACAATCCTCACTCCTTCTTAGAAGGTTACGTTCAGACCGAAGGTAATGTTCAATGGGATGGGGTAGCCATAGTTGGGGTTCTCGGGGTCAACGCCTGTGAAGCTGCTGCTCTTGATGGTGAACACGTTCTGGGCGCTGAGGTAGAAACGTAGGCGTTCCATGGCCAGCTTCTGTGCGAAGCTCTTCGGCACATTGTAGCCCAGCTGCACGGTGCGCAGCTTGAGGTAAGAGCCGTTTTCAACCCAGTAGCTCGACACGCGCTTCTCGTTGTTATTGTCAGAGAGCGACACGGCGGGAATGTTGCTGTTGGGGTTGGTGGGACTCCATGCGTCGAGCAGACGACGGCCCTTGTTTAAGAAGCCGATGTTCAGGCCAGCCCAGATGTCGGTCTCTTTCTTCAGGTCAGAGATAATATCGACACCCTGCACGCCCTGGAAGAAGGCGGTGAAGTCGAAGTTCTTATATTCGAGATAGATGTTGAAACCGTAGGTGAAGTCGGGCGTGGGGTCGTAGATCCACTCCTGGTCGGCCTCTGTAATCTTGCCATCGTCGTTGAGATCCTTCCAGCGTATGCGTCCGAGGGCTGCACCCTCCTGGGTTGCGTGGTTGTCGATCTCATCCTGCGACTTGAAGATGCCGTCGGCCACATAGCCCACCTGCGATTCCATGGCGTGACCGATAACGCTCTTCACGCCGTTGCCGCCGAAGGTGCCGTTGGCAGCCACTGTTGTAGGCAGCTTGGTGATTTTGTTGCGATAGGTGCTTATGTTAGCATTGATGTCGTAACGCAGACCCCATGCGGTGTTCTTGCGGTAGCCGATGTTAAACTCGAAACCTTTGTTCTCCATCTCGCCAGCGTTGATCCACTGTGATGAGCCTTCGCCCATAGCGGCGATGCCAGCCATCTGTATAAGGATGTCTTTGGTCTTCTTATAATACCAGTCGAAGGTACCGTAGAGCGAGTTGTTGAACAGGGCGTAGTCGATACCAAGGTTGGTCTGTGTGGTGGTCTCCCACTTGATATTGTTGTTGCCCAACTGGTTGCGCTTGAAGCCTGAAGCGAGGGTCTGGCCACCGTTGGTTCCAGCAATGTCGTAAGAGGTGCCGTAGCTCTGGCCGCCGTTCTCGTTCACGCCATAGTTACTTACATAGACAGTGTAGCGGGCGAGGTTAGAGATCTCCTGGTTACCTGTCTGGCCCCATGAAGCGCGAAGCTTCAGGTCGTCGAGCCATGAGTTGGTGCCCTTCATAAACTTTTCGTTATTGATGCGCCAGCCTGCCGATACTGAGGGGAAGGTGGCGTAGCGGTTATCCTTGCCGAAACGTGAAGAACCGTCGCGACGCATGGTGAGCGATGCCATATAGCGGTCGGCAAAGTTGTAGTTGAACTTACCGAAGAAGCTGACAAGCGAGTAGCCTTCGCCCGAACCATAAGCCTGTGCGATGCCTGTACCAGCGTCGGGCCACATATAGTCGGGGCTAAGGATGATGTAGTCTTCTTTGCGACCAGAGAAGTAGGTGTCGTCCTCGCGGTTCAGCTCCATACCTACCATAGCGTCCATGCGGTGCTGTCCCAGTTCGAAGTTATAGGTAGCTACGGCGTTCCACATCCATTTGGTCCAGTGCTCTTGCTTGGCTTCAACGGCGTTGGTCTTGTTTGACACGTTGCCCTCGGTCACGGGATAGGTGAAGATGCGCTGCTGCTTCTGCGAATAGTCGAGACCGAAGGTTGAGCGCAGGTTGAAGCCCTTGAAGAGGTTAAGGTTCACATAGGCATCGCCGAACGTACGCCAGAAGGTGTAGCGGTTGTCCTTGTTGCGCTCAAGCACAGCCACGGGGTTGTAACGGTCGGGGTAGCCACCCACAGGACCAGCATAGCTGCCATCGGTGGTGTAGACGGGCAGCGAGGGGTTAAACTGCAACACGTTCTGGAGGAAGCCGCCAGGAGCTGCTACCTCAGAGGTGCGGTTCAGGGTGAAGTGCTCGCCGATGGTGAGCTTATCGCCAATGAGTTTATACTCGGTATTGAAGCGAGCCGAGAAGCGCTCGAAGTCGCTGGTCTTGATGATACCGAGGTTCTTATAATAGCCTAATGAGAAGAACGATGAGCCTTTTTGCGAGCCGTTGCTCACGCTCACGTTATAGTTTTGTATCACACCTGTGCGGGTGGTGAGGTCGTACCAGTCGGTGTCGGCAGCAGGGGTAGTGCCGGCGTCGTCGAGATATTTCTTCATCGTGATGCCGTTGAGCACAGCTTGGCCTTGGGCGTTGTAGCCCCAGTCGTAGTGGTAGCCCAAACCGTTGGTGTTGGGGTCCATGCCATCGTTTACATAGCCTTGCCACATGACCTGTCCAAACTCTTTCGCATTCAGCACGTCCATCTTGTGGCTATACATAGAGGCGGCTACCGATGCGTCGAGGTCAACCTTCAGTTTGCCATCTTTGCCTTTCTTGGTGGTGATGATGATCACGCCATTGGCAGCACGCGAACCATAGATTGAGGCCGAGGCAGCATCTTTCAAAATCTGTATGCTCTCAATATCGTTGCCGTTCAGCTCGTGCATGCCAGCCTTGGTGGGCACGCCATCAATAATGTAGAGAGGGTCGTTATTGTTCAGAGTGCCGATACCACGAATACGTACGGTGGCGGCACCTGAGGGCGAACCGTCGGCCGAGATATTCATACCAGGCACACGACCTTGCAGAGCCTTCATGGGGTTGTTCTCGTTCTGCTTCTGCAGGTCGGTAACACTTACCACCGATACGGCACCAGTGAGGTCGGCCTTGCGCTGCGTGGTATAGCCTGTTACCACCACCTCGTCAATCACCTTAGCATCTTCGCTCAGAGTGATGTCCATCTGGGGTTTGGCGGCTGTGGTTACGGTGTTGAAGCCAATGTACGAGATGACCAGTTCGGCGCCACTCTTCACAGCCAGTGTGAAGTTGCCGTCGAGGTCGGTGACGGTTGCGTTCGTCGTTCCTTTCTCGGTAACGGTGGCGCCAATAACGGTCTCGCCGTCGGGCTGCTTCACCACTCCCTTCACGGTAAGCTGCTGGGCAAAGGCCACAGTGCACACCATTGAGAGCGCTGCTCCGAGAATGACTTTCTTAAAATTTCTCATTCTGATTTTGTTTTTTAGGTTTCTGTTTATTTTTTGTTTATATTGTTTTCAGTTTGCTATATATTGTGCATTTGCCATGTGTCTTCATCGCGGCTGCCTACATAATATATATAATGTGTCAAAAAAAGTGTCGTAGTAATAGGACAAATTGCTCTTTTGAACGCCACAAAATTAGGAAGAAGACCGACAGGCGTAATTAAAATATCGTTCATAAACGTAATAATTTGTTACAATGACACATTTTTGTAACATTATGAACGATATTTGCAATCAATAATAATTATCATGGGGTGTAAGATTGTTGTTAATGGTAGTCGCGGTGTTCTTGAATTGCCACTTATTGTTATTAAGTGGTCGTTTATTGTTATTCTTTGTTGTCGAGTTGTTGCTTATTGTTATTATGTTGTTCTTTGTTGTAGAATTGTTGTCCTTTGTTGTTGAGTTGTTGTTTATTGTTGTCGTGCCCAAGCCTTAGCTGTAATGAAAGTAAGCCAAACATTTTGCAGTTTATGAAATTGTTCGTAACTTAGCAACGAGAATGATATGTTCGTGCATAATTTGTTATTCATCATTCATAATGGAATGGGCCTCGCCTTAGAGTAATGATGATGAATATCGGGATGAAGCATTAGACATATATTATATAAGGTATATTGTAACAAATAATAATAAAGACAGTATGGCAAAGGTATATGAATTTTTGGCCAACGGCTTCGAGGAAGTGGAAGGCTTGGGTCCCGTCGATATTTTACGACGCGGAGGTGTTGATGTTAAAACCGTGAGCGTAACAGGCACACCATGGGTGGAGACCTCGCACGGCATCACCCTCAAAGCCGACCTCACCATTGAAGAGGCCGACCTCAGCGATGCCGATATGCTGCTGTTGCCTGGCGGACTGCCTGGCGCTACCAATCTGCGCGACCATGAGGGTGTGCGCAAGGCGCTGGTGGCTCAGGCTGCTAAGGGCGGACGCATTGGCGCTATCTGTGCGGCTCCGCTGGTGCTGGGGTCGCTGGGTCTGCTCGAAGGCAAGAAGGCCACTTGCTACCCTGGCTTCGAAAAGTTTATGACAGGTGCTACCTACACGGCCGAACTGTTCACCATCGACGGAAATATCATTACGGGCGAAGGTCCTGCCGCTACATTCCCCTATAGCTACGAGATACTGCGTATGTTTAAGGGCGATGAAACCGTGCAGTCGTTGAAAGACGGAATGATGTATAGCCACTTGATGAATTCGTAGTTTATAATTCGTAATTCATAATTCGTAATTCATAATTCGTAATTCATAATTCATAATGAGGCTTCGCCTTGGTAATTCATAATGGGGCTTCGCCTTGCTAATTTATAAATTAAGAATGGAACACGTCATTATTGTGGCCGGCGGTAAGGGGTTGCGCATGGGTGCCGACCTGCCCAAGCAGTTTCTGCCTGTGGGCGGATGGCCCGTGCTGATGCATACGCTACGCACCTTTTATCAGTATAACCCGCTGATACATATCGTATTGGTGTTACCCACGCACCATCAAGCCTATTGGAACGACCTGTGTCAGCAATACCACTTTGAGGTGCCGCACACCATTGCCGATGGAGGCGAAACTCGTTTCCACTCGTCGCTCAGCGGCTTACGCGCCCTTGACGCTGCACCCGACACCGACCTCGTGGCCATTCATGATGGCGTGCGCCCCTTTGTGTCGGCCGACACCATCGCTCGCTGCTTTCAGATGGCCGAGCAACAGGGCGCAGCCATACCCGTGCTGCCTGTCACCGACACGCTACGTCTCTGCTCGCCTGATGGCACCTCGCACACCGTGCCGCGCGACAGCTACCGTTCGGTACAAACGCCTCAAACCTTCCGTCTGGGCCTCTTGCGCCAAGCCTTCGCCCAGCCCTTCAGCCCCGCCTTCACCGACGATGCTTCGGTGGTTGAAGCCTTCGGCCACAACGTTACCCTGGTAGAGGGCAACCGTGAAAACATTAAGCTAACCACCCCTTTCGATCTCGTGGTGGGAGAAGCCCTGCTAAGGGATAGGAAGAGTGAAAAGTGAAAAGTGAAGAGTGAAAAGTGAAAAATTCTATAGCTTTGCTGCTTTCGCTTTCTCCACAAAATTCCGCCTCGGCTTAGAAAGGCCTATAAAGGCTTATAAAGGCTTATCCTTTCAGACCTATAAAGGCTTATCCCTCCAGGCTTAGTAGAGCTTATCACCCAGCCTTTAAAGCCCCCACAAAAAACAAAATAATGGATAATATCTTACAGCAAGACATCATGTTTCTGCCGGGCGTAGGACCGCACCGCAAAGAAATTTTAGAGAAGGAACTCGGCATTAAGTCGTGGGCCGACTTGCTCGAATATTACCCCTACAAATACATCGACCGCAGCCGTATATATACCATCAGCGAGCTGAACGCCGACATGCCTTTTGTGCAGATAAAAGCCACGATCTTGAGCTATGAAGAGTTTGAGATGGGCCCTCGAAAGAAACGCGTGGTGGCACACGTGTCTGACAAAACGGCGGTGGCCGACCTCGTGTGGTTTAGTGGCGCCCAGCATGTATATCGCAGTTACAAGGTGGGGCAGACGTTCATCATCTTCGGCCGACCCACTGTTTACGCAGGACGCTTTCAGTTTGCACACCCCGAGATGGATAAGGCCGAAGACCTGCAGCTCTCGCAGATGGGCATGCAACCCTACTATGTCACCACCGAGACCATGAAGAAACGTGGCCTCACCTCGCGTGCCGTAGAAAAGATGGTGCGCACGCTGCTCGATAAGTTGCCCAGCACGCTGCCCGAGACATTGCCACCCTTTATCACCCAGCCGCTGCACCTCATGTCGCGCATCGAGGCGCTGCGGGGTGTGCATTATCCGCATACGGCGCTTGAGATGAAAAACGCTCGTATGCGTCTTAAGTTTGAAGAGCTGTTTTATGTTCAGTTGAACATTTTACGCTATGCTGCCGACAATCGTCGCAAGTATCGCGGATACATCTTCAGTAATGTGGGCGAACGCTTCAATACTTTCTACCACAACTATTTACCATTCCCCTTAACAGGCGCGCAAAAGCGCGTGATGCACGAGATACGTGCCGATATGCGAGGCGGTATACAGATGAACCGCTTGCTGCAAGGCGACGTGGGATCGGGCAAAACGCTCGTGGCCTTGATGACCATGTTGCTGGCTGTTGACAATGGCTTTCAGGCGTGTATCATGGCGCCCACCGAGATACTGGCCGAGCAGCACCTCAGCACCATTCGCCAGTTTTTGGGCGATATGCCTGTGCGTGTTGAGCTGCTTACGGGCGTGGTGAAAGGCAAACGTCGCCGCGAGGTGCTCGACGCACTGGCCACAGGGCAGATAGATATACTGGTGGGCACACACGCCGTGATTGAAGACCCTGTGCAGTTTGCACACTTAGGGTTGGCCGTGGTCGACGAGCAACACCGCTTTGGTGTGGCGCAGCGTGCCCGTCTGTGGGCCAAGAGCGAGCAGCCACCGCATGTGCTGGTGATGACGGCTACCCCCATACCGCGCACGCTGGCCATGACCATCTATGGCGACCTTGATGTGAGCGTGATCGACGAACTGCCGCCTGGCCGCAAACCCATACAAACTTTACACAAATACGATAACCAAACCACCAGCCTGTATAACGGCATACGCCAACAGATACGCTTGGGCAGGCAGGTTTACATCGTCTTTCCACTGATTAGCGAAAGCGAGAAAAGCGACCTGAAAAACCTGGAGGAAGGCTTTGCCACGCTGTGCGAAGTGTTTCCCGAATTTAAGTTGAGCAAGGTGCACGGCCGCATGAAACCTGCTGAAAAAGAGGCCGAGATGCAGAAGTTTGTTAGTGGCGAAACACAAATATTGGTGGCTACCACGGTGATAGAGGTAGGCGTAAACGTGCCTAACGCATCGGTAATGGTTATTCTTGATGCTCAACGCTTCGGACTCTCGCAGCTGCACCAGCTACGAGGTAGGGTGGGGCGTGGCGCCGACCAAAGTTATTGCATCTTGGTAACGAGCTATAAACTGTCAGATATCACCCGCAAACGCATCGACATTATGTGTGACACAAACGATGGCTTTCGCATTGCCGAGGCCGACCTTAAACTGCGTGGACCTGGCGACCTTGAGGGCACGCAGCAGAGCGGCATGGCCTTTGACCTGAAGATTGCTAACATAGCGCAAGATGGACAACTGGTGCAGCTGGCACGCGAGGAGGCACAAAAAATTATTGCCGCCGATCCTACCTGCACCAGCGCCGTGTATGCCATGTTGTGGAACCGCTTACGCGAACTGCGTGGCGGTAATGTTAACTGGGCAGCTATCAGTTAGTTTTGTTGACTTGTATCAACACACACAACGCACACAGATTGTGTATAAAAATCTTAATGTTCACGATAACATGCACATTGTCAATGTATTTTATGTTAAAAGTGGAACAAAAACTGTTAACAAAATAACAGATATGCAAGATTTTTACTAATTTTGCAGCGTTCGTTACAAATAATTGGTTTGTTATTACTACTCGCAGACTAATTATTTAGCCTTGAAAGAATGACATACTCATTCTACTTTTTGATATAAAAAACGGACCGTGACATAATTGTAAATATGAGTTTTAGAAGATTTATACACGCATTTGCTGTAACATCATTATTAACTTTAACCTCCGTTACCGCGGCGGCACAAGACCTGTTGGCTCGTCAGGCGCCTATTGATAGACGCATGAAGGCTGTCGACACGCTGATGCTTAAAAACATCGCGGCACGCGAAGAACTGGAAAACCCAGCTGCCGACTTATACGACGACTGGAACAATGTGTATGCTCACCGCGCTACCGCACTGCCCGAAACGTATCGCATTAACTTGAAAAACTTCTGCATGCCTACACCCAGCCGCGTCATTACCAGCAACTTTGGTTCGCGTTGGGGACGCCAGCACGAGGGCCTCGATATAAAGGTTTATATTGGCGATACTATTCGCGCTGCCTTCAGTGGAAAGGTGCGCATGGTGAAATATAACCCTGGTGGATATGGCAAATATGTTGTGATACGACATAACAACGGGCTGGAAACGTTATACGGACATATGTCGAAACAGCTGGTTGAGGAAGAACAAAACGTGCGCGCTGGCGACCCCATTGGTCTGGGTGGTAATACAGGCCGAAGCACAGGCTCGCACCTGCACTTTGAAACACGCCTCTGTGGCGTAGCCCTTAATCCTGCACTGATGTTCGACTTCCGTAACCAAGACGTGGTGGCCGACTCGTACACCTTCAACCGCGATACCTATCGCGCCGAGAGCGCCGAGGCAACACGCCTGCGCGGAAAGGTAGGCAACGGATCTTACTCGCGCGAAGAGGTGTTGGGAAATACAACACCCAGCAAGGGAAATATCAATGGCGAGATATTGTATCATAAGGTGGCATCGGGCGAAACACTGCAAAGCATCGCCAAGGAGCGTGGCGTAACTGTTGACACGCTGTGTAAGCTGAACCACATTCGCAAGACAATGCGCCTGCGCCCAGGACAAATCTTGCGCTACTCGTAAAACAACAACCGATATTAGAAATAGGAAGCCTGACGATGCGCACGTTGGTACATCGTTGGGCTTTTTTACTTAAAACAACGCTATCACAATAATCGAAAAAAAAGTATACGGCATCATGAAGCACACGCTTATTATCATGGCGCTCGCATTGATAACCGCTACGGCTGCTCAGGCACAAAAAAAGGTTGAGGCAGCGAAAGAGCGAGCCATGCAAAGCATTACTGTTGAAAACGCACAAGCACATATAGGCTTCTTGGCCAGCGACGCACTAAACGGACGCAAAGCAGGCACACGCGATAGTCGCGTGGCAGCACAATATATCATATCATTGCTTAAACAGTGGGGCATAAAGCCTATGGCCGAACACTATGAACAGCCCTTCAGCGCTTATAGCATGGAATGGCAGAAACGTAAGCCTTGGCAGGTGCACCCCGACTCGATAGCCGTATTGAAGCAAGGCACACACCGCCGACTGAATATGGCTAACGTGCTGGCAATGATACCCGGACGCGACACTACACAATATGCCATTGTGGGCGCTCACTTCGACCACATTGGCGCCGACCCCGATCTTGAGGGCGACCAGATATATAATGGTGCCGACGATAACGCGTCGGGCGTGAGTGCGGTGCTGCAGATAGCACGAGCCTTCGCGCTGTCGGGGGTACAGCCTGAACGCAACGTCGTCTTCGCCTTTTGGGATGGTGAGGAGATAGGACTGCTGGGCTCGAAATATTTTGTGCAGACTTGCCCTTTCATACCGCAGATAAAGGGCTACCTCAACTTCGACATGATAGGCCGAAACAATAAGCCCGAGAACCCACAATACGTGGTTTACTTCTATACCGAGGCGCATCCTGCCTTCGGACAGTGGCTGAAAGACGATATCAAACGCTATGGCTTGCGCCTCGACCCTAACTATCGTCCGTGGGATAAGCCTGTGGGCGGAAGCGACAATGGGTCGTTTGCAAGCAAAGATATTCCTATCATCTGGTATCATACCGATGGACACCCCGACTATCATCAGCCAGGCGATGAGGCCGACCGCATTAATTATGATAAGGTGATGAATATCTCACGCGCCGCCTTCCTTAATGCTTGGAACTTGGCAAATGAGAAAACGTTTTAACTAATATATAATGTATAATGTGCTTTAGCGTGCATTAAACTTTTCCTTCGAGGGACGACAATATCAATATATGTCGGGTCCGCCCCTGTGAGTAGATACTCCGTGGGGCGGGCTTTCTTTTTTTAATACCTTTCTTATATTCTAATACCTTTCTTATTCTAACGCCTTCACTTATTCTAACACCTTTACTTATCATACATCAATTTTGTTTCAGACTGTAAGCACGCAATGTTCGGATGCTTACAGTATGATATGTTTTTAACGCGAATTAGTTTCAATGTGTTATTTTGTTTACATTTGTAGATTAATTGTTTGTAAATAATAAACACTAATAAATAGCAATATGAAAGTAAATGCTTAACTTTGCAAACAATATGATAGGATAATAAAGGAATTACTAATTAAATGCTACAAGAAATGGGAATTGTAACACATCAACCTCTTTCGCCGGCCCAACAGGCACCCCTCGGAGGCCTGTATGACGCCGCCCACGAGCACGACGCTTGCGGCGTGGGTATGGTAGTGAACATTCATGGTAACAAGAGCCATGAATTGGTAGACAATGCACTGAAAGTGTTGGAGAACATGCGTCACCGTGGTGCCGAAGGTGCCGACGGCCGCACAGGCGATGGTGCGGGCATCATGCTCCAAATTCCTCACGAGTTTATTTTGCTACAAGGCATACCTGTGCCCGAGAAGGGTAAATATGGCACTGGCCTTGTCTTTCTGCCTAAAGACGCCGAGCGCCAGCAACACATCCTCAGCATTATGATTGAGGAGATTGAGCGTGAGGGCCTACAGCTTATGCACTTACGCAACGTGCCCACCAACCCCGACTGTCTGGGCGAGGCTGCCCTGAGCACTGAGCCCGACATCAAACAGGTGTTTGTTACGGGCGTTACCGACGACAAGCTCGACACTTTCGACCGCACCTTATATATTATAAGGAAGAAGATAGAGCGCCGTGTTACCGATTCTGATTTCTACATTTGCTCGCTTTCGAGCAAAAACATTATTTATAAAGGCATGCTATCCAGCATGCAGGTGCGCCAGTATTTCCCCGACCTCACCAACAATTATTTCACGTCGGGCTTGGCGCTCGTACACTCACGTTTCTCTACCAACACCTTCCCCACCTGGAGCCTGGCACAGCCCTTCCGCCTCTTGGCTCACAACGGCGAGATCAATACCATTCGTGGCAACCGCTCGTGGATGAAGGCGCGCGAGAGTGTGCTCTCGAGCGACGCTCTGGGCGACATTCGCGACATCTCGCCCATTGTGCAAGAAGGTATGAGCGACTCAGCTTCGCTGGATAACGTGTTCGAGTTTTTCGTGATGAGTGGCCTCTCGCTGCCTCACGCTATGGCCGTGATGGTGCCCGAGAGCTTTAACGATAAGAACCCCATTCCTGAAGACCTGAAAGCTTTCTACGAGTATCATTCAATCTTGATGGAGCCGTGGGATGGCCCCGCCGCTCTGCTCTTCAGCGATGGCCGCTTTGCTGGCGGACTGCTCGACCGTAATGGCTTGCGCCCCGCCCGCTATACCATCACCAAGAACGATACTATGGTGGTAGCCTCTGAGGTGGGCGTGATGGATTTCGACCCCACCGAGATAGCCGAGAAGGGCCGTTTGCAGCCTGGCAAGATACTGCTTATCGACACGCAGGAAGGCAAGATATACTATGATGGCGAGATTAAAGACCGCTTGGCCAAGGCCCATCCCTACCGCCAGTGGTTGTCGACCAACCGTATACAGCTTGAGAAGTTACATTCGGGCAGAAAGGTAGACAACAGCTTGCCCGACCTGCTTCGCCATGAAATAGAGTTTGGTTTTGGCGAAGAAGATGTCGATGGCACCATCGTACCTATGTCGACCAAGGGTCAAGAGCCCACGGCAGCTATGGGTAACGACACACCGCTGGCCGTGCTGTCTGACCGTCCGCAAATCTTCTTCAACTATTTCCGTCAGCAGTTTGCACAGGTCACAAACCCCGCCATCGACTCTATTCGTGAGAACCTCGTCATGTCGCTCTCCGAGTATATCGGTCGCGTGGGCACAGGCATCCTCACCCCTGACGAAACCAACTGTAAGATGGTGCGCCTGCCGCATCCTATACTTACCAATACGCAGCTCGACATCTTGTGTAACATACGCTATAAGGGCTTCAATACCGTGAAGCTGCCTATCGTGTTTGAATGTGAAAAAGGCGAAGATGGCCTTCGCGAAGCCCTCGACGACCTGTGCAAGCAGGCCGAGCGCAGCGTAGACGATGGTTACAACTACATCATTCTTTCTGACCGCGACATCGACGCCGACCATGCCGCCATACCATCGCTGCTGGCCGTTAGCGCCGTACACCACTACCTTATCTCGGTGGGTAAGCGTGTGCAAACAGCCCTTATTGTTGAGAGTGGCGAGATACGCGAGGTGATGCACGCCGCCCTGTTGTTGGGCTATGGTGCGTCGGCCCTCTGCCCATATCTCACCTACGCCATCCTCGACGATCTGGTGAAGCGTGGCAAGATACAAGAAAACTATGAGACGGCCGAGGCCAACTATATCAAGGCCGTGAAGAAAGGCTTGTTCAAAATTATGGCCAAGATGGGCATCTCTACTATTCGCTCATACCGTGGCGCCAAGATTTTTGAGAGTATCGGTTTGAGCGAGAGCTTGCTGAAGACCTATTTTGGCACCGACATTTCTACCGTGGGCGGCATTGGCCTGGCCACTATCGCTCGCGACGCCATTGCCTTGCACAACAAAGCCTTTGAGAAAGAGGTGCAGTCTGACTTCCTTCCCAATAACGGACAGTTCCACTGGCGTCGCGATGGCATACGCCACGCCTGGAACCCCGAAACCATTGCCAAACTGCAACTGGCCACCCGCACAGCCAACTATGATAAGTTTAAAGAGTTTTCTAAGTCGGTTGACGAGAAGGCCGAACCTATCTTCTTGCGCGACTTCTTCGACTTCCGCCATGCCCCCATCGACATCAACGAGGTAGAGCCCGTTGAAAACATTGTTAAACACTTTGTTACGGGTGCTATGTCGTTTGGCGCGCTCTCAAAAGAGGCTCACGAGGCATTGGCACTGGCCATGAACAAGTTGGGCACCCGCAGCAATACGGGCGAGGGTGGCGAAGATAGCGAACGCTTCCACGCCACCGTTGATGGCATCTCGCTTTCAAGCAAGACCAAACAGGTGGCATCAGGACGTTTCGGCGTAACCACCGAGTATCTGGTTAATGCCGAAGAGATACAAATTAAGGTGGCACAGGGTGCCAAGCCTGGCGAGGGTGGACAGCTGCCGGGCTTCAAGGTGAACGAAATTATTGCCAAGACGCGCCACTCTATCCCTGGCATCTCGCTCATCTCGCCGCCACCACACCACGATATCTATTCAATTGAAGACTTGGCACAGCTCATCTTCGACCTGAAGAACGTCAACCCCAAGGCTGCCATCAGCGTGAAGTTGGTAGCCGAGAGCGGCGTAGGAACCATTGCCGCGGGTGTGGCCAAAGCCAAGGGCGACCTCATTGTTATCTCTGGTGCCGAGGGTGGCACGGGTGCATCGCCCGCTTCGAGCATGCGCTTTGCTGGCATCTCGCCCGAAATAGGTTTGAGCGAAACCCAGCAAACACTGGTGAAGAACGGCCTACGCGGACAGGTGCGCCTGCAGGTTGATGGCCAACTGAAGACGGGTCGCGACGTGATAATGATGGCGCTGCTGGGTGCCGAGGAGTTCTCGTTTGGCACCGCACCACTTATTGTGTTGGGCTGCGTGATGATGCGTAAGTGTAACCTGAACACCTGCCCCATGGGCGTGGCCACACAAGACCCGAAGTTGCGCGCCCACTTCCGCGGACGCTACGAATATGTGGTCAACTATTTCACCTTCCTCGCACAAGAGGTGCGCGAGTATCTGGCCCTCATGGGAGCACACACACTGAACGAGATTGTAGGACACACCGAACTCATCATACCGCGCCATGACGAGAGTGGCACGAAGACCGCTACGCTCGACTTCCGCCGCTTGCTCTACAAAGAACAGGGCGACACCACGCTCTACCATACCAAAGAGCAGAAGCACGACCTGAGCGATGTGCTTGACCAGCAACTCATTCGTGGAGCACAACGTGCCATTGCCGATGGCGAAGAGGTGAACCTCGACTTTGCCATCAAGAACACCGACCGTGCCGCAGGCGCTATGCTCAGCGGACTGATAGCCGAGAAATATGCGGGAGCCGGATTGCCCGATAAAACCATTAACGTTAAGTTTAAAGGCTCGGCGGGTCAAAGCTTCGGCGCCTTCCTTACACACGGCATCGACTTCAAGCTTGAAGGCGAGTGTAACGACTACTTTGCCAAGGGCCTGTCGGGCGGACGTGTGAGCATCTTGCCGCCCATACGCTCTAACTTTGCTGCCGAAGACAACATCATTGCCGGAAACACGGGCCTGTATGGTGCCACCAGTGGCGAACTGTATGTTAACGGTAAGGTGGGCGAGCGCTTTGGCGTAAGAAACTCGGGCGCTATTGCTGTGATTGAAGGTGCTGGCGACCACTGCTGCGAGTATATGACAGGTGGACGTGTGGTAGTGCTGGGCGAAACAGGCCGCAACTTTGCCGCAGGTATGTCGGGCGGCGTGGCTTATGTGTGGGACAAGAACCACAACTTCGACTATTTCTGTAACATGGATATGGTTGAGATAAACCTTGTCGACGATACCAGCTACCGCAAAGAGCTGCACGAGCTGATACGCCAGCATTATCTTTACACTGGTTCTAAGTTGGCACGCACCATGCTTGACGACTGGAGCCGATATGTTGAAGACTTCATCCAAGTGGTGCCCATCGAGTATAAACGGGTGCTGCAAGAAGAACAGGTGAAGAAGCTGCAGCAGAAGATAGCAGATATGCAACGCGATTATTAAAATGCTTCTTCATCAAACGATACTATTCAACATTACAATCCCTTATATATTATGGGCAATCCAAAAGCATTTTTAACAATCCCCCGTAAAGAGGCGGGATATCGACCTATACACGACCGCATCCACGACTTTGGCGAAGTGGAGCAGACACTAAATAGTAACGACCGTCGCCAACAAGCATCACGCTGCATGGACTGTGGTGTGCCCTTCTGCCACTGGGCATGCCCCCTGGGCAACAAACCACCCGAGTGGAATGATGCACTGTATAAAGGCGACTGGGAGTTGGCCTACCGCCTACTGAACGCTACCAACGACTTTCCCGAGTTTACGGGCCGCATCTGTCCTGCCCTGTGCGAGAAGGCCTGCGTGCTGAACCTGATGGAGCACGAGCCTACCACTAACCGCGAAGACGAGGCCGCCATCACCGAGCATGCCTTTGCTGAAGACTTTATACGCATTCATCACCCCGAACGCAATGGCAAACGCGTGGCCGTGATAGGCGCTGGCCCTGCAGGCCTTGTGGCTGCTAACCGCCTGAACCTGAAGGGCTATAGCGTAACGGTGTTTGAGAAGAACGAGGCGGCTGGCGGACTGCTGCGCTATGGCATCCCCAACTTTAAGTTGAACAAGCAGGTTATTGACCGACGTCTGCGCTTGCTCGAACAAGAGGGCATCGTGTTCGAATATGGTCAAGACATCGACGTGACGCATCTACCCGACGGCTTCGACGCCTACGTCATTGCCACAGGCACACCCACCGCACGCGACCTGAACATTCCGGGTCGCGACCTCAAAGGGGTGTATTTCGCCCTCGAGATGCTGGCACAGCAAAACCGTGTGTTGGCAGGAGCCGAGTTTAAGAAAGACCAGTTGGTAAACGCCAAGGGCAAAGACGTGCTGGTTATTGGTGGTGGCGATACGGGTAGCGACTGCATAGGCACGGCACACCGACAGGGATGCAAGTCGGTAACACAAATCGAAATTATGCCCAAGCCCCCTGTAGGCCCTGACGACCCCAAGAACCCGTGGCCCAACTGGCCTCGCACCCTGAAAACAACGTCGAGCCATGAAGAAGGATGCACCCGCCGTTGGAACATCAATTCGCTCGAGTTCTTAGGAAAAGATGGTAAGCTGACGGGCGTGCGTGTGCAAGAGATTGACTGGAAGCCGAACCCCGAAGGAGGCCGACCTATCATGATTGAGAAGGGCAAGCCTGAGGTGATAAAGGCCGATATGGTGTTGCTGGCCATGGGCTTCATTAAGCCCCAGCAGCCGCAGTTTGCTAATAACGTGTTCGTGGCTGGCGATGCTGCCAACGGCGCCTCGCTGGTGGTGCGCGCCATGGCCAGCGGACGAAAGATTGCTGCCGATGTTGACCAATTTCTTATGAAGTAATTCCTTCTTATCACATCATCAAGCAAAATGAATGGCAGCATATAGTGGAGGCCGGTGCCCGTTAGGGTATCGGCCTTTTTTTTGGGGGGGGGAGTGAATAGCCTTGCAAACCATAGTAGGACGGTGGCCTCCGTGCCCCGTCCTCCAGCATCCAAAAAAGTAATATTGCAACAAGCAGTTTGGGTGTGGGAGGACGGGGCACGGAGACCACCGTCCTACTTTAAAAGTGCATCTGTTCTATCTGTTTAATCTGTGTTCGTTTAATAATCATCGATAATAATTCGTGTTTACGTTAAACAACGCGCGAAGTAGGTATTAGCACCCTATAAAACCAAAAAAGGAAACATCCTTGCGAGATATTTCCTTTTCCTTTAGATTATGATGTGTGTAGGGAGTAGGGACGATCGGGCTCGAACCGATGACCTCTGCAATGTGACTGCAGCGCTCTAAACCAGCTGGGCTACGCCCCTATATACCTTTGTGAGTATCTTTGAGATACGTGTGCGAAGGTACTGCTTTTTGATGAGACAACAAAATGTTTTGCCGCTCTTTTTCTTCGCTTTGTTTAAATATGGTTAAAAGCGAAGAGGGCGAATATATTATAAGCATCAAATGCTAAATATATTCGCCCTCTTTGGCAACACTTCCTTAACATCAGATAAGCTCGCCTTTGGCAATGCTAAGTTATTTTTTCGCTTTACCCTTTGTTCCAGCCTTAGCACTGCCCTTTGCCTCACCCTTAGCGGGAACCTTGGCTGCGCTTACGATGGTAAAGTCGAGCTGTTTCTTCTCAAGGTTGGCGCGTGCCACCTTGATGCGGATGGGGTCGCCCAGCTGGTAGCGGTGGTGGCGACGTCGGCCCACGAGGCAGTAGTTGCGCTCGTCAAAGTCGTAGTAGTCGTCGTCGAGGTCGCGCATGGGCACCATGCCTTCGCAGTGGTTCTCGTCAATTTCGCAGTAGATGCCAAACGACTGTATGCCTGAGATGTGTGCATCAAACTCTTCGCCCAGCTTGTCGCCCATAAACTCTACCATCTTATATTTTATCGAGTCGCGCTCGGCGTTGGCAGCCACCTGTTCCATGTCGCTGCAGTGCTCGCACAGCTCTTCATAGTGCTCCTTATTAGCGCTACGTCCACCGTTCTGATAGCGAGTGATAAGTCTATGTACCAGCGTGTCGGGGTAACGACGTATGGGCGATGTGAAGTGGGTGTAGTAGTCGAAGGCCAAACCAAAGTGCCCGATATTGTGTATCGAATATTTTGCCTTCATCATGGCGCGCAGGGCCACCAGCTGTATGAGGTTAGCCTCGTTCGTGCCGCTGCAGTCGTCCATCAGCTTGTTCAGGGCTCTTGCCGTGGCGCCCTTGGTGCCTTCGGTCTTCATCTTATAGCCAAACTTCACCACAAACTCGCGCAGCGTTTCCAGCTTCTGTGGGTCGGGATTATCGTGCACACGGTATGGCAATGTCTTGGGGTTTTTGCCCTTCTTCACCTTGCCAATGCTTTCGGCCACGGTGCGGTTAGCCAGCAACATAAACTCTTCAATCAACTTGTTGGCATCCTTCGAGCGTTTGAAGTAGCAGCGTGTGGGCTTGCCTTTCTCGTCAACATCAAAGTGCAGCTCTTCGCGGTCGAAGCGCACGGCGCCGTTCTTGAAACGAGCCTCGCGCAGGCGCTTGGCCAGGCGGTCGAGCATAATCAGCTCGTTAGCGTTCTCGCCCTTATAGCCCTTGGGGCCAGGAGCGGGCGCTGGCTGGTTTGTGCCATCAACCACACCATTATCTTCAAGCAGCTGCTGCACCTCTTCGTAGGCGTAACGACGGTTTGAGCGTATGATGGTGTGCACAATGCGGTATGAGCGCACCATAGCATCTTCGTCGAGCAAGAAGATAACGCTGAAGGCCAGCTTATCTTCGTCGGGGCGCAACGAGCAGATGAAGTTGCACAGGCGTTCTGGCAACATGGGTATGGTGCGGTCGACAAGGTACACACTGGTGGCGCGCTTCTGTGCCTCGCGGTCGATGATAGAACCCTCGGTAACATAGTGGCTTACGTCGGCAATATGCACACCCACCTCCCACAGCTTGCCATCTTCGGCACGACGTATTGAGAGCGCATCGTCAAAGTCTTTGGCGTCGTGGGGGTCGATGGTGCAGGTAAAGACGTTGCGAAAGTCTTCACGCTCCTTCTCGTCTTCGGGTGTAATCTCGCCCGTAATCTTGTTGGCGGCCTCTTCAACGTTCTTCGGATAGCGATAGGGCAAGCCATACTGTGCCAAGATGGTGTTCATCTCGACATCGTTGTCGCCTGTGGGGCCTATCACGTCAACCACCTCGCCCACCACGTTTTTATGGTCGGCATCGGGCCACTGTGTGATTTTCACCACTGCCTTATCGCCCGTCTTTCCGCCACGTAGCTTCTTGCGCGGTATGATGATGTCGTGGGTGTAGAGAGTGCCAGGGGTGACGAGCACGGCCAGTTCTTTGTCAACACACAGGGTGCCCACAAAGGTATCGCGGGCGTGTTGCAGAATTTCAATCACCTGTGCCTCTTTAATATGGTTGCGGCGGCGCGCCATAATCGACACGCGCACACGGTCGCCATTGAGGGCATACATCGAGTTGCGCTCGGCCACAAACAGCGGTGTACTGCCATCGTCGGGAGTAAAGGTGTTTTTGCCGTTTGCCTTGCGTATGAAGGTGCCCTCTTGCAGCTGTCCCTTGGTGTTGAGGCGGTATTGGTTGTCAGACACACGTGTGAGATAATCGTCCCATGCCATCTCCTCCATGATATCGATGGCCAACATCTTCAAGGGGTGTGTGTCGAGGTGCAGCGAGCGGAAAATCTCTTTAAACGAGAGGGTGCGCTCGGCATTGTCGGTAAAAAACTCGACCAGCCTTTTCGACAGTTCCTTTTTGGTGAGGCGCTTGCCTCCTTTCTTTCCTTTTCCCATAATGAAAATATATTGTGTGGCGTGCACGTGGGTGTTTGGGGCGCACGCGTTGTTAATATCGGTAAGTAGGATGTATTTCTTACTGCAAATAAACAAAATATTTCTGACATTACCACGCCCGTCGCCCTATTTTTTTGTTAAAACAGGAAAAACACAACAACATTGAACAACAAAAGAACAATGGCTCAAACAATATCGTTGTGGACGAAACCATCTTTCCTGATTTCATTTAATGCTTTAAACAGCTGATGGGAACTATGTATATGCCATCTTCTCGTTTATAGGCAAGATTGCCTACAGCTGTTAGAATCATTTTGAACGATGGGGCTTTCATCTTTTCTGTATCAATGGTCGATGCAAATTTGTTTAGAGTTTCGGCACCTTCTTCTATCAGTTTCTGACCGCCTAGCTTAATTTCAACCAAACCGTATTGACCATTTCTTAAGTGTATCACAGCATCACATTCTAAACCATTGCTGTCTCTGTAGTGAAACACATTACCATCAAGAGCTTGTGCGTAGACACGTAGGTCTCGTATTGCCATGGTCTCAAAGAATAGTCCCATTGTGTTAAGATCGTTAACAAGGTCTGCTGGCCCTACTCCAAGTGCGGCAGTAGCGATAGAGGGGTCAACATAATACCTTGTATCACTTGTGCGAATAGCTGCTTTGGAACGAAGATTTGGGTTCCAGGCCTCCATGTCCTCTATTACAAATATTTTCTTTAATGCTTCTATATATGATGATACCGTGTCAACATCCAGTGTCTCTGTGTCATTTGCCATCATATCTGCTCTTATACCAGCTATGGTAACCTGTGTTCCTTGGTGTCGTGCAAGCGAACGCAACAGGCGGTGAGCCCGAGAAGAGCTTCGTGATACGCCATCTATACGTGAGATGTCTGTATTTACTACTGCATCATAATAAGAAAATGCTGTTTCCAAAGCATATTCTTTCTCAAGAGTCGTCGCAATAGGCCAGCCTCCTCTACATATTAAGAAGGCAATCTGTTCAAGCTGAACCTTTGACTCGCTGTAAATCTGAGTACCAGGATTATTGAAAAGATGGGCGAGGCTTACTTCTCCGCTGCTTTCACCAGATTCCCATAACGACATGGGGCGCATTCTTAGACTTGTGATACGACCAGTTCCTGTATGATGTATCTTAGCTTGTTTTTCTTTTTCTGGTGGAACTGCCGACCCTGTCATAATGAATTGTCCGATACCTTTGCTATGGTCAATTTCAAATCTTACAGCATCCCATAGTTGCGGAATGATTTGCCATTCATCAAGCAACTTTGGCTTGTCGCCTTCAAGAAGTGCGTTTATGTTCATCTCGGCCAATATCATGTTTTTGTTGAGATTGACAGGGTCTGATATGTAATTTATACTTTTGGCATGTTGCTCCGATGTAGTTGTCTTGCCACACCATTTAGGACCTTCTACCAAGACTGCACCAGAAGACCTTAGTTTCTTCTCCAGTACACCATCCGCAATACGTGGTTTATATTCAAACTGTGACATAACGATAACTTATTGATAATGTGCTGCAAATATACACATAAAGCATGAAAATTCCAAATCGAAAACAAAACTTTTCCGTAAAATATGGATTTAAATTCCGTGGTTTATGGATTTAAATTCCGTAGTTTATGGATTTTATGAAAGAAAACAACATTGAACAAATGCACTCTTAAAGTAGGATGGGGCGTAGTTAAGTGACGAGTGAAGAACGAAGAATTCATGTGATGGGCGAGGCAAATCAAAGTAGGACGGTGGTCTCCGTGCCCCGTCCTCCCAGAACTGCATAAATATTCATTTTTTTGGGGTGCATGGGAGCGGTTTCTGAAACCCATGAAATTACACTCTGAAAGCATTGGTTTCATGTTGTAAAACCAAGGGTTTCAGTACAGGAAAGTACGTATTTTTTATAAGTGATTGAGAATGAGATAAGTTT
>USAI01000023.1 GCA_900552675.1 uncultured Prevotella sp.
TTACTGCAGTACTTGATGGAGATTACTGCAGTACTTGGGCCAAGTACTGGCGCACTAATTTTGAGGGATGAACCATACTCCTTGTCCACTCGTCAACTAAAAAAACAAATCTCCTTGTCACCTTGTCAACTCGTCAACTATATATATAATAAGGTATATTGATTTTCCTCGGAAAAAAACTTAAAAATATTAATGAATGTTGTTGGATTATAAAAATATATTATTATCTTTGCACATGAAAAGAGGGTGACAACGTTGGCACACTACTAAAAACTTAAAAATTGTCATCAAAATCATCGCTCCTAAATAGACAAACAACGATATACTACTCAAATCAAGCGTGAGCAAAGGGCCACGTATTTAAATTTACTATACACGAAACAATCAAATTGTCGTCAGACACAATGCTATACACATTAGAACAGAATAACCAAAAAAGAGCACAATGAACACATAACAATATCTGTCAACGTGCCACTTACACTACTTAAATAATAAAGGTAACACTGGCACACGACGATAGTGAAACTTGTGCAAGTCTAAAAACAAAACGAAAAAATAATATTTACAGCATTTAGCAGCGTAACACAGGCGCGCCTCTTGAGGCATGCGGCAGTGTGTTTTCTGCATGTTAACATGGCGCTTGTAGGCCATCACGACAATAAATGTTGCCCTACTTAAGAAAAAAGAGAGTATAAAACAAATTCAAACCAAATCGTTTTCAAGTATGAAACTAAAAAGAATGTATCTCATCTCAGTATTGAGCCTTATGTTAGGTTTCTTGCTGGGAGGCACGGGTGAAGCTTTTGCCCAGGCCACAAAGACAGTGTCAGGAACCGTGTCTGACGAGAAAGGCGAGCCCATTATTAGTGGTACCGTCATGGTAAAAGACACAAAAACTGCCACCGTTACCGACTTTGACGGTAACTTTAAGATTAACGCTCCCGCCAACGGAACACTCGTTTTCTCGTACCTCGGCTACTTTACACAAGAAATTCCTGTTGCACAAGTTAAGGGCGGCGTTCTTAACGTACAGATGAAGCCCGAAGATACTACCCTCGACGAGCTCGTGGTTGTAGGTTACGGTGTGATGCGTAAGAGCGACGTTACTGGTTCTATCGGTATCGCCAAGGGCGACGACATGAAGAAGAACCAAAACTTCTCGGCCATCGATAACCTTCGTGGTAAGGTGTCGGGTGTAAACGTGTTCTCTAACTCAAGCCAGCCCGGTGCCTATAATAATAAGGTAGTGATCCGCGGTATGGCTACCATCAACTCGTCAACCGACCCTCTCTACGTTGTTGACGGTGTTGTAATGGAAGGCTTCGGCATGATTAACCCTAACGACATCGAGTCGATGGAGGTATTGAAAGATGCTTCTGCTACCGCTATCTATGGTGCTCGTGGTGCCAACGGTGTTATCCTCGTTACCACAAAGCGTGGTTTGAAGAACGAAGAAGGCACACGCATCAGCTATGATGGTTCATTCTCTATCAGCACTATGGCTCGTAAGATGGACGTGCTCAACGCTCAGGAGTGGTGCGACGCTTTCATGATTGGTCTTGAGAATGAAAATACATATCAGGGCAAGAATTGGAGCTTGAACCGTGCCGAATGGTTTAACGACCGCAACTACTTTGATGCTAACGGTAACCCTCTTTATGACACCAACTGGCAGGACGAGGCTACACGCACTGCTTTCTCTCACAACCATCAAATCAGCATCCAGCAGGCTGGTAAGAAGTCGTCAATGGGCGCCTTCCTTAACTATACCGACCAGCAGGGTATCGTGCTCGACACTTACAGCAAGCGTGTAAACGCTAAGATGACTTACGACGCTAATCCTACCGAGTGGCTGTCGACAGCTGTTAACTTGACCGTTAACCACACCTGGACTCACTATACTCCTGAGGACGGCGGTGGCCAGGACGCTCGTCGTACCATGATTGAGATGTTGCCTTGGTTGCCCGTTAAAGACAAGAACGGCAAGTACACTACTTCACAGAGCATTGGTGGTGGCATGTCTGATTATGGTTTCGAGGGTATGACTAACCCTGTTGCTATCTTGAAAGGCCAGACCTATGGCAACTATCGCACACAGCTCTTCGGTAACGCTGCCTTCACCTTCCACCTTCTTGATGGTCTGGATCTGAAGACACAGTTTGGTGTTGACTATCACCACAACCGTAACACTTATTATAGCTCACGCGACCTCGTTAACTTGTCACAGGGCGAGCAGGGTCGTGCTTCTATCGGTAACACCGACGTGCTCTACTGGCAGGAGGAAACCTACCTTACCTATAATAAGGTATTTGATATTCATCGTATCAACGCAATGGCCGGTCTCTCTTGGCAGGAGCGCACATACGACTATAACTACATGTACACTCAGGGCTTCACTGACGACTTCTTCAAAACCTTCAATATGGGTGCTGGTACTAAGCCTAACTCACCCGAGTCAAGCTGGAACCGCTGGCGCATGAACTCTTATTTCCTCCGTTTGGCTTACACTTTGAAAGATCGCTACTCAGCTACCTTCACCGCTCGTGCCGACGGTTCTTCTAAGTTTGGTAAGAACAACAAGTATGCGTTCTTCCCCTCAGCAGGTCTTGCTTGGAACATCTCTCAGGAAGACTTTATGAAGAATATCAAGGCTATCAGCAACCTGAAATTGCACACCAGCTTCGGTATTACTGGTAACTCAGAGATTGATCCCTATCAGTCATTGTCTACTGTAACCACTGGTACATTGCTGCAGGGTGGTAATCGCGTTCCTTATTCATACGCAAACAAATTCAGCAATAAGGATTTGAAGTGGGAGAAGACCGCGCAGTTTGACTTCGGCTTCAACCTCGGTTTGTTCCAAGATCGTTTGAACTTCGACGTTTCTTACTATCACAAGAAGACTACCGACCTGTTGCTCGACTGCCCTGTTCCTAATTCAACAGGTTATACCTCTGTATTCAAGAACATCGGTTCTGTTAAGAACCAGGGTCTCGACATCATGATTAGCGCTACTCCGTTCCGTTCAAAGGACTTTACATGGACTTCTACTCTGAACCTCAACTACAATAAGAACGAAATCACCAAGCTGGGCGAAACAAACGCAGACATAGGCTTGATGAACTGGGTAGGTGGCTACGAAGGCGTGCTGCGCGTAGGCGAGAGCATGGGTTCATTCTACGGTTATCGTCGTCTCGGCGTTTGGACCAAGGAAGACTTTGCCGCTGGTAAGTGCGAGCAGAAGCAGGTAGGTCGTGCTAAGCGTACTGAAACTAAGGAAATCCTGGGTAAGGGTATTCCTGATTGGACTGGTAGCTGGGTGAACACCTTCAACTACAAGAACTGGGATCTTACCCTCGATATGCAGTTTGTATGGGGCGTTGAAACCATGCAGCAGTTCTACCACTCTACATACGACCGCTTCGGCATTACCAACGGTTTGAGCAACATCCTGTATGACGCTTACAATGGCACTAACCCCGGCGCTATGGAACAGATGATTTATCTGAGCAACACCAACCACGCTGGTCAGGATACCACTATCGATTCTGCTTGGATTGTTGACGGTTCATATCTGCGTTGCAACATGTTGCAGATTGGCTATACCTTCGACCGTAGTCTTATCAAGCCTCTCGGTCTCTCTGGCCTCCGCGTTTACGCAAGTGCTAACAACCTGTTCATGCTCTGCTCAAGCGATTTCAATGGCTTCGATCCCGAGACTACCTCACAGACCGACTCTATGGGTAGCAAGTTTGGACAGAACGCTGCCTTCTTCTCTTATCCAAGAGCAAGAACCTTCACACTGGGTCTTAGCGTAGCATTCTAATCTAAGAGGTTAATTGTAAAATTGTCAAAGCAATATTCATGTAACATTTGTGTGCCCTTGCAAAAGGGTGCACACTAAAAAGAACAAAAGCAATGAAAAAGAAATTATATATAGCAGCCATAGCCTGTGCTTGCCTTGTAGGATTTTCATCTTGCGAAAGCTGGCTTGACGAGGAAAACCGTACGACCAAAACAGATGAGGTGTTCCCCACGCTGCAGAGCGATGTCGAATCGATGGTGACATCTTTGTACCGCACTGGTGCCCCGTCGGAGTTGTCAGGTGCTGGTAGCGCATACATGGGCCCATGCTCTACACTGGGTGGTATGCTTACAGGCTATTTCAGCAACGAGTATGAAGGTCAGGAACGTACATGTGCTTATGCTCGTACGTTGACACGTCAGGAAAATACGAATACAGTATCTGAAAGCTTCAGCAGCTTGTACACCAACAGCTATAAAGCTATCCGTATTGCCAACACTGTAATACAGCGTGCTGGAAACATTACAATGTCAGAAGAAACACGTAACGAACTGATTGCTCAGGCAAAATTCTTCCGTGCTTTCAACTATTTCACATTGGTAAAGTATTTTGGCGATGTACCTTTGATTACAGAGCCTTATGCTGATGCCACTGTTGAACTGCAAATTGCTAAGTCGCCCGCAACCGCTGTATATGCAGTGATTGAGCAAGACTTGAAAGATGCTGTAAACGGTCTTCCCGCAAAGAAATTCTATGAAAATGGAAATAAGGTAGGTAAGTATGCTGCTGCTATGTTGCTCACCTCTGTTTATATGCAGGAAGGTAAGTATAGCGATGCTGCAAACAGCGTGAAGACTGTGCTTAACTCAGGTCACGCTCTTACTGCTAATGGCGACCTCGCTATGAACAGTGCTTTCAATAAGCTTCGCTCTACCGATGGTTTGGACGAGGTTATCTATGCTTACGAGTATAATGCTACTATCAGCACCAGTGGTTGGTGGCCTACCTATGCTTTCTCTGGTACAGCAGAGGGTATCTTTGATACATTCAGTTTGAGCCGTCGCGTTTATGGTGCCTCTACTCGTTTCCTCAACATCTATGATGCTAATGACCTCCGTGTAAAGCCCAACCAGTTCTTCCACTGGGATTTCACCTTTACTAACAAAAAGGGCGTAGTGAAGAATTGGCACTCTACTGAGCCTGGTTGCTGGTATTACTATGACGAAGAGGCTATGATGAAGACTGGTCAGGGTACCAAAGATTTCAATTTCTTCCGCTATTCAGAGGCTCTGCTCGATGCTGCCGAGGCTATCGTACAGGCTGGTGGTGCTGTTACCGACGAGGCTGCTGGCTATCTGGCACAGGTACAGGCTCGTGCTAACACTGAGGGCAAGACCGCTGAGCAGATTAAGACCGCTTTGATGGGTCTGTCTAAGGACGACTTCATCCACGCTTGCTGGACAGAGCGTCTGCGCGAGTTCCCGCTCGAGTTTAAGATTTGGGACGACTGCTTGCGCACAAAGATGTTCCCCGAAGTTTCTGCTGACACCAAGGGTAAGGTTGACTACGTTAACCTCGTGGGTGCTAAGAATGGTTCGGGTGCTACCTTCAAGGCTACTGACCTTGTATGGCCGTTCCCGCTTACTGAGCTTCAGCGTAACAAACTGCTTGTGCAGAACGAAGGTTATGCTAAGGAGTAATGCGCCTAAAGACACATTTGATTATTAGATAAACAAGAAAGAGGAGGTGCTTTTGTTTAGCGCCTCCTCTTTTTGGCTTTCTTTCACTTTTTGCTTTTCGTTTGCTTTTAATAGATGAAACGAGATACGTGATTGTGCAGTGATAACAATGTGCAATTATTGCAATTAAACTTTTAGATATTATATAATGAACATCAAACATATTACATTGGCCTGTGCAGTTCTGATTGCCATGCCCTTAATGGCACAGAAAAAGACCACTACAAAGGCGGCCCGCAAACAAACAGCGCTGCCCGTTTATAAGCAAGCCACGCAACCCATCGAGGCACGTGTGGCCGACCTTATCAGCCGCATGACGGTAGAGGAGAAGGTGGGGCAGCTTATCTGTCCGCTGGGATGGGAGATGTATACGAAGACGGGCAAGAACAGCGTTGAGCCTTCGGCCTTGTTTAAGCAGAAGATGAACGAGGTTCCCATAGGATCGTTTTGGGCTGTGCTGCGTGCCGACCCTTGGACACAGAAGACGCTGGAAACTGGTCTGAACCCCGAACTTTCGGCCAAGGCTATTAACGCGCTGCAACGTTATGCCGTAGAACAAACACGCCTCGGCATACCCATCCTCTTTGCCGAAGAGTGTCCGCACGGCCACATGGCCATTGGCACCACGGTGTTCCCCACGTCGCTCATGGCAGCATCTACATGGAACCCTTCGTTGCTATATGATATGGGTTCGGCCATAGGCCTTGAGGCTGCTGCACAGGGTTCAAATATAGGCTATGGCCCCGTGCTCGACGTGGCGCGCGAGCCGCGCTGGTCGCGCATGGAGGAAACCTTTGGCGAAGACCCTTGGCTCACCTCGGTGTTGGGCACAGCCGTGGTGCGTGGCATGCAGGGCGACGACACTGCCGACAAGCAACACGTTATCTGCACGCTGAAACACCTTGCTGCCTATGGTGTGCCTGAGGGCGGACACAATGGTGGCCCCGTGTATGCTGGCGAACGCCTCTTGCGCTCGCAGCTGTTGCTGCCTTTTGAGAAAGCGGTGAAGGCTGGCGCTGGCACAGTCATGACATCGTATAACAGCATCGACGGCATACCTTGCACCTCAAACCGCCACTTGCTTACCGATATGTTGCGTGGCGAATGGGGCTTTAATGGCTTTGTGTATAGCGACCTGTTGTCGGTTGATGGCATTGCTGGCATGGGGGCTGCTGCCAATAACAAGGAGGCTGCGGTGCTGGCCCTGAAGGCTGGCCTCGACATGGACCTCGGCGGTGGCGCCTTTGGCAAGAACCTAAAGAAAGCCCTTGACGAGGGCCTTATCACCATGGCTGACCTTGATCGTGCCGTGTCTAATGTCTTGGCGATGAAGTTCCGCCTCGGCCTATTCGATAACCCCTACGTTCAGCCCAAGCGTGCCCGCGAGGTATGCCGTTCTACAGAACATAAGAAGTTGGCACAGAAGGTGGCTGAAGAGGGCACCGTGCTGCTGAAGAACGATGGTATCTTGCCCTTGAGCCGAACGATGAAACGCATTGCTGTGATAGGCCCTAATGCCGATATGCCTTATAATCAGCTGGGCGACTATACGGCTCCGCAGCCTCGTGAAGAAATTAGCACGGTGCTTGATGGCATTCGTGCCGTGGCAGGAGGCAATGTGGAGGTGGTGTATGAGCGTGGATGTGCCATTCGCGATACCACATCGGCCGACATCCCCGCTGCTGTGCGTGCTGCCGAAGGTGCCGACGCTGTGGTGCTGGTGGTGGGCGGATCGAGCGCTCGCGACTTTAAAACAAAGTATATTGCTACGGGTGCCGCCACTGTCGACGAGAGCAAGACGCTCTCTGACATGGAGTGTGGCGAGGGCTTCGACCGTGCTACGCTGTCGCTCTTAGGCAAGCAAGAACAGCTTATCGAGGCGGTGGCTAAGACGGGTAAGCCGCTCGTTATTGTGTATATTGAGGGCCGTCCGCTGCTCATGAACCGCGCTGCTGAGGTGGCCAACGCCTTGCTCACAGCATGGTATCCAGGCGAACAGGGTGGCAAGGCTATCGCCTCTATTCTGTTTGGCGATGTCAATCCCTCGGGTCGTCTGCCTGTCAGCATCCCGCGCAGCGTGGGTCAGCTGCCTGTTTATTACAGTCAAAACATAAAACGCGACTATATGGACGAGAAGGGTGCACCGCTCTATCCCTTTGGTTATGGCTTGAGCTACACCCAGTTTGCTTATTCTGACCTCACCATTACGCCTAACGCTGAACCCTCTATCATGCCGCTGGTTGAGCCGCTTACGGTGTCGCTCTCTGAAGGTTCGGGTGCCGTGCGTGTGTCGCTCACCGTTAAGAACACTGGCGATCGCAGTGGCCACGAGGTGGTGCAGCTTTACCTCTCTGACCGCGCTGCCACGGTGTCTCAGCCACCTTTGCAGCTTCGTGCTTTCAAGAAGGTGTGCCTTGATGCGGGCGAAAGTCAGCGCATTGAGTTTACCCTTGGCTTCGACGAGCTCTCGCTCATCAATCAGAAGATGAAACGTGTGGTAGAGCCCGGCGAATTTGAGGTGCTGGTAGGTGCCTCGTCGTCAGACATACGTCTGAAAGAACACTTCGTGGTAACGCGATAATGAAAAGCATTGAACAGGAGGGTGTGTAGAAACATACTTCTGATTTAGCAAAAAACATATGAACAATGATAAGAAACGTAAACGCTACTGATGCACAGGCCATTGCCCACATATATAACCATTATGTGCTAAACACCAACATTAGTTTTGAAACGCAAGCTGTAACCACGGCCGACATGCTGCACCGCATTACCAGTATATCGGCGCAATATCCCTACCTTGTTTATGAACACGAGGGCCACGTGGTGGGCTACTGCTATGCGCACCTATGGAAAGAGCGCGTGGCTTATAGCCAAACGCTTGAAACCACCATCTATTTGCACCCCGATTATTGTCATAGGGGCATAGGAAAGCGGCTTATGCAGCAGCTTATTGAACAGTGCAGGGCGCAAGGCTTTCATGCGCTGATAGCTTGTATAACAGGAGGCAACGAGGGCAGCATAGCTTTGCACCGGGCGCTGGGCTTTGAACAAAGGTCGTGTTTTAAAGAGGTGGGACGCAAGTTTGGTGCGTGGCTCGATGTAGTTGACCTTGAACTTATCTTACGGGACTAAAAAGGTTAACATTCGTTTAAAAAGCAGTGGTAAAGAAAAAAGGGTGTTGAAAATATTTGCTATTATCAAGTTTTTTCTTTTCCTTTGCAACGTTATAGCTAAAATGCACACACTCGCTGGCTTAGTGTAGATGTGGCCATGCGTGGTGTGCATGAGCATGAAAAAAAATACCTAAAAATAAAAACTAAAAATATTATTATGCCTAAAGAAACAAAAGCCCTGCTGGATGGCTCCTTTAATGTGAGGAAGGCCATCATGTTTACGATAGCGGTCATCGTTACCGCTGTGTTATGGAACCTTCCTCTCGACGCCTATGGCATCGACGGCCTTACGGTGGTGCAAGAACGCATTATCGCCATTTTTGCTTTGGCCACCATCTTGTGGATAACAGAAGCGATACCCTCATGGGCAACATCGGTGAGTGTTATCGGATTGTTGCTGTTCACCACGTCGAACAGCGCGTTTAATTTTATGCGTGAGGGCATTGACAAGAGCGAACTGCTGAGCCACACCTCTATTATGGCTACTTTTGCCGACCCTATCATCATCTTGTTCTTGGGTGGCTTTATCTTGGCTATTGCCGCCACTAAGTCGGGCCTTGATGTGCTGCTGGCACGCACGCTGATAAAGCCTTTTGGTACGAAGAGCGAAAACGTGCTGCTGGGCTTCATCCTCATCACGGGCGTGTTCTCAATGTTTGTGAGCAACACGGCCACGGCTGCCATGATGCTTACCTTCCTTACCCCCGTGTTCCGCTCATTGCCCCCCGATGGTAAAGGACGTATTGCACTGACACTGTCGATACCCGTAGCCGCTAACATAGGTGGTATGGGCACACCCATCGGCACACCACCCAACGCCATTGCGCTGAAATATCTGAACGACCCCAACGGCCTTGACCTTAACTTGGGCTTTGGCGAGTGGATGGCTTTTATGATGCCGCTCACCATTGTGCTGCTGCTCATTGGCTGGATGCTGCTGAAGAAGTTTTTCCCCTTCACAAAAAAGAATATTCATCTTACCATTGGTGGCGAGCTGCAGCACAACTGGCGCACCGCGGTAGTGGCTATAACCTTTGTTGTTACGGTGGCACTGTGGATGCTGGATAAGGTAACTGGCGTGGGTGCCAATACTGTGGCTATGCTGCCCATCGTGGTGTTTGCCATTACGGGTGTGGTAACGGCTAAAGACCTGCAAGATATTAACTGGAGCGTTATCTGGATGGTGGCTGGTGGCTTTGCACTGGGTTTGGCCTTGAACGAGTCGGGTCTGGCCGAGAACGCTATTAAGAGTATTCCCTTCGGATCATGGTCAGCGTTGGCCATCCTTATCATCTCGGGCCTTATTTGCTATCTGCTCTCCAACTTTATTTCAAACACTGCTACCGCAGCGCTGCTGGTGCCTATCCTTGCCGTGGTGTGCAAGGGCATGGGCTCGTCGCTCGACGGCATTGGTGGCACCCCCACCGTGCTCATTGGCATTGCTGTAGCAGCATCGGTAGCAATGGCGTTGCCTATCAGTACGCCTCCTAATGCTATTGCTCACTCAACGGGTTTGGTTGAACAAAAGCAGATGATGAAGATTGGTGTTACCATGGGTATCATTGGTTTGGTGCTGGGCTACACCTTGCTCTTTGTCTTGGGCGAGATGCATCTGTTGTCGCGTTAAAAACTTACAATATTAAATAATAAAAGAACAACAAGAACATCTTTTTTTTCTCGGTAACACATAGTTGTGTGTTTGGAAAAAAGGATGTTCTTGTTGTTCTTTCTTTTTGGGGGATATGCCCGCAATGTACGGCTTAATACATCAGTGCTCGCACCTGCGACACAGCCAACTGTGCATCGCGTTCGGCCTCAAGCAATGCTGTGCGAGCCGAATAGTAGAACGACTGTTCAAGAAGATAATTGAGCACCGACAGCTGTCCCGCCTCAAGCGAGCGACGCAAGAGGGCATCGTTGGTTGTGGCGGCAAGGTGGTCCTTCAGTTGCTGAGTAGTGGCGTTAAGGTCGGTGGCTTGCATGTAAAGCTGGTCGAGTGTTGACAACTGCTGTTGGCGAGCGTCGGCCAGGCTCAGCTGGCTGGCCACTTGTGTGGCACGTGCTGCCTTCACCTTGCGACGGGTGTTGCCCCACAGAGGGATGGAAAGGCCTATGCTCGGACCGCTATAGTTGTTGTCTTTGATGTATTCGCCCTGAAAGCCCACCGTAAACTCGGGCATGCCTTCAACCTTGGCCAATTTTACTGCTGCTGTGCTCTGTGCCAGCGAGGCTTCGGCCTGTGCCATGGCAGCAGTGTGTGGCATGGCCTCTTTCAGTGTGGCCAGCGGTGGTAGTGCAGTGGTGGCAGGGTAAACGGTGTCGGGCATGGCGATGGGTGCTCCTCCATTCAGGCGTTGCAAGGTTTGTGCCACGGCGGCACGGTCGGCCTTGGCGCGTTGCAGTTCGGCCTCGCTCACCGCTGTGTTCAACCTCACCTTATTCAGTTCAATAAGGTTTACGTCGCCATCGGTATATTTTTTTTCATACATCAGCATAATGTTGCGCGCCTCGTGGCAGCGGGTTTCCAGTTCGGCCTGCAAACGGTTGTAGTAAACCATCTGCACAAGGGCGGCATCGGCCTCGCTCATCACCTTCTGAAATGCTACTCTATATTCGGCCATGGCGGCTGTATTGGCTGCCTTTGATAGCTTGCGACGACGCCCTGTGAGCGCGCCCCAGTCGAGCGACTGTGTTACGGCCACATTGGTGCGAGGCTCTACCCCCTTAGGGCTACCAAACATATAGGCCACCTCGGCTTCAGGGTCGGGTAGGGCATTGTCGGCACAGTTGGCCAGCAAGGTGGCTTGCAGTTGGGCGTGCATGGCCTTCAATGTAGTGTTGTTACGTGCTATGGCTTGCATTTCATTGGCCCAAACCGTGAACGAGGTTGTGAGCACGGCCTCTGCTTCGCCTCTTTTCATGGCCTCGGCCTCTTGCCCCCACGCCGTTAGAACCGACGCCGAGAGCAAGAGCGAAGCCATGATGTTTTTATATATTATATGTGTCATTTTATGATCAAAAATGGTTTTATACAGTAACGTTGTTTTCTTTCTGCACCTTCATTGGCGCCATGAGCGGCACAATAACAAGGTTGAGCAGTGTGCTGGTGAGCAAGCCACCCAGCATTACTTGTGCCATGGGGCTTTGTATCTCATTTCCAGGCAGGTGGCTTCCTAAGGCTAAGGGGATGAGGGCCAAGCCCGAACTGAGCGCCGTCATAAGAATGGGCAGCAAACGGTCGAGCGAGCCACGCACCACCACCTCGCGATGGGAGAGGCCATGGCTGGACAATTCGTTATACTTATCAACCAGCAGCATACCGCCACGTGTGGCCATGCCAAAGAGCGAGATGAAGCCAATGATGGCGGGTATGCTGATGACGCCACCCGTTACCACCAGCGCCATAACGCCACCTATGAGGGCGAGCGGCAGGTTCAGCAGCACCACCACACTCTGCTTCCATGAGCGAAACTGCAGGTAAAGCAGCAGTAAGATAACGATGATGCTCACCACCGAGAGGCCCAGCAACAGGCGCGAGGCAGCGGCTTCGCTCTCAAACTGTCCGCCATATTCAACGCGGTAGCCGTCGGGCATCTTCACCTTTGTTTCAATGGCTTGGCGCATATCGTTTACCACGCTGCGTATATCGCGCCCCTGTGCATTGGCCGATACCACCAACTTGCGTTGTGCGTTCTCACGACTAATGGTGTTGGGGCCTGCCGACGATTCGATGTCGGCCATGTCAGAGAAAGCCACCTGTCGGCCATCGCCCGTGTCGATAAGCATATCGCGAATATGGTCTATCGAGTTGATATCTTCGTCGGCCATGCGCACGGTGAGGTCGAAGGTCTTGCCGCCATCTTGCACTTGGCTCACCACCTCTCCACCTAAGGATACGTTTACACACTCGGCAAACTGTGGCAAGGTGATGCCATAGCTGGCCAGCAACGTACGGCGTGGGCGTATGATGAGCTGTGGGCGTTCAATCTGTTGTTCTACGTTGAGGTCGGTCACACCCTCAATGTTGTGTGTGGCTTGCTGTATCTGCATGCCCAGCGAGTGTAGGGTGGTGAGGTCGGGGCCAAAAATCTTGATGGCAATGCCCGCCTTGGTGCCCGACAGCATGGCGTCGATGCGGTGCGAGATGGGTTGTCCTATCTCTACGTTTACGCCAGGCAGCGTGCGCAGTTTGGCACGAATGTCGGCCATCACCTCGTCTTTACTACGGTCTTTCAGTGCGAAGGGCACCTCCATCTCGCTGGTATTCACGCCCAGGGCATGCTCGTCGAGCTCGGCACGGCCTGTCTTGCGTGCCACATCCTTCACCTCGGGCACCTGTAACAGCAGCTTCTCGGCCTGCTCGCCTATGCGGTCGCTCTCTTCAAACGACACGCCTGGCAGCGTGCTCACATTGATGGTGAACGACCCCTCGTTGAAGGGCGGCAAGAACGAACGTCCTAAACTGAAGAACAGCACCAGAGTGAGGGCTACCACAGCGCCTGTGCCTATCAAGATGGCACGCTTGGGTCCATCAAGCACTTTTATGAGCAACTGTTCGTAGCGCATCTTCATGGCTCGCACCCAGCGTGGCTCTTCGGTGCGCGCATGCTGACCGTCTTGTTGAGGGTCGGTAAGCAGATAGGCGCAGAGCACAGGAGTAAGGGTGAGGGCTACCAGCGTAGAGGCAAACAACGACACAATGAAGCTAATGCCCAGCGGTGCCAGCATGCGGCCTTCAAGCCCTGAAAGGAAGAACAGGGGCACGAAGCTCACCACGATGATAAGTGTTGAATTGAGGATGGGCATACGCACCTCGTGCGAAGCATGAAAGATAACGTCAATCTTGCTTTGCCGTTGTTCCTTAGGTAGGAGGGCGTTTTTGCGTAGGCGTTTAAACACGTTCTCAACATCAACAATGGCATCGTCAACCAGCGAACCAATGGCAATGGCCATACCGCCAATACTCATAGTGTTGATGGTGAGGCCCATAGCGTGCAGCACCAGCATGGTGATGAGCAACGACAAGGGAATGGTGACGAGCGAGATAACGGTGGTGCGAGCGTTCATCAAGAAGATGAACAGGACGAGCACCACGAAGATGCCACCCTCAACCAGCGACTTCTTAATATTTGAGATAGACGAGTCGATGAAGTTTTGCTGACGATAGAGCTGCGTGTTTACCTTTATATCTTTAGGCAATGACGCTTGCATCTGTGCCACCACGGCATCCAGTTTCTCGGTAAGTTCCAGCGTGCTGGTTGACGGCTGCTTGGTAACGGTGAGCAGCACGGCAGGCTTGCCCGACACTGAGGCCAAACCCATCTTGGGGCTCTTCGGGCCCATCTGCACATCGGCAATGTCGGACAACACAATGGGTTGCCCCTTGGGGGTAGTGCCCACCACGGCTTGCCCCATTTGCTGGGTGCTGCTGGTCGACAGCATACCGCGCACAATATATTCGTTTCCGCGCTCATACAGCACACCACCCGAGGCATTGCGGTTCATGTTGCGGGTGGCATCCATCACCTGTGTAAGCGTAACACCATAATGGCGCATACGTTCGGGGTGCAAGCGTATCTGATATTCCATCAGGTCGCCACCCATCACCGTTACCTGTGCCACGCCACCCGTAGAGAGCAGCTGCGGACGTACTGTCCAGTCGGCCAAGGTGCGCAGGTCGCCCAGCGAGGTTGAGTCGGCCGTTAAGCCAATAAACATCACCTCGCCCAAGATGCTCGACTGTGGGCCCAGCGTGGGCTGTCCTACGCCTGAGGGCAAGGCGTCGCCAATGGTGGCCAACTTCTCTGACACAATTTGTCGGTCGCGATAGATGTCGGTTCCCCAATCAAATTCTACCCACACCACTGAGAAGCCTGTGGTAGACGATGATCGTACGCGGCGCACATCGGTGGCGCCATTTACAGCGGTTTCTATCGGGAAGGTTACGAGGCGTTCTACCTCTTCTGATGCCATGCCCTGCGCCTCGGTCATCACCACCACGGTGGGGGCGTTGAGGTCAGGAAAGACATCCACTTCCATCTTGCTTGCCGTCCACATGCCCACAATTATCAGCAGCACGCTGAAGAAAAGGATGACAGGGCGGTTATGCAATGAAAAAGATATTATCTTGTTTAGCACAATTCTTGAATGTTAATTCGGTAAATAAATATTTAAACCCTATATCTTCGATATGTAAGATAGTTGACGAGGAGATGAGCCGTTTGGGTTTATACTTTAACAGCAATTATCAAGGAAAAGCAAATCTCCTTGTCTGCTTGTTTACTCGTCACTCGTCAACTAAACTTAATGATGATGTCCCTCTGGCACTACGCTGGCACTGGCCGCTAAGCGCACCTGTGTGGCACCCTGTGTTACCACCTTGTCGCCAGCCTTCAGGCCGCCCAATATCTCGATACGTTTGCCATCGGTGGCGCCTGTCTTTACCTCTACGCGGCGATATACGTCGTGGCCCGTCTGTACATATACAAAGAAAAGACCCTGTGCCTCTGTTACCGCTGCCGACGGTACGGTCAGCACACCGCTGCGCTGCGCACCGAGCAGATATACTTCAGCAAAGCTGCCTGCCACAATGTCGCCACTGTTATTAAACTCGAAGATGACGGGCACAAAGAAGTCGTCGGTGTCAGAGGCTTTTCCCTTCGACACCAGTCGGCCACCCAACTCGCTGATTGAATAGATGCGATGGTCGCTGTCGTAAGCCATGCGGAAGTTGGCCGACACTATGCGTGGCAACATGCCGTAGCAGCGTTCGGGCACATCGGCACGCAGCTGCACATGTCGGCTTTGCGTCACCGTGGCCAAGGCCTGACCCGCCGATACATAGTCGCCAGGTTTTACGAGCAGGTTTTTAATATAGCCACTGATGGGGGTGGACATAGCGCGACGTTGCGCTGCCGACCCTAAACTCTTAGCCGTGGCCGACGCTGCCTCATAACGTTGGCGCGCATCTTCCAGTTCGCGTTGCGAGATAATGTGGTCGGTGGCCAACTTCTTAGCGCGCTCATAGGCCAGCTCGGCGGCCTTGGCTTCGCTCTGTGCCACGGCAGCGGGGTTGCCGTCGGCCATCTGTTGGGCATCAATCACAAACAGTGTTTTTCCTGCGTTTACAGCCACGCCCTCGGTCAGGCTCTTTCCTGTAAAACTTACTATGCCTGGCATCGTAGCCGTTACCGTAGCCTCGGCTCCCTGAGCAGGTAGCACACGTCCGCTCACGTGCACCACTTCGGCAAAGGTTGAGGGCTGCAGCGTTTCAACCTTCAGGTTGCACGCCTTGGCTTGTGCATCGGTAAAATGAATATCATCGGTGCCGTGCTCGTCATGGGCATCGGCTTTAGTGGTTTCATGCTCGTCGGCATCATGGTCGTGATCGTGGTCATGGTCATCGTGAGCACCATGACACGCCAGCAACGACATAGCTGCAATGGCAGCCATGCACATGCTTAAATATTTTATGTTCATTGTTCTTGTTGTATTTTTTGGTTGTCAGTATGATGATAATTGCCCAGTTCTTGCTTAGGCAAGCGGCAAAACTAACAGCATGTCATAGACATGCGAAACTTGAGTTTTTACAATACAACAAGAGTAGGAGGGCCGCGTCGTTTCCAGTGCTTGGCGTGGCAGCCAGCCAGCAATGCAGCATTGGCCGACACAAAACCGTTTGTGCCAGTAGTTGCAAAAAGATATGAATAAAAATAATGATTGTTCCAAAAGTCGGGAGAAAGGCACAAAGGGGTTCCTCCACCAAAGCCATCATTGCCGCCAAAGCCTCCGCCCATATTATCATGAGCCAGCTGTGTAGTAAAATCTTTTTGGCCTATGGGTAAGAACAGGTGGTGCTGTTCAAGCTTTAGGTTGTGACAATGATGCGTATGCTCATCGTTTATGCGCCCATCTTTTTGGCACATCTGTACCGACACGCAAAACGCTCCACCCTCGTGATGATGGTGGGGAAGAAGCACGAGCACGAGCAACACCACTGTGGCTAATGCCGCCAAATATTTGCGTACGGATGATTTCACAATGCAAAATTACTACTTTAATTTTGCAATTGGGTTGCAAACTTGTGCTTTATATTATTTTATGATTTTCTTTTCTGAAACACAACACGCCCTGTAAAGACAAAAGCCATAAACGAATGGGTCTTTAGCCTTTACAGGGCGCATAAACATTTATAGATAATTGAATTTCTTACAGACAGTTGGTCTTCTCGTGGCCCATCTGCATCACATAGGTAAGGTTGATATCCTTATCAAACATGATGATGTCGGCATCTTTACCTTCTTCGATAGAACCCTTGCGGTCAAACACACCCATAATCTTGGCAGGCGTTTCGCTGGCCATGCGGAAGACGTCAATCATTGGAATTTCGGCCTTCAAGATACTGGTGCGAATAAGGGTGTCCATGGTGGCGATAGAACCTGCCAATGCCGAGTGGTCGGCCAGCTTGCACACGCCATCTTCAAGGATAACGCGGGGCTCGCAGGTAACCTCGCCATTGCAAGCAGCATACGCCAGCGAGTCGGTGATGAGCGCCATCTTCTCTACACCCTTAATCTGATATACCACGTGCAGCATCACAGGGGGCACATGTATGCCATCGGCAATGGTTTCTACCGTCATATCTTGCAAGGCATACACGCTCTCAACGGTGCCAGGCACCTTAAACTCGTGCTCCTTATACACCACTGGCATGGCGTTATAGAAATGGGCGGCGTGGGTCATGCCTGCATTATGTGCTGCCTCTACCGTTTCAAAGGTAGCGTGCGTACAGGTGAGAGCGGTGAGCACTCCATGATGTCGGCAAGCCTCAATAAACTCGATTGAGCCAGGCAGCTCAGGAGCCTCGTCCCAGCGTTTGATGCAGGGATTATTGTCGAGCAGTGGCTTATACTTCTCGGGTTCGGGTGCTTTGCTCAGTTCTGGGTCGAGCACACGTGCCTGAGCTGGGTTCAGATAGGGGCCTTCAATATGCAAACCAAGCACGGGGCTATCTTCCTCGTCCATCAGTTTTTGGCATGTTTTACAAGCCGTTTCTATCATAGGCACTGTCGATGTTGACAGTGTAGGATACATTGCTGTGGTGCCATGTTTTACATGGGCGCTGACAGCAGTGCGGAAGGCTTCTTCCGAGCCCTCTACAAAGTCGCGACCACCACCGCCGTGTGTGTGCATATCAATTCCTCCAGGCACTACATAGCAGCCTTTGGCATCGATAATTTCAGCACCTACGACGTGTAAGTTGATATTTGACACGGCTCTAATCTTATTGCCGTCGATGATTACGGATCCGCCATCGAGCCACCCCTTTGGGGTCAGGATACGGCCATTGACTATTTGCTTCAGCATATTTTTATTAGTTGACGAGTTAACAAGTTGACGAGTTGACGGGTTGATAAGTTGACGAGTGATGACAAGCGCTTGCTAAACCCTCATTACAGTTCGTTGGTAACCTCGTTACCCATCTGCATAACGTAGGTGAGCTTGAGATCGTCGTCGAACATCATGATGTCGGCATCTTTGCCATCTTCCAGCGAGCCCTTACGGTCGAATACGCCCATAATTTTAGCAGGCGTTTCGCTGGCCATACGGCAAGCATCGGCCATAGGTATGTTAGCCATCTTCACGCAGGTGCGTATGAGACGGTCCATGGTGGCGATAGAGCCTGCCAGCGCCGAGTGGTCGGCCAGTTTGCACACACCATCTTCAAGAATAACGCGGGGGTCGAAGGCTACACCCTCGTCGCTTGCGGCACAAGCCAGCGAGTCGGTGATGAGGGCTGTCTTCTCTACACCCTTAATTTGATAAACCACGCGTAACATAACGGGGGGCACGTGTATGCCGTCGGCAATCACCTCAACCGTCATTTCGGGCAGTGCATAAACGCTCTCTACGGTGCCAGGCACTTTAAACTCGTGCTCTTTATATACCACCGGCATGGCGTTATAGAAGTGTGTGGCGTGCATCATGCCCGCATTGTGGGCGGCTACCACATCTTTATAGGTAGCGCGTGTATGGCCGATAGAGGCTAACACGCCGTGCTTGCAACAAGCCTTGATAAACTCGATTGAGCCAGGCAGCTCAGGAGCCTCGTCCCAGCGCTTGATGCAAGGATATTTTTCAAGTAGGGGTTCATATTCTTCGGCTACAGGAGCCTTAATCCACTCAGGAATTTGTGCGCCAGCCTGTTTGGGGTTGAAGTAGGGGCCTTCGAGGTGCAAACCGAGCACAGGGCTGTTCTCCTCGTCCATCATCTTCTGACAGGTTTCGCAAGCGGCCTCAATCATGGGTACAGTTGAAGACGACAGGGTGGGGAATATAGAGGTGGTACCGTGCTTCATGTGGGCATTAATGGCCACGCGGAAAGCCTCTTCTGTGCCCTCCATAAAGTCGCGTCCGCCACCGCCATGCACGTGCATTTCAATACCGCCAGGCACTACATAACAGCCTTTAGCGTCGATTATTTGTGCGTCTACAATAAAGAGATCGCTATTTGACACGGCCTTAATTTTATTGCCGTCGATAATTACTGATCCACCTTCGAGCCAACCTTGTGGGGTAAGGATACGACCGTTAATAATTTGTTTAAGCATAATTATATGTTTAGTTGTGAGAACCTTTCAAGCTGCAAAAATTGGGTTTAATAGATGTGTGCAACACTTTTTCGAGTTCATACTTCGATTTTCAAGACAAAGATACATATAATTTTCTAACGGAGCGCCATAATCCACCAATTATCTATCCCCATTCTTCCTTTTGGCCCTTCTTTTGCTATATCGACACGACAAACGCAAAGGTTTGTTTTAAATCAAGTGTTTTTTAATGGTTATGCTCATACATTGCTGCGGTAAAGCAGTATTTTAAAGATGCAGCCATCACAACACGCCACCGTCGATATCGTTGTTCCCTGGCCTCGAATTCATCATCAGAGTCGGTGTCTTTCGTTCTTCTTTTTCTTCTTTTTGTGGGTAGTAAATGCTCAAACTTTAAGGAAAAGTCGTTAGAAAAATGTGATGATTGTTTGAAAAGTCGTTAGGAAAATGTGATGATTGTTTGAAAAGTCGTCAGGAAAATGTGATGATTGCTTGAAAAGTCGTCAGGAAAATGTGATAATATTAGTTAAAAGTCGTCTGTAAAATGTGATAATGTTGTCATAATTTGCTGATTGTTAGTATTTTTGCAAAAAAAGAACAAAGATGGAAAGAATACTTATAAGCCAACTACTAAAATGGAAAGAAAAATGCGACCGTAAGCCCCTTATTCTTCGAGGTGCACGACAGGTAGGCAAAACCTGGTTGCTTAAAGATTTTGGTAAGCGGTTTTTCAAAAACGTTTGCTATATCAACTTTGAGCAAAAGGATGTTTTAGGTGCAATTTTTGAAGGCACATTATCGCCACAACGTATTATTGAACAGCTATCTGTGTATACAGGAAGCAAAATATTGCCTAACGATACGTTATTAATTTTTGACGAGGTGCAAGAGATGCCACGAGCCTTAACTTCATTAAAATATTTTGCAGAAGAAGCACCCGAATACGCCATTTGCTGCGCTGGTTCTCTGTTAGGAGTGGCGTTGCATGAAGGTACCTCATTTCCCGTAGGCAAAGTAGAATTTCTTGATCTCTATCCCCTTTCTTTTCATGAGTTTCTATTGGCCAATGGAGAGGAGATGTTGTTAAATTATATTTTAAGAGATGGTCATCGTGATTTGGATCCATTTACAGAGAAACTGACCGACTATTTAAAGAAATACTTCGTGATAGGCGGTATGCCGTCGGCCATTTTGAAATGGTTAGACACGCACGACTTCTTTGATGTTGATGATGTGCAAAAACAGTTAGTGGCAGCCTATGAAAACGATTTCTCCAAGCATGCGCCGAAGCAGATGATAGAGAAGATAAGATATGTATGGGACAGCATACCATCACAACTTGCCAAGGAAAATAAAAAGTTTGTTTATGGTTTGGTGCGTGATGGAGCTCGCGCAAGAGAATATGAAGACGCTATAATGTGGTTGAGCGATGCGGGCGAAATTATACGTACATATAATATTAGCAAGCCAGATGTTCCACTCAAAGCTTATGCCGACTTAAAGTCGTTTAAAGTGTTTTTATTAGACGTAGGGTTACTTAGATGTATGAGTGGCGTTTCGCCTAAAGTGATACTCGAAGGTAGTCGTATATTTGAAGAATTCAAGGGAGCACTGACTGAACAATATGTATGCCAAGAGTTACAATTGTTCAAACGCCTACAAACAAATTATTATTGGACCTCTTCGTCAACGGCAGAAATCGACTTCCTTATTTCTGACGGTATGGAGGTGTATCCGCTTGAGTGTAAAGCGGGCTTAACCATGAACGCGAAAAGTTTGAAGGTGTACCGACAAAAGTATATGCCCAAATATACTTTGCGCACAAGTTTGCTGCCATACTCAAAAAATGAAGAAGAAGGCCTTATAAACCTTCCGTTATACCTTCTCTTTGCTTTACCTGCTGAGTTATGAAAGAAAATATTATGAGCCAACTATCTTTATTATTTGTTGACCGTGCAGCCCAACTATTCGAAATAGGCTATATCATAAGTTCTGCCGACGCAATAACGGAAAAGTAGGACGGTGGTCTCCGTGCCCCGTCCTCCAGCACCTGCATAAACGAAAAAATCTCATAAATCATTTCTGACTTATGAGATTTCTTTCGGGTGGCAGGTGGGACTCGAACCCACGACATTCAGAACCACAATCTGACGCTCTAACCAACTGAACTACGGCCACCGTGTTAGCGCTTATGTTTTTTAAGCGAGTGCAAAGGTACGGCATTTATTTGAATTGACCAAATAAAATGCCGTTTTTTTTATCTTTTCCCTTTACTTTTTTCTATTTTGCGGGCTGTGCAGGTGCCTGAGGTGCTGCGGGAGCCTGCTGTGCACCAGCTGCGGGAGCTTGTTGTGCACCTGCTGCGTTCTGCTGTGCGCCTGCTGCGGGAGCCTGCTGGCTAGCGCCAAAACCAGGAGCATTGTTGGGGTTTGTTGTCTGTGTTTCGGTAGCGGCCTTCTCCATTACGCTCTGGTCAACGGTAGAAGTGGGTGCTGTGTAAGCGCAGATAACGCTGATGATAACCATGGCAGCAGCAAGACCCCATGTAGTTTTCTCGACCACGTCGGTAGTTTTGCGTACACCCATGATAGAGTTAGAAGAAGAGAAGTTTGAAGCCAATCCTCCACCTTTTGATTCCTGGATGAGCACGATGCCAATCATCAGCAGTGCTACAATCACTATCAGAATGACGAATAATGTGTAAATCATTTTTTGTTATTTATTTTATTATTATTTTATTGTTATAATTGTCTTTATTTCTTGCTGTTTGCTTCGTCGTTGACGATCAGTTTTTCTAAAAATCTGATTTGGTCTGCAAAGTAAGCATTTTTTTTTGGATAATTCAAATTTAATCGTTGAATAATTTCAAGAGCCTTTGAATATCTGCCTTGTTTGATGTAAATTTTGGCCAATGTCTCGGTAAAGAAGCCATCGTCGCCATTTGTGGCGCTGTTATTGTTGTCTTCAATTTGTGGTACAAATTCGGGCGTTTCTTTCAGCGTAATCTTACCGCCATCGTTGTTGATAAAGTTGTCGATGAGGCTCTGACCTTTCATTTGCGGAGCGTTTTCTTTCTCCTCGTTCTTTTCTTCTTCGGTCTCACTATCAAGCAAAAAAGCCACATAGTCGACGGCAGCGTCGGCGGGTGTTGGCTTTCGTCGTTTTGTTTCGGGCTTCTGGTCGGCGGGTATCTGGTCGAGAAAGTTGTCGATGAGCGACAATGTTCTACTTTCGCCTCCTGTTTTCTCGTTGCTGGCGGGCTGTGGCTGGCGGGTGTCGTGCTCGGCGGGTGCCAGGCCATAGTGTACGGCCTCTACCATTTCAAACAACTTTTCGCGGTTGGTAATGTATATGGCGGCGCGTCGCAGTTCTTCGTCAAACGACGAGTCGTGCAGCAGATACAGGTTTTTCAGCATCAGTAGCCGTGCCGTTTGGTAGTAAGGATAGAGCGCAACCATGTTACGGAGATCGTACAGGGTCTCCTTGTCCATCGTTTCAGGGTGGTTGATAAGTTGCGTCAAGTCCATTACTCTTTATATATAAATAGGTGTATTACCAGTTGGCCACGGTGGCGTTAAAAATTTGTTCGGTGAGGTCTTTCACCATCTGTGTTACCAGTTCTTCTTGAACCGCGTTCAGGCTTTGCGTTGTTTCGTACGATTTAGTGGCTGTAAACGAACGTTCAAAGTCTTCATTATGGTTTGTGTTATTGGTAAATCGCACGTTCACAGTGATTGACAGTTCGGTTTGTGCCGAATGTCCTTCGCTTGATACCGACTTGTTGCGCTGTGTGTATTGCGTAATTTCGCCTTCAATCTTTAGGTCGCCGTTGCGTCGCACCTGCGATAGGCGTGTGTGGTTAGCAAAGATATCTTTCAGCTGGTTGTTGAACATAGGGCCCATAGGTCCCCACACATAGCTCGACCTGATGGGGAAGTCGGCTATCTGTATGGTTTTTGTCTTGCTGTAGTCGATGCTGGCACCGTTAAATTTGTACGATACCGAGCACGCTACGGCGCACCAGCAAAGCACCATTGCCAGCATAGCAGTGTGTGCGCGATGGCAGCATTGTGCCACGGCGTTTCGTGTATGTTGAAAAAACTTATTTGTCCAAGCCATATTGTTTAATTCGTCTATACAGCGTGCGGTCAGAGATGCCCAGCTCTTTTGCTGCTTTCTTACGGTTGCCACCGTTGCGGTCAAGGGCGCGTTCTACCAGTTGGCGTCCCAGGTCGTTCAGGTTCAGGCTGTCGGTGTCTTTAATCTCTTCGGCCTCAACCTCTTCTATGCGGTTGCCTCGCATGGGTGTTGCGGTGCCCGAATAGTTGGCAGGTGCAAGGGCATGATAGGGTTGTGCGTAGGTGTCGACGGGCGTTTCAGTTTTCTGTTCGTTCATCTGCTTGCGCATATCGTTCATCTCGCGTCGCATTTCCGACACGTTGCCCCGCAGCTCATACAATATTTTGTATAGCAGCTCGCGCTCGTTTTCATACGAGTGGTTGCCCTGGTTAGGTATCATGGCCAGCTGTGTGCTTTCGGGGTCTTCGGGTATGAAGTGTCGCAACCCGTTAGCATCAATCTCGCGTTTTTCGCTCAGCACCGATATCTGTTCAGTAATGTTTTTTAGCTGTCTTACGTTGCCTGGCCACTTATATTTCAGCAGTAGGCGTTTAGCATCGTCGGTAAGGGTGATGCGCGGAATGTTATATTTCTCGGCCATCTGCATGGTGAACAGGCGGAACAGCAACAGTATGTCTTCGCCACGTTCGCGCAAGGCGGGCATCTTTACGGGTATGGTGTTTAAGCGATAGTAAAGGTCTTCGCGAAAGCGCCCTTCGCTCACCGCCTTCTGCATGTTTACGTTGGTAGCGGCCACAATGCGCACATCGGTTTTCATTATTTTTTGTCCGCCTACACGTATATATTCGCCTGTTTCAAGCACACGCAGCAGGCGCGCTTGTGTGGCTAAGGGCAGCTCGCCCACCTCGTCAAGGAAGATGGTGCCCTTGTTAGCGGTGCCAAAGTAGCCCTCGCTTTCGCCTATGGCGCCTGTAAACGAACCTTTCTCGTGTCCGAATAGTTCGCTGTCGATGGTGCCCTCTGGAATAGAGCCACAGTTGATGGCAAAATATTTCTCGCGACGTCGGGGCGAGTTATCATGAATGATGCGTGGGATGATTTCTTTGCCCACGCCGCTCTCGCCAATAATAAGCACAGAGAGGTCGGTGGGTGCTACCTGTAAGGCCACATCCAAGGCACGGTTCAAACCATCGCTGTTACCAACGATGTTGTAACGTTGTTTTATTTTCTGTAATTCAGAGGTGTTCATTGGAGTACAAAGTTACTCATTTTATCTGACAATATGGCAGAAGCCCCCTATTTTTTTATTTTTTTGTTTTTTTTGAACCATTATGACCTTGTTCTTTTCACCCCCTTTTTTTACTTTTGCACAACAATATCAAGCTATTATACATTGCTGCGTTTTGTGGCAATGGTGGTATTTGCTGAGGTGGTGAGCGGTAAGTAAGGCTTTGATGAGCTAAAAACATTGCTTTAGTAAGCTGAAAATATCGCGATTTTTCGACGAAAGCCTTGAGAAAGTTGTCTCACATCGACCGTTCCACATGTTCATGACGGTCGGTGTGAACATGAGCATCGACCGTTCTCCATGTTCATAACGGTCGATGCGGCATGACTTTTTCAAGGCTTTCGCCCGATTTTCTCAAGGCTTTCGCCCGATTTATTGCATGGTTTCGCGCCACTTTTTGCCTGGCTTCGCCCGATGTTTACCCCGTTTTTTGCCAATATACGCTGTGCTTGTTGCTGGAGGACGGGGCACAGAGACCCCATCCTACTGGGCGAACTAAAGTAGGACGGTGGCCTCCGCGCCCCGTCCTCCAGCACCCAACAACCCATAACAACCCATAATCCACAACCCAACAACATAAACAACAAAGGAACAACAAGAACAATATTCCTAATACAATGATAAAGGAAACAACGTTGTTCAATGTTGTTCCTTTGTTGTTCAATGTTGTTTCTTTGTTGTTCAATGTTGTTTCTTTATTGTTCTATGTTGTTCCTTTATTGTTCTATGTTGCTTTTTTGTTGTTCTATGTTTTTTTTTTATTGTTGTATGTTGTTTCTTTACGGTTCTATAAATAATATTGTTTGAGCCATTTTAGCGATAATTACAAAAAAAAGAAAGGATGCTTCTTGCCGTTTTGTTCGGCTCGAAACACCCTTTCGGTCTTCATATATTACGTACGGTGTGTAGGATAATTACTCCCAAGATCCAAAGTATGAGCCATCGCTGGGCTCGTCGTCTTCAATATCCCAATTTCCTTCGTTGAGTTTTGCGCAACCTTCGTCTATTTGACCATCCTCACCGCTGCCTGCTAACAGCTGCTCAACCACAACATTTATAACTTGTACTGAAGGTTTTATATATATTTTCATTGCTATTGCTTGTTTAAGAGGTTTACTTTACTTGATAACGATTTTCTTGCCATTGTGAATGTAGATGCCCTTTGTGGGGTTCAGCACCTTTATGCCCTGAAGGGTATAGTAGGCGTTGTCGTGATGTGTCTTCACGGTTTCTACGTTCTTAATCTCGGTAACGCCACCCATCTCTTCGTCGTCAAAGACAATCATCATCTTAGCAAGCGAGGCATCGTCTTCGTCTTTCGGGCCAATAAACTGGCTGTTATAGCTGATGTAGCCAAACGCTCCACCTTCAACCTCTTCGCTGGCGGGCATGCGCAGATAAGCCTTATTGGCACCAGAACGACCGTTGGGGGTAAGGCGGAAGAAGCCTATATAGTCGTCGCCCACTTTGTGCTCCTTATAATAATTGGTGTTATGATAGTTGCCCAATCCATAGTAGCGATAGGTAACGGTTTCGCCCACTTTCTCAATGTTGCCCAGGCTGTTGTTTGCCTTCACTGTGGGGGTGAGGAAGTTGTTCCATGTCTGATTAGTATATTCAGAGGCCTTGGTCCATACGTTTACATATTGTGTAGGGTCATTGGCCGTAACCTCGTCTTCTGTGCGCTTGCGCAAGGTGAAGTCGAGTTTGTCGCCATCGCTCAATTCGTTTGAGGCGGGCACGGTGCCAATGAGCACTACGCCCACGTTGGCTGGTATATAATTCAGTTGGCGCAGATGCAAGGTGCCTGGCGAGTAGATGTTGGTTTCGTCTTGAGCATTTTCATAACTGTAAGCCTCATATACCTTTACGTTTTTGCTTACCACATTCATGGCTACGCTGTTGCTGTAGGTGCGGATAAACTTGCCTGCACGATAGGTAAACGGTATGCCAATGTTCTCGGTGGTCTCGATGGTATATTTGTAAATGGGTTTCTCGCCATCAGTAATGATATAAAGTTTCACCACGTGCATGCCAGCCTTACGGTTCCAGTTGATGTTGTTTTCAGCCTCGGTGGCGGTGGTGGCACCAGTAGTGGTATAGCTTAAGAAGTTAGGGTCAGAGGGCAGGCAGCTGTGTCCGGTGGCGTTTTTGTTGTCGCTTTTTGCCATCTTGCTCTCGTCGGTAGTAGTGTCTTCATGCCAGTTGTATGCCTGTGAGTGGTTGCCCACGAAGCGGAATCCGCGTTCATAGTTGGCATCGGTGGTCTCGATGGTTACCTTATAGCAACGCTCGTTGGCATCGTAGGTCATCTTGGCGGCTGTCGAAGCCCAGTTCCATGAACCATCAGCGTTGGTGGTGCCAGGAATGGCGTCGCCTACCAATGAAATGGTGTTGGGATAGTCGGGCGTATCGGTGTTGTTAATCACGCTGAAACTGCCTGACATACCGTATGAACCGCTTTTTTGGGCAAGGTTGTTGTCGCCACGGTTGGCGTTATACTCTATCTCTTTCATGCCCTTAAGGTTGAGGGAGAACGAATGCTGGTTAGGTGCCAACTTTCCTTCGTGGCCTTCTGTTCCGTCGTTGCCCAAGAAGAACAACTTGTCGTGTGTGCCCGAGCTGTTGTTTATACTCTTTGTAGCGTGTATGCCAGGTGTGGCTTGCTTTGCCTCTTCCGACAAGTTTACGTCGCTCACTATATAGTCTATAACGTAGTAGCCAGTCTTCTTTCCATTAAAGTGTAGGAAAGCCTTGGCGTTGTCGGTGAAGGCGCCTTCGTTTTTGTCACGCTTGTCATAAATGGGTTGTGCGGTGGCGCCGTAGCTGGTGTTTAGCAGATAGGCCACGCGTGTGAGGGCATCGTGCTGAATGGTCCATGCGGTGGGGTTGCCGTCGGCATCCATTGTAAAGCTTACGGTGTACATACCATCATCGTCGATATCTTTGTCATCGTTACGGGTGGTGAGACTCCAGTAGGGGCTGCTCTCTGAAAGCTCGTCTGATCCTGTCAAGGCTCCCGTTATGTTGCCATTAGTAGTGGGGTGCTGGTTGCTTATGCCCGAAGTAGCAGCATCGTTGGGGCCGTAAACCTTCATATCGCCAGCATCGTCAACAGCCAAAATCTGCATCTTGGCGGTAAGGCAAGCGGGAATGTTGATGGTGTAAGCGCCTTCTTTGTTCTGAGCAAACTTAAAATAATGACGGTTATAATTAATGTTGTCGCCGTCGGGGCCAGGGGTTACTTCAGCCTTATTACAAGGTGAGAAGAAGTTGCCCACAAGATAATAGCCTGCTGGGGGCGTGATGGTGCTTCTTGTAGGGGGCGTAGGGGGTGTGGGTGGTGTTACCGTATTGCGCTTTCCCACCACCTTAACGCCTCTGTATGGCTTGTCTTCGGTAAGGTTTACGTATATCTCAAGATAATCGTAAACGCCTTTGTAGCCTTTTACCCACCAAGCACGTTCTGCTCCGTAGAAATCGCCCTCTGTTTTACCGTTGCCAGAAGGATATAAAGCATACAACGGGCCATTAAGCTGCAGCACGTTTTTACCATCTTCCTCGCAAGGTTGCATGGGCTTATCCCAGCCATCTACGCGCACTCTGAAATAAAATCCATCATCGGGCATGCTTGTCACTTTAAGCACCCACGTAGTGCCTTCGTAGCGTGTAAACTGTGGGCCGTTATTCTTCCAGCCATTGTTAATGCCGTTTATCGTTTGTTCTGTTTCAAGAAAAACGTTTTGTTGTGCCATGACATTCGTCGAGAAGGCGAACAGGGCCATGACGGTCATTAAGAAAGTTAAGAATCTTTTCATATTGGTTCTATTTATTATATAATTGGTTTGTCGTTTATATAGGGTATGGCCGTGGCCATTTGGGGTTTACTATTGTATGTAGTCTGACGTTTCTCAGCTTTTATCTGATTGCTAAGGCGTTACCGTTTTATTGGTTGTGGTTTATTAGTTATTTTTATCTGCTGCAAAATTAGTAGTTTTCATTTTACGCTTAATATATATCTATACCCGTTGGCGGAATTAATTTAAGTTGATAAATATGAGTAAAAAGTTGCA
>USAI01000024.1 GCA_900552675.1 uncultured Prevotella sp.
CCATCGCTCGACCTTTGGTCGCTTGCCAGAGCAAGAAGGGGAGGGGAAAGCCGCGCTTGCGCGCGGCGCGGGGGAGGGGCTTCTACTTCATCATCATCTTCCAAGACATGCGTCCCGACTTCAGCACATAAACGCCTGGTGCGGGAGCTGTCACCTGTCCGATGCCTGTAGCTACACACTGGCCAGCGGTGTTATACAGCGCGAGTTGTGCGCCGTTGAGGATGAACGTGCGACCGTTGATGCTGAGTCCGCCTACCGTTGCCTGTCCTATGCCTGTAGCAATCTGACCATAGATATAGGTTGTTGATCTCTCGTTTTGGTAATAATCATTCTTTTCATACGTCGTTTCGTTCAGCACATTGTCGTAATCGTCATACTGATATGTCTCCGATGTAGTAGTTTCGCCAGGATATTCTTCGTCCTTTTCATAGTAATATGTGTTGTAACTTAACAGTAGACCTTTATCATTTATCTTCCATGTCCTCCATATGTTATTCTCGATAACGCCAGCATCATCCATCTTCATGTCTTTGTAGGTCAGCACTTTGCCATCTTCAGACAATTCATAGCCTTTCTCTGTCTTTGTCTTCCAATTTTTGGTGGCGGCATCCCATATATAGCGTCTGTTCATTACCATTCTGCCTTTTACACATGGCCTTTCTTCAGATAAATAGTTATTAGTCGAAAGGGGGTCGAAATGGCGGAAGAGATTGTCTTTCACCCTGTTACATTTAAATTCCGCTTCGGGATAATTCCATTTACTGTAGCCACTTTTTCCTACCCAATCGTTCTGGTCGCTGTCCCAATGATAGAAATAAGCATCTAATCCCTCAGGCAATGTTTTGTACACATCTTTACTATAAGGCACCTGGCTACCATCGGCCATTACTTTATAATTAATCTGTTTTACAAAACCATCGGCCATATCTTCATAGGTGTAGATAGTGCCTTTGTCAAAGTTCCACTGGTTAGCATCACGGTCGTATGAGTACGACAGCGTTTTCTTATCTTTACCATTGTTCAGTTTCTCTTCTACAGTTTTAGTATAGAGATATTTGGTTTGGTCAGAATTATATTTATATCTTGTAGTGGTAGTTATGTTACCATCTACAACATATTCATCGGTAAAGTATGTCATAGTTGTATTATCATCTATACATATTATATAAGTGCTGGTACAACCCTTTTCGTTGTAAGTTAACTGATAATATCCATTGCACGAACCGTCTGATTGATACGATATACTTTCTTTTACTCGGCCTTGCTCATCGGTTATTAACATATAACGCCCTTCGCAAACGCTGTTATTAGCTAACGGTTTCCAATTTTCGCCCACTTTTTCTTCTAACGTACATATATCGCGATAATTAGCATATTTAAAATCCTTACGGTTCTTTCGTATCATGCGCACCATCTTTTCCTTCTGCTCGTCATAAACAAAAATCTTGTCACATTTGTCGTTGTCAGATGGGTTTACGTTAAAAAAGGCAGTGTAGGTGCCATCGGGTGACTTTTCAAGGTTCTTCTTTTCCTCGTTGCCCTTATCGTTGGTATAGGTTATCGTTGTCTCGTTTGTGCCTCGTGTGAAGAGTGCGTTGGGTGCGAGCCAGATGTTTTCGGTGGTTTCTTTGTTAGGATAAGTAACATACTGATAGCGGTTGCCGTTTTCGTAGGTCATGGGCAAACCATAATATACGTTTGCTGAAGCCTTATATTCGTAGCTGCGGCTGTAGGTGATGACACCGTTTTCCATCCGTGGACCAGACAATACCACGGTAAACATATTTGTGGCCGCATCTTTGGTTACGTCAACCTTAACGCCTGATATATCAACGAGTTTTCCATTTTTATCATACTGTTGGTACAGTTTTTCTTTTGTTGTGCCATCATTGAAGAAAGAATAGAGGTTATGCTGATAGAGGTAAATGTGGTTGTCTTTGTCTTTCTTATAAAATTTTTCGCTGAACAGGAGCTGGGCGGGGTCGTAGTCTAACGATATCTGCTCATAGTCTCTCTGTTTTATAGAAGAGTGACCAATATAGCAATTGGCATCTTTCAGCCATACCGATTTGTCGATATACGACAATCTATCATTCGTTATATCATATTCGCGACGTTCGCAAAGAAATCCCTCGGGGTCGCTGTCGTATTCATAAAAATATTCGGTTTTGGGCTTTAAGATCATCTTATCGTAGTCGCCATAAGCCACGCCATCAGGATATGCCAAAGCGTATATAGTTTTTTTCTCTACCTTATTGTCTGCGTTATAAGCATAATCAATGCGGCTTTCATAATGTTTTTCTCCAGCATTGTTTAGGTTATAGGTGGCTACCTTTGTAGCGTAACCCGCGCTGTTCAATTCAAAATCGTAATAATAATAATCCTCTCCATCTTGGGTCTGTTTCACGGGCCAACCATTCTCACCATAGATGAAATCTCGATAACCAGACGATGTAGAAGTGCCTTTGTCGTTGATAAGAACTGCCTTACTTTCTTCTTTCAACAAACGCGTGTTTGAAGGTTGCTGTGCCAAGCAAGATGCCGACACGGCCATGCATAATGCAATGAGTAAATGTTTCTTCATAAAGTTTTATTTTATTAAATTGTTGGCGAATAGGGGGGCTGTGTGGCGCGTGTTAAGGCTACTGCGTGCCGCCACGTTTCTTATTCTGGGTTGACTTTTTGTTTTTGGTTATGTATTTTGTTCTTGGCTTGATGTTCTTATTCTTTACTCTTATTCTTGTTTAGATGTTTTTATTCTTGCATGATTGTTTTATTCTTGCATGATTGTTTTTATTCTTATATCATAATAACATCTTCAACATTGGCAAATTTACTATTTTTTTCTTTAACGATACACAAATAGTAACCACTTTTTGTAAAAAAAGTAGGACGGTGGTCTCCGTGCCACGTCCTCCAGCACCCAGCACTTCTAAATAGATAACCTCACATATTTATTGTACATTTCTAATGTTGGGAGGACACTATAAAACGATGATGACAATCAATCTGTGAGATTATCTCGAAGCCTTGATGTGTTCTTTGCATAAATATTCATTTCCTTGCATAAATATACGGTTTCTGGGGGCATGGGTAGTATTTTCTGAAACCCATCAAATTACAGTCTGAAAGCATTGGTTTTAGGTTGTGAAAGCATGGGTTTCAGGGCCTGAACTCAAGGGTTTCACAGCCTAAAACCCATGCTTTTGCAAATGAGAAGTATCAACTTTGAAAACTGTAAGCAAACGCTGCTGTTTTGCTTACACATTAAAACAATTTTCACTTTTATTAAGTTAAAAACCGCCACATCATCGTTTTGCATATTTATGCATTTTTTGGTTGCTGGAGGACGGGGCACGGAGACCCCGTCCTACTTTGGTTTGCCTCGATACCATACAATTATTTATGGATAGGATGTGGTATATTAAAACTATATAACTAATCGAACAACTTGAACAATTAACGGAACAACATGAACAACAAACGGATAATAAATGATACGGAGAGTGGAAACCACGCGGTCGCGGCGCAGAGAATGGGCTATTCATTTAAACGTCTTAATTAATAGGTTCATATAATTAAACGTGTTTAATTGTTATTACCTCTGCTCTGTTTGCCTCACTTTTATCTTCTTTCCTGTTGCTAACCCACTCTGTTCTATCGCATTTACCTCCTGTTCTATCCCTAAATTTCTTCGTCCTCTCCTTTGTAATCTTATTGAAATACTAATTGCAATTGCGTAATATTGCATACCAGTTTACGTGATTTCGTTAGGGTGTGTTGCACCGCTTCGCCCGCGCCCGCGTATATATAACAAGGTGAAAAGAGGTAAAATAGGATAAAATAAATGGTAAAACAAAATTAAATAGAATTATTTAACTTATTAAATGAATTTAATTTTGTTTATATTTGTTTGGTATTTTATTTAGTTGTACTTTTGCTGCAGATAAATCTATTTGGCCGTTTTTATTAACGACTTTTTCAATAAACAACAACCCTTTTCAATACATATATATATTAAAAAACCACATACATCACTTTCTTTGCAAAAGCTAACAGTAAGTGAACATGTAACCCAAATTTAACATAAAACATTACTTTATGAAAAATCTGATGAAGTTATTGCTATGCTGCTGCCTCCTTCTGTCTACAAGAGCGATGGCCGGTGTGTCATGCCCTAACAAGCTTAGCGGTTCAGTGACCTGTGAAGGAAAGGCGCTGCAAGGAGTAGTGGTAACAGATGGATTTGATGTGGTGCAGACCGACGCTCAGGGCCGTTATGAATTGCCCATGAACCGCGGAGCCCGTTTCGTATATCTGTCTTCACCTGCAGGCTATTTGGCACCATTGGTAGGTAGCCATGTAGGTTTTTATCAGCGTTTGAAAGAAGGAAACAATCAATATGATTTTGTATTGACAAAAAATCCGAAGAACGATTTTAACCATGTGGTCGTTGCTCAGGCCGACGTTCAGGTAAACTGCGAAGAACAGTTGGGCTTGTATCAAAAGTATGTTGACAAGGTGCGACCCTTTGTTAAAGCGTTTGCCAACGGCCGCGATGCCTTTGTCTTAGACTGTGGCGACCTTGTAGGCAACTCGCCCGGCCTTTATCCTCGTTTTCTTGAAGTGAGTGCAGGCTTAGAGATGCCAGCATATCGCATGGTAGGCAACCACGACATGGAGCTTAAGGGTCGTTCGTTTGAACATTCTTATCGCACCTACGAAGATTATTTCGGCCCCATCTATTACTCGTTTAACCGCGGAAAAGCACATTACATTGTTTTAGACAATTGTTTTTATATCAACCGAGATTATCGGTATATAGGCTACATTGATGAGCGCACCTTGCAGTGGATGGAGAAAGACTTGGCGCTTGTGCCCAAAGACCATGTGCTGTTTGTGGCGATGCACATTCCCGCAAGCTCTACGAAAGAAATAAAGTTCAATGCCTTGCTTCCTGACGAGACAAACAATGTGAAGAGCTTGTTTGACATGGTGAAAGACTTTGACACACATATTATAACAGGCCACACGCATACCAATGGCAACGTGGTGTTTAACGACCGACTGATGGAGCACAACACGGCAGCCGTATGTGCAGGCTTCTGGAGATCGCCGTTATGTTCAGATGGCACGCCACAAGGCTTTGGCTTGTATGAAGTGAATGGCAACAAGGTGACATGGCGTTTCAAAGCCGTTGACCATCCGTTAGACTTCCAGTTTAAGGCATACGCCCCTGGCGCTTCGAAAGAATTTCCTAATGAAATTATTGCTAACGTATGGAACTGGGACGAGCTGTGGAAGGTAGAATGGTATGAGAACGGCAAGCGCATGGGCGAGATGGAACATTGCGCTGGCCTGGACCCCGGCGCTGTTGAGGCTTTCGCTGACCGTGAGAAGATGGAAGCTGCCTGGGTTGACGCCTTCCCCACCGAACATCTGTTCAAGGCATTGCCCAAAAACAAGCAAGCCCGTATAGAGGTGGTTGTTACCGACCGTTTCGGAAACGTGTACAAGCAAGTGGTTAAGAAATAGCTCCATGTAGGAAGTTAAAAAGGAAGTTAAGAGGAAGTTAAAAGGAAGTTAACAGACATATGCCATATTGCTTGAGCAACAAAGCTATTGTCTGTTCGCTCGGCTTTGCCGCTTGCCTATGCAAGAATTTCCTGAACGACCGAAGGGAGTGCTAACTTCTTAATTCCGTTAACTTCTGAACTTATGAAAGTTCAAAAACTTATTATACAATGAAATCAATGAAGTCGATAATGAAAATAGGTTATGCAGCCTGCCTCTTTGTAGGTTTACTTTGTGCTTCGGGTGCAGAGGCAAAGGGTGTGAAACTGCAAACCACAATGACGAAAGAAACATTGATGGATAAAGTGAAAGGTGGTTGGGCAGGTCAGATTATAGGTTGCACCTATGGTGGCCCCACCGAGTTCCAGTATCTGTCAACCATCATCCCCGACTCGGTGAAGATGCCTTGGGCATCGGGCGAAATAAAGAAGTGGTTTGATGGCGGTGGCGGTTTGTACGACGATGTGTATGTTGACTACACCTTCATCGAAACCATCGAACGTTGTGGCTTTGAAGCACCTGCCGACTCGTTTGCCGCCGCTTTCTTGGCTAAAGAATATCCGTTGTGTCATGCCAATCAGCAGGCACGTTACAACCTGTTGCACGGACTGTCGGCACGCGAAAGCGGACACTGGAAGAACAACCCTCATGCCAACTGTCTTGACTTCCAGATTGAGGCCGACTTTGCTGGCATCATTGCTCCGGGCATGATGAACACCGCTAACGACATTTGCGACCGTGCCGGACACATCATGGCGTATGGCGACGGCTGGTATGGCGGCGTATATGTAGCATCAATGTATTCGTTGGCTTACGTAAGCGATGACATCAACTATATTGTTACCGAAGCGTTGAAGGCCATCCCTTCAGAAAGCAAGTTTCATGAATGTATGACCGATGTTATTCGTTGGCATCAAGAAAATCCTACCGACTGGAAGAAATGCTGGCAGAAGATAGAAGACAAATGGGGTGGTGCTGATATAGCTTGTCCTGATGGCGTAGAAGTGCCGTTCAACATTGAAACCTACGTTAACGGAGCTTACATCATCTTAGGCTTGCTCTACGGTGAAGGCGACTTTGAACGTACCATCGACATCTCTACCCGTGCCGGACAAGACTCCGACTGCAACCCCGCCTCTTCAGGTGGTATCGTTGCCACCATGTTAGGCTATAACAAGTTGCCAAAGAAATATACTGATGTATTGATGGAGGTTGCCGATCGCCCCTTTAACAACACCGTAAGCTTCAATAAAGGCAACGAATTAAGCTATGCACAGGCCCTGCGTCTTATTGAGCGCGAAGGTGGTAAGGTGAAAGGCGATAAGGTGAAAATTAAATATCAAAAGCCCAAGACTGTGCCTCTGGAAATTAGCTTTGAAGGACTGAAGCTCGACAAGCGTGTGTCTGTTGAGAACTGGGTAGCCAAGTTCCCTGAAATAACATTCGATGGTGTGGGCGCAGTGATAAAAGGTGCTGTGCAAGGCGAAAATGTTCCTGACGACTATGTTGCTAAACTGGAAGTCTATTTCAATGACAAACTGGTAGAAACCTGCGACTTGCCTCTGAAGTATAATCACCGCAAACATGAGCTCTTCTTCAATTATGAGCAGCCTAAAGGTCATTACACCATTACATGCAAATGGTTGAACCCCGTGAAAGGCGCTGACATCTGGGTGAGAGAGGTGGTTACTTATACAAAGTAGACGAGTAGACGAGGGACGAGTTGACAAGATACGAGTAAACAAGATGATTAGCCTTGTGATACTCACTGACTGTAAGGCTTAAACAAGCAAGGCTAATCTCCTTGTCAACTCGTCAACTGAAAACTCGTCAACTGAAAAAATAATTAACTTATGAATATTATGGTAAATTTTAAACAATTGGCTGAACAGTACAAAGGCGAGCTGCTGGATAAGGTGCTTCCTTTTTGGCTGGATCATTCGCAAGACCACGAGTTTGGAGGCTACTTTTCTTGCCTAAATCGCGATGGCTCTGTGTATGATACAGACAAGTTCATTTGGCTTCAAGGTCGTGAGGTGTGGATGTTCTCCATGCTTTACAACAAAGTAGAAAAACGCCAGGAGTGGCTCGATTGTGCTATACAGGGCGGCGAGTTCCTCAAAAAGTATGGCCATGATGGCAATTACAACTGGTATTTCTCATTAGACCGTCAAGGCAATCCGTTGGTTGAGCCTTACAACATTTTCTCTTACACCTTCGCCACAATGGCGTTTGGCCAGTTGAGCTTGGCAACAGGCAATCAAGAGTATGCCGAAATAGCTAAGAAAACCTTTGACATCATCCTTTCAAAAGTTGACAACCCGAAGGGCAAATGGAACAAGTTGCACCCCGGCACCCGTAACCTGAAAGGCTTCGCGCTGCCAATGATTCTTTGCAACCTGGCACTCGAGATTGAGCACCTCCTGGACGAAGACTTCTTGGTGAAGACCATGGACACCTGTATTCATGAGGTGATGGAAGTGTTCTTGCGTCCTGAGCTGGGTGGCATCATCGTTGAGAACCTGAATAGCGACAACTCGTTGGTTGATTGCTTCGAGGGTCGTCAGGTAACACCAGGCCATGCCATCGAGGCCATGTGGTTTATCATGGATTTGGGCAAACGCCTGAACCGTCCCGAGCTGATTGAAAAAGCTAAAGACACCGCTCTCAAGATGTTAGAGTATGGCTGGGACAAGGAGTTTGGCGGTATCTTCTATTTCATGGATCGCAAGGGCTTCCCCCCACAGCAGCTTGAGTGGGATCAGAAGTTATGGTGGGTACACATCGAAACCCTTATCTCGATGCTGAAAGGCTACCATCTCACTGGCGACGTGAAATGTTTGGAATGGTTTGAAAAGGTGCACGACTATACTTGGAGCCACTTCAAAGACCAGGAACATCCCGAATGGTTCGGTTACCTGAATCGCAGAGGTGAGGTGTTGCTGCCTTTGAAGGGTGGCAAATGGAAAGGCTGTTTCCATGTTCCAAGAGGACTGTTCCAGTGCTGGAAAACGTTGGAAGACATTCTGTTGAATGAAAAATAACTAATTAATTCTTTTATTATTATCTAAAATCTAATGTAAAATGAAATTTAAGTATTTTTGTTGGCTAACCTTATTATTTGCCTTCATTAGTATGGGTGTTAACGCCCAGACGAAGGTTGAAGGTACTGTGCTCGATGAAAGCAGCAATCCGTTGATTGGCGTTACTGTATCAACAGACGACCGCAAAACGGGTGTAGTGACTGACTTGGATGGACACTTTACTATTGACGTGCCCAATGCTAACCATTCATTGACCTTTTCTTTTGTAGGCTATACCACACAAAAGGTAGCATTGAAGGGTAGAAAACTTCTGAAAGTTATCTTGAAAGAAGACAATGAGCTTTTGGATGAGGTTGTAGTAGTGGGTTATGGTACCCAGAAGAAAGTCAATCTGACAGGTTCTGTAGCTCAAGTTGATAACAAAGAATTGAAGCAAGCTCCAAGCGGAACGCTTTCTGCAATGTTGGCAGGACGTCTGCCAGGTTTGGTGACAAGACAAACCAGCGGTCAGCCGGGTCAAGATGGTGCTAATCTTCACATTCGTGGTGTCGGTGCCGGTGATGGTAGCGCCTTGGTTGTTGTTGACGGTGTGGTACAGGATTATTTCCCTGATTTCTCTCCCGATGAGGTGGAATCAGTTACTATCTTGAAGGACGCTGCTGCCGCAGCTGTTTACGGTGTACGTGCTTCGGGTGGTGTTATCTTGGTAACAACAAAGCGTGGTACTACACAGAAACCTACTGTAAGCTTTAACACTGCTTTAACACTGAGCCAGAACACCAATTTCCCGAAGTTCTTGAATGGTCCTGACTATGCTTATTGGTACAATAAAGCACAGTTGATGGACGGTGTAGCAGAGGAAAACCTGCGCTTTAAGCCTGAGGATATTGAGCGTATCACTAACCCTGGTCCTGATGAGGAAATTTACGGTAGCACTGATTGGTTCGATTTGTTGTTCCGTGATGCTGCTCCCTCATACACCAATACTATTTCAGTACAGGGTGGTAACGACCGCGTTAAGTTCTTTACTTCTCTTGGTGCATACAACCAGGAAGGTGCTGTTAAGAGAACCTCTTATGACAAATACTATTTCCGTTCTAACTTAGACGCTAAGATTACAGACAACTTTGATTATTCAATGAACCTTTATGGATCAGTTGATAAGCAATTGTCGCCTGGTGCATCAGTTGGTCCTAATTCGTATGCAGGTGTATTCCAGCAGGCTATGTTGTCATATCCTTTCTTGAAACCTTATACCAAGGACGGTATGCCTATCGCCAGCCAAAATACTGCTGGTAATGGTAACAACAACCCCCTTGCTGCTCGCGATTTGTCTGGACGTCAAATCACCAAGACAACAAAATTCCAGGGCGATCTATCTTTAAGATATAAATTGCCTCTCAAGGGATTGTCAGTTAAATTAGACGCTGCCTTCTTGAAGACCCATACAATGAGAAAAGCTGAAGCTACTCCGTATGATGTTTTCAACTGGAACCAAACTACTCATCAAGGTAATGTAGAAAAGGGTCGTATTTGGTCTATGGCCTCTGTATCACATTGGTATGGCTCACAGCAGCGTTACACCATCCGTCCTACTGTTGAGTATAACAACACCTTCGGTAAGCATGATGTATCAGCTTTGTTCTTGTATGAATTTGCAAGAGAAGACTATGAAGGAATTTCGGCTGGTAGAGAAGATTTCCCCTTGACAAACATCATGGATATGAGCTATGGTAACAAGGTGAGCGAAAACTTGGTTAAGGGTAGCCACTCTAGCGATAAGCGTGCTGGCTATGTAATGCGTTTAAATTATGCTTACGATCAGAAGTATCTGTTTGAGTTTACAGGCCGTATCGACGCTTCTACTGCTCTTCCTAAGGGTAACCGTTGGGGCTTCTTCCCCGCTGTTTCATTGGGCTACCGTGTTTCTCAAGAAGATTTCTTCAAGAACGCACTGCCTTTTATTGACAATTTCAAAATTCGTGGTTCAGTAGGTCGTTTGGGTAGCGATGCCTCTATCTCTAACACAATGACTTATTTCTCTACCGCAGGCTTGTCGTCAGATCCCTGTGTTGTCTTTGGAACAAATGCCTATAAAGACATGGGTATGAGCGGCCCTGTATGTCCCGATTTGAAGTGGCAGATTACAGATAGCTATAACATTGGTCTCGACGCCGATTTGTGGCATGGCCTTTTGGGCGTAGAACTTGATGTGTTCTATATGAAGACCTCTCGTTCATTGGCTGGCCAGTCAGGTAAGTTCCCTCCCTCTTTGGGTAACTGGTACCCCGCCTATATCAACTATGGCTCGCATGACAACCGTGGTTTCGAGTTGGTACTGACACACCGCAACAAGATTAAAGATTTGAACTATTATGTAAAAGGCAACGTGTCTTGGGCACGTAATAAAATCTTGAAGACCATTGAGGATTCCGATGTGCCTTTGTACAAACGTAGAACAGGTAAACGCTTGGGCGAGACCTTAGGCTTTGTTGCAACGGGCTTGTTCCAGTCGGAAGAAGAAATTGCAAAGAGCGCAGTATTTGAAGGCTCTACCAACACCAAGCCTGGTGATGTTAAGCTGAAAGATATCAACGGTGACGGTAGAATTACTTGGGACCAGGATATGGTGCCCATCAGCCGTAGCAGCACACCTGAAATGATGTTCGGTTTGAACATTGGTGGTGATTGGAAGGGCTTCGACTTCAACATGTTCTGGCAAGGCGCTGCCATGTTTGACGTTGACCTCTGTGGTATCTATGATAGTGGCGTTCGTGACAATACGTTCTATACCAAGCCTTTCTATTGCGAGGGTAATACTCCTTACTATCTGGTAGAAAATTCATGGACACCTGAAAATACCAACGCTAAGTATCCTCGTTTAGGTATCGAGGGTCGTGATAATGGTGGTAAATTCTCTTCTTGGTGGATCAAGGATGGTACCTATCTGCGTCTGAAGAGCGCTCAGATTGGTTATACTCTGCCTAAGAAGTTAACCAATAAGATTGGCTTTGGCAGCATCCGTGCTTATGTAAGTGGTAGCAACTTGCTTACCTTCTGTGGATTGGATTATTTGGATCCTGAAATGCCCAGCGTAAACCAAGGCTATTATCCGCAGCAGCGTACCTATGAATTTGGTTTGAACCTTACTTTCTAAAAACTTATTCAGATGAAATCGATAAAGAAAATTTTAACAGCAGTTGCTTCTACCTGTGTAGTGTTAAGCAGTTGCAATATTGATCCAGAATTGACAAAGTCATATCCTTCTGATGTGATTTGGGAAAATGACGCTAACTTGTCAACCTATATTAATGGATATTATGGTTGTGTAGGTGGTTATTATGGCCTGGGTACTGAGGCAAGTACAGATATGTTGAAGTATAACAACCCTACTGATAACATCAATGTGTTTGCCTTTGGTAGCATGCCTATCACGCCCACCAGTAATATGTTTGGCAGCTGGGGCAGCCATTCTACCATGTTGTCTTTGACACGTTGCTTGACAAACATTGAGTCGCATCGTAAAAACTTCTCTGAAGAAGCTGCCATACAGGCTGAAGCTCAGGTACGTTTCTTCCGTGCTGTATGTTGCTTTAACTTGGCAAGATGCTATGGAGGTCAGTATATCATTTGCCGTGAACTTCCTGAGCTGGGTCAAAAGGATCGCGCACTGTGCACTCCCGAAGAAGGCTGGCAGTTTATTTACGACGACTTGAAGTTTGCTGCTGAACACCTGCCTACTAAAGATAAAGTAGAGTTGGGACGTTTAACCAGTGGTGCTGCTTATGGTATGTTGTCACGTGCTATGCTGTATGCTGAGCGTTGGAAAGATGCTTCAGATGCTGCTGCTGAGGTGATGAAGCAGGATTATGAGCTTTATCCTGACTACGGCAAACTGTTCCAGAACTCTCGTTTGGCGCCCGTAGAGAACAAAGAAAGTGTGATTGAGTTTGGTTACCTTAAGGATAAGATGACTTATTCATTCGACTATTTCTACTGCCCGCCCAGCGATGGTGGTTATGCCGAGGTATCGCCCACTGAAGATTTGGTATCTTCTTATCAGATGGCCGACGGACGCGACTTTGATTGGGATAATCCTGAAATGGCCGCTCATCCTTATGAAGGCCGTGAGCCTCGTTTCTATGCTACCATTCTTTATAACGGTTGCCAGTGGAAGGGTGAAACCTTATACACCTACGAAGGCAGCAAGGATGGATTTGGCTTTGGTGGTGGTACCACAAGTACTGGCTACTACATGCGTAAGCTGATGAAAGAATCTATTGAGAAGAACGGAAGCTTCACAGGACAGTGCGATTTGACCTATTATTATATGCGTTATGCTGAGGTGTTGTTAAACTATGCTGAAGCCATGGCTATGCAGAACAAGTTGCCTGAAGCATTAGATGCATTGTACCAGGTAAGAAAAAGAGCTGGATTTACCGAAAAACCCACGGCAGCAAATCAAACTGAGTTTATGAAGCTGCTTCGCCATGAACGTAAGGTAGAGTTGGCTTTCGAGGGTCATCGCTTCTGGGATCTTCGCCGTTGGGGCTTGGCTACTGATGTTTTGAATGGAACCAACATGCACGGTGTTAAGCCTACCAAGATTGGTGAAAATCAGTTCAAATATGAAGTGGTTGACATTGATGGTGGCAAGAAGCGCGTATGGGAAGAGCGTTACAACAAACGTTTCCCAATTCCTTTGGATGAGGTAGAGCAGAACGGTCTCGTTGAACAATTTGATGAATGGAAACATTAATCAATTTGAGAAATGGCAAAATGTTAAATCGATGTTGAATTTATCAACTAAAATTTAGAGTAAAATGAAAGTTTTAAGTAAAATATCAGCAATATTATGTTTGTGTCTGGCTGTATTTGCGTCTTGCGAGTCGCCAGATTATGAAACAGGACGTACGCCTCAGGTTGATGGCTTAATGGGTGTTACGATACAGATACCTGGTAATCCTTCTAAATATTCGGCTACTAAGGCTGGTCCTTATGCCGAGAATGAAGAAATTATCGTAAAGGTGCCTACTACTGAAGATGATCCGTTGGACGTAACTCGTCTTGTATGTTATGTGAATGTTCAGCACAACTGTTACGTTACTCCCGCCATCGGTGGAGAGATGGATTTCACAGAGCCTTATCAGATCACCGTAGTGGATGCTTTGGGTAACAAACATCACAACACTATTCGTGTAGTGCCCACTCCTCCGAAGGTAAAGGTTGCAAAACTGTGGGGTAAGAGCGGAGAAGAAATGCAAACCGGAACCAATGCTACAGGTTTGGCATTGTGGAAGGATTACTTGGCCGTTCAGGTTTATAATGATAATATTAAGTTGTACGATCGCGCAACAGGTGCTTATGTGAAAGACCTTGAGGCAGCAAGCTCATTTATGATGCATGCTCGCACCGATGATGGTGGCCACTTGTTGACAGCTCGTGAAAATATTTATGGTGCTGGCTTCATGGTTTATCGTTATGACGAAGCTACCAATGAGCACGTAAATATTTTGAATTATGCGGCTGATGATGGATGTCCTCTTGATTTGGGCTATAACTTCAGCGTGAAGGGTGACGTTACGAAGGGCGTTTCTTACATCTATGGTACTTGTCCTGACAATATGGAGGTTTACTATTGGAAGTTGCAAGACGGTCAGCTGGTTACTCCTGCTGCTCATCCAATAGCTCTTCGCTATGGTCCTGCAGGTAGTCCTTGGACAAAGGCTCCGATGATTGAACGTGCTTCTTTGGACGACGATTCAAACCACTACATCGCTTATAACCATCGTAGCGGTAATCCTGATGAACATCCTGAGCGCAAGAGCCATTTCGCAATGTTTACTCCGTTCTATGAGGTTACTAATATGAATCAGGATAACCACTGGTATCGTATCTTGGGCTTCGATGTATTCTCTGTTGAGGGTGATACCTACTTGGCATTGTTAGACCACTACTGTGACCCATGGTCAGGCGGTGATGCCTTCATGCGTCTGTTCGATATCACCAATCCTAAGAACATGGAGATGGGTCCGGATGATAGTGGCTATGATAAGTTTGCTCTCTTCAAGAGCGAGGGCTCACCTTATGCTACTAACTATAACGACTGGGGCGATGTTGCTACATGCACTGTTCCTACAAGCACAGGATATGATATCTATATCTCAGTATGTAACATTGGTTTCGCTGCATCAGAGACCTGCATACGTACATATAAGATGTCTTGGTTTAGACAATAATCAATAGTAAATAAAAAATAGGCGGGAGTTTTATCTCGGTGGTATAATCCCGCCTATTTTTTTATTATTCATAAATAAGATAGGAAAATTAAAAATAGTAACAGTAACAGATGCTTATTATAAATAGAATAATCAGGCACAGATACAAGTTGAAAAAGATGGTATAAGAAGTATTACATACAGTAATGAAATGAATGATAAAATATGTAACGATTTCGCTTTTAGTGAAGCACCTATATGGCCTTCAATAAAAACGAAATACTTTAAATAATAAAAAAATATGCAGAAAAATATATTCTTATCTTTACCGTTATCATTATTGGCCATGCTTTTAATGCTATCATCTTGCGCTTCTGAAATTCATGAAGGATATAGAGCCCCTGGCTATGATCTGGCTTTACAGAAACAGCAGATCATCAATAATACGAAAGCGGTTAAAGTAATTAATGCTTATGACGAGTTAGGATGCGAAGCTTATGATATCTCTAATCCGCAGAAAAAAACAGAAGTAGCAGGCTTAGACTATGTGCTGGGTGATGATCATAAAGAGGGAACGGGAAGCTTTAAATTAAAGTATAATTTCATAGGAAGAACGAATGATAATGGTCGTGAGTTAGTGTTTTTCCAACAGCGTTGGGGCGACTATCGTGTCGACTTGTCTTTCCATCCGTTAGGTCTCTCTATTTGGGTGAAAGGTAATCGTAACAACAAAGATGCCGTGTTCCGCTTCATCATCATGGAAGATGAAAAGCAGTTTAACGAAACTACACCACACGACTATTCGCGCGAACGTTGGTCATATTATGCCTTTGAGGATAAAGAGGTGCTGTCGAAAGACGGCTGGACACGCTTGATTATGCCTTATGATGCTTTTAAACTGTATAAGAAAGGTAAAGGAACGCAGTCAGACAAGCTGTTGATGAACCGTAATGAAGGTTTCCGCATTGAGATTGAAAACAAAGCAGGTGGCGCTTGGAATGGCGAATGTCAGATTGATGAATTGAAACAGCTCACATCATACGAGTTGAAGGGAGGCACCCCAACATTCTCCAGCGTATTCATTCAGTTGAACAAGGATGCTTATGAAAATGAAGATTGGGACCAGCAGTTCCAGGACAGCCGTGCGGTAGGCATCGACACTTGGATTATTCAATACTCGGAGCAGTTTACGGGTAGCGACGACGCTACTAACGTTTCTTTCTATAAGAACACAAACTTGCCTTGGGTACAGGTGAAGTGCGACATCATCGACAAAATGTTTGAAGCCGCTGAACGTAACGGCATGAAGATTATCTTGGGCTTGTATCCTGGCGATTATAGCAAGACCAACTTGCGAGATCCAAAGAAATATAACATCAACACCACACGCAATAAGAGGTTGTTTGATGAGGTGTATGAGCAGTTTGGAAACCATCCTTGTTTGGTGGGATGGTATATTACTGAAGAGTTTCATGACGGCTCTTATCCTGTAGGATGGCAACAAGAACCTGAGCTTGCCATGCTTGCAAAATATCTGGAGGGTGTGGCTTCGTACATTAAGTCGAAATCAGATAAGCCCGTGGCCATCGCTCCTGCTTTGTGGCGCGGACTGCCTGCCGACCTTTGTGGCAAGTGGTTTGAAAGCCTGTTTAAGCGCACGCCGAGTATTGACAACCTGTATCTGCAAGACATTGGTGGACGCTGCTTGGTTGACTTTGATGTAGACCTTCCTAACTGGTATGCTGAAATCAAGAAGGCTTGCGATGCTACAAATGTGAAGTTTGGTGTTGACATCGAATCGTTCAAGAGCTGCTGGTGTCCTAACGTCGACTATAAGGCTAAAGATTGGTCTGAGCTGAAGGATCAACTGATGGTGGCTGGCTTATTTACAAAGTATATTACCAACTTTAGTTGGGCTACCTTTAAGAAAGGTACAAACAACTATGATGGTTATAAGGCCTACTTGAAGGAAAATAATCTCCTGCCTAAAGTAAAATGACCTCATGCTTGAAGTAAAATGACCTCATGCTTCGATCTTTTTGTCATCAATAATAAGTGTATTTCATAGGGCGAGTGTTCGCTTGTCCTTTGATTTTCAATTTAGATGAATACTATTAACAATAAACTATTTATAAGTGCAATATGAAATTGAATAGATTTTTTTTAACTTTGTGTGCCGTCCTTAATGTTTGCATGGCTTTGGGACAGCAGACACCCTTGCGTTTTAACAAAGATGGAAAGTTTAAAATTGTGCAATTAACTGATATTCATTATAAGTATGATGACCAAGCCAACTCGCAGGTGGGCATCGATTGCATTAATAAAGTGTTAGATGCCGAGAACCCCGACTGTGTGATTATTACAGGCGATGGCGTTGTTTCGAACGAGTCGTTCAAAGGCTGGGACATTGTGCTCGACTTGTGCATTAGTCGTAACATTCCGTATGCAGTGGTGTTTGGTAATCATGATGATGAGTATGACCATACGCGTCAGGAGTTGTACGATTATATTGCAAAGAAGAAGGGTAGCTTGATGCCAGAGGGATTGGTGCAGCCCCTTGCTGCCGACTATGTGTTGACCGTAAAGTCGGCAAAAGATAAAAATAAAGATGCAGCATTGTTGTATTGCATCGACTCACATTCTTATACACAGGTTCATTCGGTGCCTGGCTACGACTGGATAAAGTTTGACCAGATAGCATGGTATCGCAATCAGAGCAAAGCGTTTACTGAGAAGAACGGGGGAACACCCCTTCCTGCTTTAGCGTTCTTCCATATCGCTACTCCTGAGTTTAAGGATGCGTTGATGGAAGATAAGAACCGAGTGTTTGGCTGTAAAGGCGAAATGGTGTGCTGCCCCACTACCAACTCGGGCTTCTTCACTTCTGTAAAAGAGTGTGGCGATGTGATGGGCATCTTTGTGGGCCACGACCACGACAACGATTATGCCGTAGCTTATAAAGAAGTGTTGCTGGCCTATGGTCGCTACTCGGGCGGAAACACTGTTTATAACGATTTGAACCCGAATGGTGCGCGTGTGATCATCTTGAAGGAAGGCGAGCGCACGATCGATACTTATATTCGTTTGGCTAATAACGAGATTGAGTCGGCAGTAAGCTTCCCAAAGAGTTTTTATTAATGACTCAACTGTCGCATGTCGATGGCATGTTGTTAGTAAACCAGTAAATTAATTAGAAAGTAAAGCAAATTTAAAGTTAGTTTTTTTATACCAGTAGGTGTTTTGATAACTTAATTCGGAGCACCTACTTAATTCTCAAATTAGAAAAATATGAAAAAGGCATTTTTATTTTTGTTCTCTTTACTGTGTGTCTTGAGCGCGCAGGCTGAAGAGCAGATAGGTTTGACATTAATACCTCCTGGAAAGGTTACAAATAAGATCAACTTGGATATTCGTGGAGGTATTGTAAACAAAACCAGTGCTCAGCAAACATATCAGGTATCTCTTTATTGGGGGAAAGAAAATAAATCGGCACTATTGTGCGATACTACTTTGAATATTACTGCTGGTAAATCGGATATGGTAAAGGTGGTGCTTCCTATGAAAGATAAAGTGGGTAAGCATAAGGTGATATTGAAGGTTGCTGAGGGTTCTAAGGTTTATCGTAGAACACAGGAAGTAGAAGTAATCAACTCTGACATACGTTCTATCCAGCAGATCTCTGGCGCTTGGGCTGGCATCTATCATTGGAGCGAAGAAGAAGGAAAACACTGGAACCAGGACATCAAAAAGATGACCGACGACCAGTGGAGAGAGATGATTCGCTCAATGCATAAGATTGAGATGAATATGGTTGTTATTCAGGAGGTGTTCCGTCATCAAGCATACATTGGTAGCACAACAACGGTTGATAACTATCCTGGTAAAGCGTTCTATCCTTCTAAGCTGTATCCTGGTCGTATGGATATTGCTGCCAACGACCCTATCGAAGCTATCTTATCAGAGGCCGACAAACAAGGTATGCAGGTGCTGATGGGTGTTGGTATGTTTGCTTGGTTCGATTTTGGTAAAGAGTCATTAGAGTGGCACAAGCGCGTAGCCAAAGAACTGTGGGAGATGTATGGTCATCATAAATCTTTCTATGCTTTCTATGTATCTGAAGAAAGCGGTGGCGGTTTGAATAACTGGGAGCCCGATCCTGAGCGTAGCAAGCAAAGAAAAGCCGAAATCGTACACTTCTTCAAGGAGTTTAAAGAGTTCTGTGGCGCTATGGCTCCCGAAAAGCCCGTGATGTTGGCAACCAATAGTTTTGATGTTCCAGTAGGTTTAGATACTTATCCCGAATTGTTGAAGTATTTGGATATTCTTTGCCCGTTTGGTTTCGCTCGTATGCCAGAGACCGATTTGACAGGAAAACAAGCTGCCGATATGTTGCAGAAGGTTTGCGATGAAGCTCATTCGCATCTGTGGTTCGACCTTGAAACCTTCTTGTTCAATCCGGACAATTCGCTGTATCCTCGTCCTGTAGAGCAGATCATCCACGACCTGAATCTGTTTGACAACTTTGAAAAAATTCTTTGCTACCAGTTCCCTGGCGTGTTTAACGACCCGAAGATGTCTATCCGTGTAGGCGAACCTCGTACCATCGACTTGTTTAACGGATATGTAAAGTATCTGAAAGAAGTGAAGGCTAAGCAAAAGAAACGTAAATAATAGTGTAAAAGTATGAGCTCTTATAAACTGATGTGAACCTTGGGTTTATTTGAGTTCATATTTTATAAGTGTTGTTAAGATAAACCTTTAATTATAAACTGAAGTTCTACAAGTTTTTACGCTCGGCTCTGCCGCTTGTTTCTGCAAGAACTTGACTGTTCGGCTTTGCTGCTTGCCTAAGCAAGAACTTGTTAACTCGTCAACTTGTCAACTATAAGAAAATGAACAGACGCGATTTTTTGAAATGCTTTGGATTAAGTGGTCTGGGTATGATGGCTACTCCTGAGTTTGTATGTGGCAAATCTTTAGATGTAGATGCGCTTGCCCCGAAGAAAAATATAAAACCATTGTCGGGATCTTGGTTCGAATTTCAACATTCGGCAGCAGAAGGTGCCTATTGGAATGATGCCTTAAAGAAATTCACTGCCGACCAATGGCGTAGAAAGGTGTTTGAAATTCGTGAAATAGGTATGGAGTATCTGGTGTTGATGGGTGTGGCTCAGGCAGGAAAGCCGTATTATCCGTCAAAGATTGCTCCGCAAATACCCATGGGTTGCGAAGATCCGTTGGAGGCCGTGCTTTCAGCTGCCGACGAGTGTGGTATTAAATTTTTTGTCAGCAACGACTTCTGGGGCGACCTGGATGCCTATAACATGATGTTGGATAAGAACGTTCAGAAGATTCGTTTCCAGTCGATGGAGGAGATAGCCGAAAAATATAGCCATCATGAATGTTTCTATGGATGGTATTTCCCTAATGAAGCCATGCTGCAACCTTATTTTGTTGATGCTTGTGTGAATTATGTAAACGAATGTGCCGACTTTGCCCAGCGTCTCACCCCTAATTGCGTGAACCTGATCGCGCCCTATTTTATCAAAGAAGCTCGTTTTGACGACACTTTCGTTCGTCAGTTAGAGAAAATGAATATCGACATCATTGCTTATCAGGATGGAGTGGGGGTGAACCATACTCCGCTGGAAGATTCTGCTAAGTTTTATGAAATATTATATAAGGCTCATGAAAAGGCGTCAAGAGCACGTATGTGGGCCGACCTCGAATTGTTCTATTTCGAAAACAAGACAAGCGGCAACCTGTTGCCCGCCGATTTCAACAAACGCATTATCAAGCAGCTCGAGGCGTTAAGTCCATTTGTTGATAAGGTGCTTTGCTACCAATACTTAGGACTCATGAATAAGCCGGGTACAGACATCATTGCCGGACCTTCTGATTCTATTAGGTTGTATGAGCAATATACAAAATGGTATAATCGTTACAAAGGGCAGAAGTAATGAGGAAAATAATGTTTTTGGCTTTACTGGCATTGTGCTTCGTTTCTGAAAGCAAGGCTGTAGAGAAGCAAGGTAAAAAGATTGCTTTGTCTGAGCAGGCGCTGCAAGACAAGGTGAAAGGTGCATGGGCAGGTCAAACATTAGGTTGTAGTTATGGTGGTCCTACTGAATTTAAATTCTTAGGCACGATCATACAGGATTTTGTGCCTATTCCATGGAACAAGAATACGGTAAAGAAATGGTATAATGAGTTTCCTGGCTTGTATGATGACGTTTATGTAGACCTTACTTTCGTAGAGGTGTTTGAACGCTGCGGACTGGATGCTCCTGTTGACTCTTTTGCCGTGGCTTTCGCTAAAAAAGAATATCCGTTGTGGCACGCTAATCAGGTGGCTCGTTATAATCTGTCGCAAGGCATGAAGGCTCCGCAGAGTGGATATTGGAAGAACAACCCTCATGCACATTGCATCGACTTTCAGATTGAGGCCGATTTTGCTGGCATCATGTCGCCAGGTATGCCCAATGAAGCGGCTGCCATTTGTGATAAGGTGGGGCATATCATGTCGTACGGCGATGGCTGGTATGGCGGTGTGTATGTTGCTGCCATGTATTCGTTGGCTTATGTAAGTGATGATATTGAATATATTGTGAGCGAAGCCTTGAAGGCGATACCTGCCGAAAGCGATTTTCATAAGTGTATGTCGGATGTCATTCGTTGGCATAAAAAATATCCGAAGGATTGGAAACGCACTTGGTTTGAGTTGCAGAACAAATGGAGTGAAGAGATCAGCTGTCCTGAGGGTATTCATAATTCGTTTAACATAGGAACAAAGATAAATGGTGCTTATGTTATCTTAGGCTTGTTATACGGTGAGGGCGATTTTGAGAAGACCATTGACATCTCTACTCGTGCGGGTCAGGATTCTGATTGCAACCCTGCATCTGCAGCTGGCATCTTGGGCACCATGATAGGTTATAATAAAATTCCAGAGAAATGGAAAGAGGCGTTGTATGAAGTAGAGGATATACCTTTCTCTCATACAGCCCTTAGCTTGAACAAGGCTTATGAAATGACATATCGTCATGCCTGTGCTATGCTGGAAAAGCATGGACATGCTAAAGAAGGCAATCATTATCTCATTTCTAAACAGAAAATTGCTCCGGTGGCCTTAGAGGTGGCTTTTGAAAACCTTACCGTGTCTGATAAGCTGACGGTTGAAAAGAACATCGACGACGTTAATCCGTTCTCTTTCAATGGTAAGGGTGTGGTTGTGAAAGGTTATGTGGCTGGCAACTTGCCCGCTTCATATACAGCAGAGATGGATGTGTATGTAGATGGTAAATTTTATCAGACCACTGCTTTGCCGTTAGAACTGAATTATCGTAAGCCAGAGCTATTTTACTGTTATGATCTTCCTTTAGGTAAGCATGATATCACGTTTAAATATAAAAATCCGATATTGAACGGTAAAATATGGATTACTGAGGTTATCGTCTATACAGAAAAATAAGATTTGAATATTCAAACCTTTTCTCTGTTAGAGAGAAGATAATAAAAATATAAACATGAATAAATTTTTAATTGAGATAAACGAACAGCCGCAGGCGCTGAAAAAGACCGTGGCATGGACAGGTTCGGAACAAGGCATAGAAGCGATGCAGCAAATTCGTGCTGCCTGGATGAGTGGCGCTTATGATAAAGTGGTGTTTACTGGCATGGGCAGCTCTTTCTTCCTGTCGCATGCCGCCGCCCTGCTCCTGTCGGGTGCTGCCATTCCTGCTTTTGCAGTAAATGCGGGTGAGATGTTGCATTTCCAGCGTCAGCTTCTTACCGAGAAGACCTTGCTGGTAGCCATCTCACAGTCGGGCGAGAGCTATGAGGTGGTTGAACTGTTGAAAGGAATGATGGGACAGGCAGCACGTCCGTTGGTGGTAGGCATCACCAATGAGGCTGATAGCACATTGGCAAAAGAGGCCGATTATGTACTGCTTTGTCAGGCAGGAAAGGAAGATATGACTTCAACAAAAACCTTCATCACCTCTTATTGGATTGTGTGGCAGTTGGTAGAAGTGTTGAAAGGACAAGCTTCGGTGTCGGCTGTCGGCGACGAGCTGGCAACTGAAATTCAGCGCTTGTTAGACGACGCTTCAGCCGTAGTGCCAAAGGCCGTTGCTTTCTTGCACGACCATACATTTGTTCAGCTTATAGGCAGAGGCGTTGACTGGGCTACCGCTTCGCAAACCGCTTTGATGTTTATGGAGGCCACAAAGACGCCAGCTTCGGCACTGTTGGGTGGCGAGTTTCGTCATGGTCCGTTAGAGATGGTAAACGAACATTTGGCAGTGGTGATATATGCCCATTCGCAGTCGGGTGTGTATGCTCAGTCGGTAAAACTGGCCGAGGATGTTCTCCGATTTGGTGGTAAGGTGGTATGGGTGTCTGATAAGCTGTTGGGCAAAGAGGATGCTTCGTTATTAGAAATTCAGATTAACTGCAGCCGTGCCGACTTGTTTGTCATTCCTTCAATCATTCCGTTGCAGCTGATTGTCAATGCACGTGCCGAGGCTTCAGGCCTTGAGCCAGGCTGCTTTTTGCATGGAGCGAAAGTAACCTCAATTGAGTAAAAAGCTGGCTTTATAGGTGCAGCAGCTTTCTTAATGAATAATTAATATGAAAAATATTTCATTGGTTTTGTTGTTGTGCGTGCAGTCGTTATGGGTGCAGGCTCAAACATTAGAGTTGAAGCAATGGCGTATGATGAGCGCTTTAGATGTGAAAGTTGCCGATGCTCATGTGTCAACGCCGTCGTGTGAAGTAGGACAATGGCAGGCGGTTACCGTTCCTACCACGGTTCTGAACGCTATGGTGAAAAATGGTGTATATCCTGATCCGCGATTTAGCTTAAACAATTATCAGATACCTGATGTGTCGGATGAATTTAATGAGCGGATGAATTTGGCCAAGTATAACCATCGTAAAGATGGCCGCAATCCGTGGCAAGACCCTTATTGGTATCGCACCGAGGTGAAGTTGCCCAAGACGTATAAAGGCAAGAAGGTGTGGTTAACCTTGCATGGCATAAATTATAGAGCCGATGTATGGGTTAACGGACATTTGGTGGCCAATAAAGACTCGTTGGTGGGTATGTTCAGACGTTTTAAACTGGACATTACTGATTATGCCAAAGCTGGCGCAACAAACTGTGTGGCCGTAAAGATTTATCAGGTAGACCATCCTGGTGTGCCCTCTCCTGGCACGCAGCTGAAGGTGTTTGGCCCCGTGCGTGGCCATTCGTATGATCTCTTTAAGGACGAAACCTTGAAGATATCGGGCGGATGGGACTGTGCGCCTGTGGTTCGCGACCGCAATATGGGCATCTATCAGAAGGTAACCATCGAAGCTACCGATAAGATGATATTAGAGCATCCGTTTGTTACCACTACATTGCCTAAGAAAAACACCTCGCTGGCCGATGTGAAGGTGCAGATGGAGGTTTGTAACACATCAAACCAAAAGGTGAACGGTAAGGTGCAAGCTTTGATAACATTGGTCAACGATGTGAAGTTTCCCACTTATACCAAGCACATGGAGGGCGTCTTGAAGCCTATCAAATTAACAAAACAAGTGTCGTTGGAAGCTGGAGAACGTAAGACGGTAGAATTTACGTCGGCCGATTTTCCTGCTCTCCTCATTAAGAACCCCTATCTGTGGTATCCTAATGGCTATGGCGAGCAATACTTGCATCACATCAAACTGTCTTGCCGATTAGGCGATGGCGTGTCAGATAGCAAGGAGTTTGATTTCGGTATTCGTGAGGTGACCACCGACTTGCATCAGATAGGTGAAGATTATGGCCGAGTGTTCTATGTGAACGGCAAGCGTGTGTTCTGTAAGGGTGGCTGGATACAGCCCGACATCTTGCTGGAAGAAACCGAGAAGCGCATTTACGATGAGGCTCGTCTCATGGCAGAAGCCAACATGAACATTATTGGCAGCGAAGATATGCCTTCGCCTTCTGACGAATGGCTCGAAAGTTTTGATAAATATGGCCTGATGTGGTGGCACGTGTTCTATCAGTGCTTCCGCATGACCCCTGGCACCGAGACCGAGCACAACCCCGCCAATCATGATTTGGCCGTGACTTGTGTTGAAGACATGATGCTACGCTATCGTAACCACCCCTCTATCATTGCGTGGATAGGATGTAATGAGGTGTTGATGGATGAGCCTTTGTATCACAAGACGAAGGCGAAGGTGAAGAGCCTCGACACTTCTCGAATATACATACCTACCACGAGCTATCACTGGGATGTTGATGCGCTGACTCCTTATTTGAAAGAAGACTTGCCTACAGGAACTACCGATGATGGCGCTCCTGACTACAACTGGGCACCGTCTGATTATTTCTTTAAGAAGGTAGATGAGGTGCACCTGCAAATGTTCCGCAACGAGTTGGGTATGCCTTCTGTGCCTGTGTATAACAGCTTGCGTAAGTTTATCCCCACCGCCGAAAGCACAGCCAATGTAAACAGCCCCATCTTCCCGTTAGATAGCATTTGGGCCGAACATGGCGCTTGGGATGTAAGCAACTATTGCTATCGTTCTTACGACAATGCCATTCGTACCATGTTTGGCGATCCTAAGACGGCAAAAGAGTATTCCGACTTTGGCCAGTTCTTAAGTGCCGATGGCTATCGTGCCATGTTTGAGGCTGCCAACCACCGTATGTGGGACATCACATCAGGTGTTATGATTTGGAAAGTAAATTCGTGCTGGCCCGATGTATGTTGGCAGGTTTACGACTGGTTCTTAACCCCCAACGCGTCTTATTACTTCTCAAAGAAAGCCATGGAGCCTGCGCACATTCAGCTCAATGCCGACGATTTCAAGGTAACGGTTGTTAATGCTTCGCATAAGCCACTGGAGGACGTAACTGTAACGGCAAAGGTTATTAATAATGATATGAGTGTGGCTTGGGAACATACCAGCCAGTTAAGTGTTGGTGCCGATTGCTATGCTCCTGTAGTAACGGTTCCACAGAACGGCACTTATACCTACAACTACTTTGTGAAGTTAGAGATGCGTGACAAGTCGGGCAAGCTGCTTTCAGAGAACCTGTACTGGTATTACTCACAGCACATGGATTTCTTCTGGTTCTCAACGATGGCGAAGCCCACATTGAATACCAGCTACGAAGTGGTAAAGGATGACCGCGAATATGAAGTGACGGTTCGTCTGAAGAACGAGTCGAAACGCCTGTCGTTCTTCAACCGCATGGCTTTGACCGATGCACAGGGCGAAGAAATTAACCCCGTGTTCTGGAGCGACAACTACATCTCGTTGTTCCCCGGCGAAGAGAAAGAGGTGAAAGCTCGTGTGGCTGTTTCTGACGCGGGTGGCGTAACCCCCAAATTTGTAATTGTTCATTAAAAATAGAAATTCAGGTTTCGCATGTCGAAGACGTGCGAAACTTAAAATCAGAAAGATATGAATAGCATGAATAAACTAAAAATGTGGGTTACCGTAGGATTGTTATCCTTCGGCACCTCTTTTACGGCTTTCCAAAGCCGAGCAGTGGCCGCTTCAAGCACTGTTAAACATCAAACAAAACAACAGGTGTTGCCTATCACAGGCTCCTGGATTAACCTTGCTTATAAAGATGTGCGCAATAAATATACTAACCCAGTTAACTTTGATAATACCGACCCCAACCTGTGGGCAGCTAAGGTGCGCGAGCTGGCTGCAATGGGGTTAGAGTATTTGGTTTTCATGGAGGTAGCCAACGATGGCAAGGCTTATTATCCTTCTAAACTGATGCCGTGGCATTATACCAAGGGCGTAAAGAGCCCAGTAGATGCTATCTTAGATGAGGCTGCCAAACACAATGTAAAAGTGTTTATGAGCACGGGTTGGGCACAAAACCAAGACGACAATTTGCAAGACCCTATTATCAAAAAGCGTCAGCTGCAAATCATGGACGAGTTGGCTGCATTATATAAAAATCATAAAGCGTTTTATGGTTGGTATTTGCCCGTTGAAGACTGCATCTGCCCTGTCTTTGCCGAGCATGCCGTGCAGGCCGTCAACTCGTTGGTTGAAAAGGCACATGAACTGACACTAGGCAAGAAAACCTTGATATCGCCTTACGGCATTGGATTGTCTGAATTTGATCATCCTGACTTTGAGAAGCAAATGGCAAAACTGAAAGTCGATATCATTGCTTATCAAGACGAGGTGGGCTGTGTGCGCGAGCCCTTCCCCATACCTGGCTTGAAGAAAAACTGGGAACGTATGCGCAAGGTTCATGACAAACTGAATATTGAGATGTGGGCCAACTGCGAGACCTTTACTTGGGAAGAAGGCACAAACGATCGTCAGTCGGCATTAATTCCGGCTGCCTATTCTCGTTTGCTTTCTCAGCAGGTAGCCGCTTCAGCAGCTGGTGTCGACCGCATCATTTCATTCATGTTTGGTGGCATCATTGAAAACCCCGTTTCGCCTTATCAGTTGGGTCAGCCCGTAGGTTCAAACAAAACCTATGCCGACTATATGAGCTGGCAAGCAGGCGACAATTATTGGAAAATGATGGAGTCGGCTTTCTTAAATCAGCTTCGTAATGGTGCAACACAAGAAATGGCTATGCCTGAACAGCAAATGTTGTTTGATGGCAAGCTGGCTGAAGAAGATAAAGACGATGCTCGCTGGATGCACTTTGCTCAAGGTTGTCATAATTGTGTTGTTGATATGAAAAAGGTAACCAATATCAACACCGTAATGTTGCGTTATTTAAATTATCATGCAGGAAACGTGGTAGCGCCTATGAAAACCTATCTCTATTTGTCTAACGATGGTAAAAACTATCGTCTGGCAGGTATAAAGGATGCGCCTTGTTTCCCCAACAATAAGCATGATGCCTGGATTGACGCTGTATTATTTAATAATTTGAAAGAAAAAGCACGCTATGTAAAGGTTACATTCGATACGCCTCAGCAGACTTTTGTTGATGAGTTATTTATTAATCCAACGAAATAAGTCAAAGAGGCTTGTGTTCTTAGAGACGGCAGTGTGCGTTTTATGTCTATACGCACACGTAAGCGTATCCGCGATGCTAGTAGATACACG